>CAMLDT010000029.1 GCA_946479075.1 uncultured Polaromonas sp.
GATCTACCGGACCATCAAGGTGCGCGACCTGTTCATCATCCTGCGCGAGTCGGGTGAACTCTCGGCCGTGATCCTGCTGGTGGTGTCGCTGGCCGGCATCTTTGCCTATTCGCTGTCCACGCTGGGCGTGATCGACCCGGTCACGCGGGCCATCGTCAACTCCGGCCTGGGCGAATACGGCGTGCTGGCGCTGCTGATCCTGATGCTGGTCACGGTTGGCATGTTTCTCGACGGCGTTTCCATCTTTTTGATCTTCGTGCCGCTGCTGCTGCCTATCGTCAATCACTACAAGTGGGACCCGGTCTGGTTCGGCGTCATCCTCACGCTCAAGGTCGCGCTGGGCCAGTTCACGCCGCCGCTGGCCGTCAACCTGATGGTGTCCTGCCGCATTGCCAAGGTGCCGATGGAATCCACGGTGCGCTGGGTCGGCTGGATGCTGTTCTCGATGGCCGTGGTGATGGTGCTGGTCATCGCCTTCCCCGAGCTTGCGCTGTGGCTGCCGCGCAAGCTGGGCTACTAGTTCGTCCGTTTTTTTGTCAGTTCGCTTATCCAACCAAAAGGAGACTCCATGAAATTCCGCCGCACCCTGCTGGGCCTGGCCCTGGCCGCAACCGCATTGACCTTCGGCACGGGCGCCATGGCGCAGGCCGCCTACAAGGCTGAATACCGCATGTCGCTGGTGCTGGGCCCGCCCACGCCGTGGGGCCAGGCCGGCAAGATCTGGGCCGACCTCGTCAAGGAGCGCACCGCCGGCCGCATCAACATCAAGCTGTACCCCGGCGTGTCGCTGATCCAGGGCGACCAGACGCGCGAGTTCAGCGCGCTGCGCCAGGGCGTGATCGACATGGCCGTCGGCTCGACCATCAACTGGTCGCCGCAGGTCAAGCAGCTCAATTTGTTCTCGCTGCCTTTCCTGATGCCCGACTACGCCGCCATCGACGCGCTGACGCAAGGCCCGGTCGGCAAGCAGATTTTTGACACGCTGACCAAGGCCGGTGTTCAGCCGCTGGCCTGGGGTGAAAACGGTTTCCGCGAGGTGACCAACTCCAAGCGTCCGATCAAGTCGCCGGCCGACCTCAAGGGCATGAAAATCCGCGTGGTCGGCTCGCCGATCTTCTCGGACATGTTCACCGCGCTGGGCGCCAACCCCACGCAAATGAGCTGGGCCGATGCGCAGCCCGCGCTGTCCAGCGGCGCCGTGGACGGCCAGGAAAACCCGCTCTTTCTGTTCACCGTGCTGAAGATGCACACCGTGGGCCAGAAGTTTGTGACCACCTGGGGTTATGTGGCTGATCCGCTGATCTTCGTGGTCAACAAGGAAGTCTTTGCTTCCTGGAGCAAGGCCGACCAGGCCATCGTGCGCCAGGCCGCCATCGACGCCGGCAAGCAGGAAATCGCCATCGCCCGCAAAGGCCTGGTGGAAGAAGGCAAGCCCGTGCTCAAGGACATCGCCGGCATGGGCGTGACCGTGACGCAACTGACGCCCGCCGAGCGTGAAGCCTTCGTCAAGGCCACCCGCCCGGTGTATGACAAGTGGAAGAGTACCGTGGGTGCCGACCTCGTCAATGCGGCTGAAAAAGCCGTTGCTGCCCGCAAGAAGTAAGCAGCGGCAGCGCTTTCTGCAAAAAGCCTCCTGCGGGAGGCTTTTTGCTTTCCGGCGGGAAGTTATGCATCAAATCGGCCTCCAGCCCTTGTCCGGCGGGCGCAAGCAGCTATCAAAGTAATAGCGAATCGCGGCTGAAGCTCACGGTTCAGGCGGGCACGTAAGTCAGGCGGATCACATCCTCGGCCATCCGGTCGCTGCCCACCAGGCGCAGCCGCGGCCGCGGTCCGGCGAAATACGGCTTGCCCTGGCCCACCACCACCGGGTGCAGGTAGATGCGATATTCATCGATCAGGCCCAGCTGGGTCAGGCTGTGCGCCAGCGCCGGGCCGGCGACTTCGATCTCGCCATCGCGTTCGGCCTTCAGCTGGCGGATCGCGCCCTCCAGGTCCTGGCCCAGCAGCGTGGCGTTGGGGCCGACCGACTTCAAGGTGCGGGAGGCCACCCATTTCGGCTGCTTGCGCCACGCCGCCGCAAAGGCGCGCTCCGGGGCATCCCACTCGGGATGTTCGTCGTCCCAGTAACGCATGATTTCATACATCTGGCGACCATAAACGCTGCCCGTCTGACCCTCGGCCTCCTCGATAAAGTGCTGGAACAGCGCGGGGCCGGGCGCAAACGCCGTATGGTCCACATAGCCGTCCAGCGACTGATTCATTCCGAACACGAGCCTGGCCATATCCGTTTTTCCTTTGCTGTGCGGCAGATCCGCCGGGGTCTGATGGCGCCTGCCACCGCCCGCCTTGCCTCGCCCGACTTTACAGGGCAGCGGGGCGCTGAAAGGCGCGGGAATGCCCCTGTTGGGGCTGCGGGGCGGCATGGCACAGCGCCTGCAGCGGCAGGCCTGCCGTGCTAAGCTGCCAACCCGACATTTTTCCAACTACTCCGAGTAAACCCTTATGCCTGGATTGCTGCCCAACGTGGACCCCGATGGTCTGCTCGAATTCTCGGTGGTCTATACCGACCGCGCGCTCAACCACATGTCCAAAAGCTTCCAGGGCGTGATGACCGACATCTCCAGCATCCTCAAGGAAGTTTACGGCGCGCACTCCGCCGTGCTGGTCCCCGGCAGCGGCACCTACGGCATGGAAGCCGTGGCCCGCCAGTTTGCTCACGGCAAACACGTCATGGTGATCCGCAACGGCTGGTTCAGCTACCGCTGGACGCAGATATTTGACATGGGCAATATCCCCGCCTCGTCCACCGTGCTCAAGGCGCGCCAGACCAGCAAGGGCGCGCAGGCCCCGTGGACGCCCGCACCGATTGCTGAAGTCCAGGCCGCGATTGCCAAAGAAAAACCCGCCGTCGTGTTTGCCCCGCACGTCGAGACCGCCGCCGGCATGATCCTGCCCGACAACTACCTCAAGGCCGTGGCTGAAGCCGTGCACGCCGTGGGGGGCTTGTTCGTGCTCGACTGCATCGCCTCCGGCGCCATGTGGGTGGACATGAAAGCCACCGGCGTGGACATCCTGATCTCGGCCCCGCAAAAAGGCTGGAGCAGCTCCCCCTGCTGCGCCATGGTCATGCTCAGCGAGCGTGCCCGCGCCGCCATCGACGGCACCACCAGCTCCAGCTTTGCCTGCGACCTGAAAAAGTGGCTGCAGATCATGGAAACCTATGAAGGTGGCGGCCACGCTTACCACGCCACCCTGCCCACTGACGCGCTGACCCGCCTGCGCGCCGCCATGCAGGAGACCAAAACCTACGGCTTTGCCAAGGTCAAGGCCGAGCAGGTGGACCTGGGCAGCAAGGTGCGCAAGCTGTTTGAATCGCGCGGCCTGCCCAGCGTCGCCGCCGAAGGCTTCAAGGCCCCCGGCGTCGTCGTCAGCTACACCACCGACCCCGAGATCCAGTCGAGCAAGAAGTTTTTGGCCGAAGGCCTGCAAACCGCCGCCGGCGTGCCTCTGCAGTGCGACGAAGGCCCCGACTTCAAGACCTTCCGCATCGGCCTGTTCGGCCTGGACAAGTGGCACAACGTGGACAAGACCGTGGCCAACCTGGCCGACGCGCTGGACCGCATTGGCATCACCGAAAAAGTGACCGAGGACGTGGCGGGCTGAAGGCAACTTCTGCTTCGCTCAAGAAAAAGGCTTCCCGGGTGGAAGCCTTTTTTCATGGGCGCTGTGAAATGTCATGTCGAAACACTGTCCAGCCGTTCGTCATCAGGGTGTGACCTTCAACAATCTTCAGTAAAAGGACCTCTCATGCAATTCCTCTGCCTCGCTTATTACGACCCCGAAAAAATGGACGCCATGGCGCCCGCCGACATGCAGGCGCTGGTGGCGGCCTTGCCCGCCAAGGACGCGGCACTGGCACAAACTGGCAAGCTCGTCTGGAGCGGCTCGCTCGAAGGGCCGAAAGCCACCTTCGGCATGCGCCCGCGCGGCGGGAAACCGCAACTGACCGACGGGCCTTATGCTGAAGCCAAGGAACTGGTGGGCGGCTTTTTTGTCATCGAGGCGGCCGACAAGGAAGAAGCGATACGCATCGCGTCGCTGCATCCCGCGGCCACGCTGGGTGAACACATTGGCTGGGGCATCGAGCTGCACCCGATTGGCACTTGTTCGGTCAAGACACAAAAGTAGCCGAGGTTTTGCCGTTCAGGCGTGGCATGCGGCGGCCGCAATGTGTCTTGCCCGGACCCCTGACGCGGCTCCAATGGCCGCATCCACCGGATGATTAAATATCCTGCAATCGAAGGATATTCACAATCAAAGGCCTTGAAATTTCTCGAAAAACTGCAATCGCAGGATTTTGGATTCACGCGTGTTGCTCCAATCCAATCCTGCAATCTCAGGATTTTCTTGACTGAAACATCCTGATGGCATAAAAATCCTGCAATCAAAGGATTTTTATGCAAATACCTGTTCATTCCGTTCAAGACCTGGGCCTGGCCCTTCGTGCGGTGCGGCGCAGCCAGAAAGTGCGCCTTGAAGACATGGCCGCCCTGACGGGGGTCAGCAAGCAGTTTGCTTCGGATGTGGAACTGGGCAAAGACACGGTGCGTCTGGGGCTGGTGCTCAAGGTGCTGGGCGAAATGGGCTTGCGCGTTTCAGTCGATATTCCGGAGCAATCCGCGGCGGAGCTGGCCTTGCTGCAAGCCAAACGCGTTGCCCACCCCCACAAAAAAAACAGGGCCACCCGAAAAACCTCAGCTGCGGCAGGGCAGGGCTGAAGCATGCGGACGCTGGATGTCTGGCTCAATGACCAGCAGGTGGGCACCCTCCGCGAGGGCGACGATCTCTGGCAGTTTGAATACACCGCCGAATGGATGCAGGCACCGCAGGGGTTTGACCTGTCGCCGGCACTCAGCCGTGTCAAAGGCTTGCACCAGGACGGCGGCAGCTTGCGCCCGGTGCAGTGGTACTTCGACAACCTCCTGCCCGAAGAAACCCTGCGCGAGGCACTCCTCAAGGAGTCGGGCATCAAGGGCGACGATGCCTTCGCGCTGCTCGAATACCTGGGCGCTGAGTCCGCGGGTTCACTCGTTTTGCTGGCACCTGGCGTGCCGCCTCCGGCTGGCGGCGGCCTCAAACCACTGCCCGACGCGGAGCTGAGCCAGCGCATACGCGACTTGCCGCGCCAGTCCCTCAGTACCGGCGCACCCAAGCGCATGTCCGTTGCCGGCGCCCAGCACAAGCTGCTGGTGGTTTACCGCAACGAACAGCTGTATGAACCGGTGGGCAATGAACCCTCCACCCATCTGCTGAAGCCTGATCACCTCAGTGATGACTACCCGTCCTCGGTCATCAACGAATACGCCATGCAGCGCCTGGGTGCCAGGCTGGGCCTGGGCTCACCGACGGTTGACCGCCGCTATGTGCCCCAACCTGTTTACCTCATAAAGCGCTTTGACCGCACCACCGACGCGCAGGGCCAAACCCGGCGACTGCATGTCATCGACGCGTGCCAGCTGCTTAACAAGTCACGCAACTTCAAAAATACGGCGGCCAGTTTGCAGACCCTGGCCGAGTGCCTAACGCATTGCCGTGGCCGCGCCGCCGCACGCCTGCGCCTGTACCGCTGGCTGGTGTTCAACCTGCTGATCGGCAACGACGACAACCACCTCAAGAATGTGTCTTTCACGGTCAGCGCCGAGGGCTTCGACCTTGCGCCGCCATACGACATGCTGGCCACCTCCGTTTACCGCACCAAGGCTTTTGCCGACCAGCGAGCCACCTGGCCTGAGGTCGATCTGATGATTTCCCTGCCCGGCGCCACCAAGTTCGGCCAGGTGACGCGCCAGGCCGTGCTGGAGGCAGGTGACGTCCTTGGTTTGAACCGCCGCATCAGTGAACGCGAACTGGACACGATTGCCACTGCCCTGCCAGAGGCGCTGGCGGCGGTGCGGGCGAGCATAGAGGCAGAAAACCAGCACTACCCAGAGCCGGTTAAGGCTTTCCTGGCAGGGGAGCAGCGGCTGTTGCTGGCCATCGAAAAGATTGTGGTGCCCTTCATGCTTGAACGTGTGAAAGCATAAAAGAGATCTGCAGCCGCAGATGACCGACAGGCCGTATGCCGAAGCCAAGGAGCTGGTGGGCGGCTTTTTTGTCATCGAAGCAGCCAGCAAGGACGAAGCCATACAGATCGCCTCGTTACATCCCGCGGCGACGCTCGGAGAACACATTGGGTGGGGGATTGAGGTGCATCCGATCGGCACCTGCTCGGTCAAGACGCTGAAATAGCGGACGCAAGCTCCCGCTTTTATCGCGGTCTCGGCCTGCCGTATACACACGGCCACGCATGTCATCCCGGACCTGATCCGGGATCCATGCCCCGCGCGCGAAAGGATCTGAAATGAACAGCTAGCGTGCCGGTAGCACCTGAGCCAGATATCCATCCAGATCAGATTGCCATAGGCCCGGAAAGGCGTAAATGGCGTGGCCGTTTTGGCCGGTGGGTGGGGCATAACTCACAAAGCGGCCCTTGCCGCCGGCGGCCGTGAAAGCGTCGAGGTTCATGCGGCTGTGGCGCAGTGAATAGTACGGGTCTTTATCGCCATACAGCCACAAGACCGGCTTGGCGAAAGCTGCGCCGCGCTTGAATGACACGGTGTTGACTTCCTCCGCACGCGGGCATTGGTCCCCGACCCATCCGCCTACAAAATTGATCACGCCCAGAAACGGGCTGGGTCGGGTGCCGGCATAAACCGTCGAGAGAATGCCACCGCGAGAAACGCCGCCTATCAGCATGCGCGTGGCATCGACATCACTGCGCGTCCGCACATGCGCCATCACCACATCCAGGTCAGCCAGGGCGCGTTCCATGCCCGGCAGGCTCAGCGCGGGCTCGCACGAATAACGCGACCGGTTGGCTTCAAAGCCTTCGTCGTACAGTCCATCAGACTTGCCGCGTCCGCGCCGCTGCGGGTAAAACACCTGCCAGCCTTTGCGCACAAAAAACCGGGCCAGCTCCGGGTTGGTCCATGTTTGGACAAACCATTCGGGCTTGTCACCGTTGCCGGTCGAGCCATGGTTCATCACCAGCGTGGGGAAGGGGCCAGCACCCAGCGGCCGGTACACCACCATTTCCAGTGTCTGCGCTTTGCCGCTCTCGGCCCAGGGGGTGGGAATTCGTTCGATCGTGCGTGTGTGATCAACGGCCTCGTTTTTTGTCAGCAGGCCCACAGAAAGAAGTTGAGTCTCCGGCCGCCAGAGCGAAAGCTCCATCTGGCCGTTGGTCCTGAGGCGCAGCGCCAGCTTTGCACCGGTCTTGACCTTGAACACCAGTTCATCGGCGACAAACTGCGCCTCTCCCCGATCGCTGATGACACCCTGTTCAGCATTCGCGCCGACATACGTGAGAGTGGCCGTGGCCTCGCTCACCTTCTCGATGGCAATTTTCACGTCGCACAAGGCAGCCCGGCAGGCCCAGCCATTCCAGATGCCGCTCCAGCGCGCCTTGTCGGAAGATACATCGGCAGCGGGTGGCGTGATCGCCGTCCCTTCCGGCAGCACCGCAGGCACTGTGCTTTCCGGCAGGCCGACAGACAAGGCGGGCATGTATTCCGGCCAGGCGGTTTGCGCTCCTGCTGATGTGACCCACACAAAATACGCCAATGTCAGAAGGTGCTTCATTCTTGTCGCTCCCGTTTTCGAATGAGTTTAGAGCGTACTCTGTGGTTTCGTGCAGTGAAGTGCAGGCGAACCGGCACCCGGTCAATACGCAGAGTGGGAGGCCCTTGGGAAGCTGGTCGTTACGGCTCAACCGAAGGCCCAACAAGCCCCGTTGGGCCTGTGTCTCGCGCAGCAGCAAGCCCTCGTGCTAGACGGGGCTTCTGCCAGAGTGAAAAATTGACTTTCTGCGGCTCACTTGGCGCGGCAACTTTTCAGAGTCTCCTCAATCCAGGGCAGAGTGGTCGGCAGAGTTGCTATTCCAAAGAGGACAGACTCAGGCCCGGTTGTGGAAAAAACAAACGGCTTTCCCTTAAGTAAGTTGGCTGCAACTTCATCAGTAATGGGCTTTTCGCGTGTCTCCAACAAAGCTGGGTATTTGTTGTAGCCCGGGCTATGCACCCCAATAGCGACGTCTGCGTTCTGGCCCTCTTTTAAAGCAAATTTGCTTGCCCAAGCAGCTCCCGGAGACGAAAGAACGATACGGTCTACCCTTACCACTACTTGAACTTTGTCCGTCGGAAAGCAACTCCCTCCGGGGTACTTGAGCCTGCAATCCATACTGCGAGTCTCAAGAATCTCCCCCACGAAAATTTGTGGGGTGGCGCAGACAATATTTTCTGGAATAGCCGGTGACAGTGCGAGGACAGGTGCCGTTGCTATTGTCAATAGAACGCCGTATCCAATGAATGCGAAAGGCGATTTGCTATGCGTCCTGTTCATAGATGCTTTCAAGCGACTCGAGGGTCTATCGTACGGCATACAAATTTGGACTCTTCACTATTGAGGTGGCGGATAAAGACGAGAGCGCGCCGTCCAATAGCGTTTGGCATCACGGAGCCATAATTGCCGCCGGCGCTCCTCTGTCATAGCGCGCAGATGCGTTTAACGCTTCGTGGGCGCGGAAACGATCAGCCTAGCCTTGGACATTGTCAGAGGATACTTTTCCGTTTTCCTCGCTAGCCATCTGGTCAATTGGTCGGCTGCCAATGTCATCTGAGATAGGCACTCCAACAGCTGGAAGGTGCTTGTGTCTAAACGCCATCGCGTGTTTTATGGTTCTAGCGGCTCCATCAAGACCCGGAAACATTGTGGATGCGGTCAGCCCCATGAATGCTAAGTCCTCCAAAGCTTCTACTGCGCATGACACAGGGACATCTATCGCAAATAGATATTTATTCCCATGCTCTTTCTCGCGCAAGCAAATGAATGGCTCAATATTTCCAATATTAGTTACCAAAAACATTCCCTGCTGTGCATATAAGCGCGGATTGAGTCGAGCGGAAATCGACAAGCATTCCGCATAAGGCCTAAATTGCGGCAGTACAACACGTGGCGGCGAGTGGGCCAGGGTGAACTGTCGTGTTAGCGCATACACACGAACATGAGTGGCATCGGGCCGGATGGCCAACATGTCTAGAGCATCGGAAAATGCGAAAAACGCTGCAATGTATGGCGAGGCGGTCCAATCTAGGAGTGGCGTTGGTAGCCCATGGTGCTGCGCCAAACCTAGTAGCGTCCCGTAATCATCTCCATCTTCGACATCGAGCTTCATATTTAATGTTGCTTCAACGTGCCCCCGAAACAACCTTAGTTCTTCGCTGCAATATCTATCAACTCTATTGCGACCGGCTCGTTGCAGCGTTGTTCGAAGCTTGAATCTTCTATCGCCGTGGCCTCGATATGAAATAGCATCATGTTTTACGCGCGATTGATTTGCCCATTGCTTAAATTCACTCCATGAGTGGCATACATCGGCTGCGAGCTCTGGCCCATCGGGTGCTGACCAGCCGAAGCTGATTTTCCCTGACTTCTTGTCCCTAGAAGTCCATGTGCCATTTAGCGTTTTCCCGTCACATTTCAACAGCGCGCTAGTGGTATTCAGGGCCTCTGTCTCGTCAGAGCTGAGAACCGATGGTAGAAAAATTCCACCAGTGTTGGATGCTTTAAATAGCCAACGGGGGGTTAAAGCCAGTACATCGTCTTGCCAGATTCCATCAGCCAAGACTGCAGACTTTTTCTCGTCCTTTGTCCACCAGTGAATCATGAATTCGGAGGGGCGGTCCTCGTCAATGCAAAGCATCGCCCTTGATGGCACACCTTCAATTTCGATATGACCAAATAGCTGCCGCTCTTGAAGCACCATTGTTGTCTCCGAGTTTGGGATCGCAGGTCTTTACGTTAACTGAGCCAAGAACGCTACACGCTCGATTCAGGCACATGTCATGTGAGCATAAGTTCGCCTAAACCCCTGCTGGAGCGTCACGGCGAGCGGTCAAGGCCTGAAATACTCCTGCACCGTCTCCCAGGCCACTGTCTGCAAATGTTTCGCAATCGCTAGGTCCAGGCCAGCCGTGTACTTCAGGTCCACCGGTGAGGCTTTGAACAGCGTCGCATACGTCACGCAGGCGGCCAGGTAGCTGCCGGCCAGGCTGGGGTGGCGCAGGTCGGCGACGTACAGGTTCAGCTCAGGCATCTTCGCGACCGACTTGCCGAAGGCGAGGCCTGCGGGAATCACCAGTGCGTTGTTGTCATTGCCGGCCTGGGTGTAGGCCTCGGCGAGTTCGGCGGTCATGGACGGCACGTCCTTGTAGGCCCAGGACATGAAAAACACCGGCTTGGCGCCGTGTTTGCGCACGGTGTCTGAATGCTTTTTCGCAAATTCATGGAACAGCGGCTTGAGCTGCGGGTGCAGCGGGCACTGGCTGCAATCCATCATGATCGCGACATCGAACAGGCGGTCCAGCTTGTTGAAACTGACCACGTTATTAGCGCCGAAGGAATAGGAGCCGACGGCGTTGGGGCGGAAATAACTTTCCACGTCGTGCCAGTTCATGCCCGAGCCGCTGATGGTGGCCGAGCTGGCGCGGTGTTTGAAGCCGGGCTGGCCAGCGGCGATCAACTGGCCCACATGGTTGTGCAGGCTGTTGTTGTAATAAAAAAAGCTGTTGCCGATGTAGATGGCCGAGGCCGGTTTGTCGCCGATGTCGGTCACCTTGGGTTTGGTCTGGGCCAGCGCGCCGGTGGCGGCACCGAAGGCGAGAGCAAGGCCGAGGGCGGCCGACAGCAGGGGTTTGAAGAGGGCGAGGTGGCGCATGGTTGTCTCCTTGGTTTTTGTGTCTGGCGAGTCTAGTGGATAAGCGGTTCGGCTGGGGGGTGTTGAAAGGGCAGGGCTTCGACAGGCTCAGCCCGAAGGGGGACGGCCTTTCCGAAGGGGACAGCCATCCCAAGCGATGCGGGTTCAGTCCAGGCGGTGCAGGCTCAGCCCGAACGGTGTAAGGTCTCTGGATGCGAAACAGCTACAACCCGGAGAAACCGCCATGACCTCTTCCCCCACCCCCACCGGCCTTCAATTGCAATCCCTGGTCAAACCCGAGGGCGTGCTGGAAATATCGTTGGCCCGCATTCCCACACCCGCGCCCGCCGCTGACGAAGTGGTGGTGCGCATCGAGGCCACACCGATCAACCCATCCGACATCGGCCTGCTGTTTGGCGCAGGCGACATCAGCACCGCCACACGCACGGGCACAGACGAGCAACCGGTGGTCACGCTGCAGATTCCGCCGGCGGCCATGAAGTCCATGGCCGGGCGTCTCGGCCAGGCCATGCCTGTTGGCAACGAAGGCGCGGGTGTGGTGGTGGCCGCAGGCAGCTCACCGGCCGCGCAGGCGCTGCTGGGCAAAATCGTTGCCGTGCTGGGCGGCGCCATGTATGCGCAGTACCGCTGCGTGAAGGCCGAGCAGTGTTTGCTGTTGCCAGCCGGTGCCACGCCGGCCGACGGGGCTTCCTGCTTCGTCAACCCGCTGACGGCGCTGGGCATGGTCGAGACCATGAAGCGCGAGGGCCACAAGGCACTGGTGCACACGGCCGCGGCTTCCAACCTCGGGCAGATGCTCAACAAGATCTGTATCAAGGACGGCATCGCCCTGGTCAACATCGTGCGCAAGCCGGAGCAGGCCGCGCTGCTGAAGTCGCTGGGCGCGAAATACGTGTGTGACGCTTCAACGCCCACGTTTATCGACGACCTGACGCAGGCCCTGGTGGCCACCGGCGCCACGATTGCTTTTGACGCCACCGGTGGCGGCAAGCTGGCGGGGCAGATTCTGGGCTGCATGGAAGCCGCGCTGAACCTGACCGCCAAAGAGTACAGCCGCTACGGCTCGATCACCCACAAGCAGGTCTATATCTACGGCGGCCTGGACACGCGGCCCACCGAGTTCAACCGCAACTTTGGCATGAGCTGGGGCATGGGCGGCTGGCTGCTGTTTCCGTTCCTGCAGCGCATTGGCGCGGAGGCAGCGCAGGCTTTGCGCCAGCGCGTGGCCAGCGAGCTCAAAACCACCTTTGCCAGCACCTACTCCAAAGAGATTTCGCTGGCCGAGGCCCTGCAACCCGCTGAGATCGCGGTGTATGGTCAGCGCGCGACCGGAACCAAGTACCTGATCAACCCGGCCAAGGCCGCTGCCTAGTCGTTGCCGGGCAATTTGCTACGGTATTGATAGCTGCTTGCGCACGGATGGCGGGGGCTGGAGGCCGATTTCATTCATAAGATATCGGCAAAACGCGTCACGGCCGGCCGATGGACAGGCACAAAAAAAGCCCCCTCGGGGGCTTTTTTTGCGGGCAAGCCGTCTTACTTCTGGGCGCGCGCCGCGTCGCGCATGTCACGAATCTGGTCGTGATTTTTCTGCGCGCCGGCTGCCTGGCGTTCGATCAGCGCCCGCACGTCGGCAGGAAGGCCGTCTTCTTTAAGCGCCTTGCGGTAGCGCGCAATGGCTGCGTCTTCGCCCTTTTCGCAGGATTCCAGAATCGCCAGCTCACTGTCGAAGCCCACGGAACCCTTGACCTGGACCCAGCCGCGGTGCAGCGCGCCGGAGGCAGTGCCGCCCGAAGCCGGTTCACCGCCGTATTGGCGAATCATGGCTTCGAGTTCGCGAGCGGCCGTGGCGCAGCCTGCAGCGCGTGTGGCAAACAGGGTTTTGGCGCTGGCGGTTTCCACCTGCTCGGCGCAGGTCTTGAAGCCGTATTCACCATCGCGCGAATTTTCGAGCAGGTCGTTGAGAATGCTGATGACTTGTTTGTTGTCAGACATGGTGTTTCCTTTTCCTTTGTCGCCCAGGGGGCGAGGGGTTGACGATGTTTCCGCTTCCGTCTGGATGACGGGAACTTGAGAACAACGTTAAGCAGGCCAGCGAGCGACAAGCGTCGTCAGTGGGGGCCTAGGCCTGTAGGCCAATGCCTTTTATGCACCGGTGATGTGCCTCACGCGGCCTCGCGCGGCGGTAAGGCCGGCGATTCAGCCGGGCCAGCCGGCCAGCGCCATCCGCATCAGTCCGGCCACGACGGCCACGGCGCCGACAAGGCGGGCAGCATGCCTGCCGTCGCGTGCGAGGCGCTCCGCCGCGATGGCGGCCATCAGCAGCGCCATCATCCGCAGGTCCATCAGGCCCATGACCAGCAGCATCGTGGTCAACCCGGCGCAGGAGGCCGTGCAGTGCAGCCCCAGCCGCACACCGTGGCGCCATGCGGTGCTGGCGTCGGCAAGCACATCCCCGCGCGGCTGCCGGCAGCGCCCCAGGTGATGTGCCTTCCAAGCCGTGAACTGGAAGGCGCCGGCCAGCAGCACGGCCATGCCCGACAGCGCGGGCACGGCATGCGCCAGTGCGTTGACGCGCAGCAACGCCTGTGTGAGCGCTGCGCCCAGTGCAAAGACAATCACGCCGAGCGCGGTCCAGACGAAGAAGTAGCCGGCACCAGCCGATGCGGCGGCGGCAGGGCGCTGATGGCGCAAGGCCGGCAGCAACACGGGCAGCATCATGGCCACCATCATCACCGCCCACATGCCGGTGAACGACGCGGCGGCGCCGGCCCAGCCTTGCCCGCACATCGGCAGCCACGCGGTGGAGAGCGCCCAGCCGCCGGGCATGGGCACCGCGCCCATGTCCTGCATGGACAGGCTCCCGGCGACGGTGGCTGCTGCCGCAGCCGCAAACAGCAGCACACCGGCGGCGGGCACCGCAGGCGGGCGGCGGGTTTCAGGCACAGCAGGCGGCGGCGCTTTTCGCCGGTGCGTTGTCGTACTCATCATGGCGGCGCCACCAGATGCCGGTTTCGTTGCGGCCCAGCGGGGCGCGGTCCAGCCAGGCGTAGGAACCCCAGATGCCATCGACGCCGCGCGCATAGGTCGAATAGCAGTGGTAAATCTCGCCGCCCTCGCGCACAAAGGTGCTCATGCCCGGCCGCTCGCGCGTGTAGGTGGCCGGGTCAGTGCCGGTGCCGCGCGCCAGGTCGGCCACCGGGCCGTCGCTGGCGCCTTCCTGTCCGCTGCGCCAGACAAACTTCGGCTCGGTGCTGAAGTTGTAGTCAATGCCCTTGTCGCGCTGTTGCTCTTCGGTGAACGAGACATTGAAGTCGAAGTTGAAATCGTCGCCGAACGAAGAGGCCCAGGGGAAGGTCCAGCCCATGCGCTTTTTGAACGCCTGCAGCTTGGCGAGCGGCGCGCGCGACACCGCCTGCAAGGTCACGTCATGGTTGGCAAGGTGCACCGCGAAGCCGTTGAAGCCGTCGGCGATCATCGAACATGAGGGGCAGCCGGCGGTGTAGTCGGGCCCGAACATGAAGTGATAAACCATGAGCTGCGAACGGCCCTGAAACAGGTCCTCCAGTGTGGCCTTGCCTGCGTCGGTGGCGAAGCTGTAGGCCTTGTCCACGCGGACCCAGGGCAGTTGCTGGCGCTGCTGCGCCAGTGCGTCGCTGCGGCGGGTCAGGTCTTTTTCGGCGGCAAGCAATTCGAGGCGCGCGGCCCTCCATTGTTCGCGGGTGGCTGTGGTGTGAGTGGTCATCGCTGAGTTCCTTTCATGGGTTGTTGATCAAGCGCGGGCTTATAGTAAAAATGAAACGAGGAGAGGTGAGAGTGACAAATCTGGCGGGATTCGAATGGATGCACTGATCACGGCAGCCGCGCTGGCACTGGCCGCCGGCGATGTGCTGGGCGCCCTGAACCGCGTGGCCCTGCGCAACGACGCACCGGCGCTGGCGCTGCGCGGCATTGCCATGGCGCGGCTCGGCGACTGGCCCCGCGCCAGGACCTTGTTGCGCAGTGCCGCACGGGCCTTCGGACCGAAAGAGGCGGTGGCCCGCGCGCGCTGCGTGGTGGCCGAGGCCGAGATCGCGCTGGTCTCGCGCGACCTCGGCTGGCCGGCCGCCGCGCTGGATGCCGCCCGCCTGACCCTGCAGGCCCAAGGCGACCAGGCCAACGCGGCCCACGCAGGCCTGTTGCAGGCGCGGCGCCTGTTGCTGATCGGCCGTCTGGACGAAGCGCAACAAACCCTGGCCGGGCTGGACCCGGCGCCATTGCCGCCCGCATCGAAAGCCGCACACGCCATGGCACAGGCCGGGCTGGCGGTGCGGCGCCTGCACACCGGGGCGGCACGTGCCGCATTGGCCGAGGCCGCGCGTGCCGCGGCGCAGGCGCGTATTCCCGAGCTGTCGGCCGAGGTGAAAACTGCGCTGCAGGCGCTCAACGTCCCGGCGGCGCGCATGCTTTCGCAAGCAGGTGACAAAGAGCTGCTGCTTGACGACGTGGAGGCGCTGCTCGTATCGCCCACGCTGGTCATCGACGCCTGCCGTTATGCCGTGTGCCAGGCGGGCACGGCGGTGTCGCTGGCCAGCCGGCCGGTGCTGTTTGCATTGGCGCGCGCCCTCGGTGAGGCCTGGCCGTCCGATGTGCCGCGCGAGCGGCTGGTGGCCAGCGCCTTTCGCGGCAAGGAGGCCGACGAGTCCTACCGCGCGCGGCTGCGTGTCGAGATGGGGCGGCTGCGCTCGTTGCTGCGGCCACTGGCCGGGGTGGTGGCCACGAAGGACGGCTTTGTGCTGCAGCCGCATCGCGCAGCGGCGGGCCTGGTGGTGCTGGCGCGGCCGCTGGAAGGCGCGCACGGCGAGGTGCTGGCCCTGCTGTCGGACGGCGAGTCGTGGGCCAGCTCGGATCTGGCGCTGGCCCTGGGCGACAGCCAGCGCACGGTGCAACGCGCACTGGAAGCGCTGCTGCAGGCGGGCAAGGTGCAGAGGCTGGGGCAGGGGCGCGCGCGGCGCTGGATGGGTGTGCCCATCGTGACGGGATTCACGACAAGCTTGTTACTCCCGGCTTCGCTGCCCGGTGAGTAGGATGCAGGCATGAAAAAATCCAAAGCCCACATCGTTCGTGAATACGGTCCCTTCCCCGGCGTCGAGAAAATCAATGGCGTGACCTGGGACGGGCGACACGTCTGGTTTGCGTCCGGCGAAAAGCTCAGTGCTATGGACCCAGCGAGCGGCGACACCGTGCGTTCCATCAACGCGGCCGGCCATGCCGGCACAGCGTTCGACGGCCAGCATCTTTACCAGGTGGCGGAGGACCGCATCGAAAAGCTGGACCCCGCCACCGGCCAGGTGCTGCACACGATTGCGCTGCCAGGCGGCGGCGCGGGCCTGGCGTGGGCCGAGGGCACCTTGTGGGTGGGGCAGTTCCAGAAGCGCCAGATCCTGCAGCTGGACCCGGCCACCGGTGCGGTGCTGCGCACCATCGAGTCCAACCGTTTTGTCACCGGCGTGAGTTGGGTGGACGGCGAACTCTGGCACGCGACCTGGGAAGCCGACGAAAGCGAGCTGCGTCGCGTGGATGCGCGCACCGGCGAAACCCTGGAAGCGCTGGACATGCCGGCCGGCATGTTTGTCTCGGGGCTGGAGTCGGATGGCGCCGGGCAGTTTTATTGCGGCGGCGGCAGCAGCGGCAAGGTCAGGGCCGTGCGCCGGCCGGCGCGGCAGGCTGCGGCAAAAAACTGAGGCGGTTTTTCCTAAAGACCCGGCAGGTCCTTGCGGAACTCGCCGGGGCTCAGCCCTGACCACGCGCGGAAAGCACGGGTAAAACTCTTTTCATTGCGAAAGCCCGCGGCGCTGGCCACCTGCTTGATGGGTTGGCCGGTGCGGTGCAGCAGGTCCTTCGCGCGTTCAAACCGCACCTCGTCTTTCAGCGACTGCAGAGATGCGCCTTCTTCTTTCAGTTGCCGGTGCAGCGTGCGCGCCGAGATGTTGAGCAGGTTCGCCACGCCGTCGGCGTTTTGTGTCTGCGCCGGCCAGGCGGTCAAGGCCTGGCGCACCTGCTGCACCAGCAGACGGTCGCGCCGGTATTGCAGCACCGTGAGCGGCAGGGCGCGCTGCAGCATTTGCTGCAGGGCCTTTTCATCGCGGCGCAGTGGCAGTGCCAGGTAACGTGCGTCAAAACGGATGGCCGCTTGCCCTGAGCCCGTCGAAGCGACCTGTCCTGAGCTTGTCGAAGGGGCGAACTGCAGCGTGCCGGGAAACATCAGCGCATAGGCGTCGGCATGGGGCGGCGCGGCAAAGGGAAAGCGCGCCCCTTGCAGCGGAATGCGCGAGTCGATGTACCAGCAGGCCAGGCCGTGAATGTTCCGCAGCACGTGCACCAGGCAAAACTCCCGGGCCGCAGCACTGTGGCGGCCCAGGTCGGCGCGCTCCTCGATCTGGATCGTGGCACTGTCGCCGGTGGTCAGCAGCTTGAGCTGGATGTCGTCGGCCAGCAGCCCGTGGTGGCGGCACCAGCGCTTGAGCGCCACGCCCAGGGTGGGCGCACTCAGGGAGGCCCGCGCCAGCATGCCGTAGCTGCCCCAGGGCAGCCGGCGGCTGAAGGCGCCCAGCGCTTCGTCGTCCAGTTCCTGCATGGCGGCGCCGGACAGGATTTCCATTTGGCGGGCTGTGATGCGGGCTTTGGCCTGTTGCAATTGAGATGGCGTGATCTGTGCCAGTTTCAACGCTGCAAGCGGGCTCTGGCCATACAGCGCGTAGGCGCCCGCAATCACCCTTGCAAAAGCCATAGGTGTGGCCGCCGGGGGAGCGGAGGTGGGGTTTGCCAGACGGTAGGCGGTCATGATGGGAGTTTCTCGCAGGCTGGCACGATTTGCAACTTTCGTGGCATCCGCGGACCGGGTTTTGGGCCTAAGCTGGCACGTTTGGCGTTAAGGTGTGCGTTCGCACCTTCGTCGAGCTCAGGATGCGCGGCCGGCTTCGATCCTTCGTCGGGCTCAGGATGCTCGGCTGGCTTCGACAGGCTCAGCCCGAACGGTGAATGAGCCGCAGCACGCCATACGATTGAACAGAGGAGACACATGCCCGTTCTGGAAACCAAACTCAACGCCCGCTCGGCCGACTTCCAGGCCAATGCGGCCGCCATGCGTGCGCTGGTGGACGACCTGAAGCTGCAGGTGGCCAAAGCCGCGGCCGGCGGCGGTGAAGCCGCCCGCGCCAAACACGTGGCGCGCGGCAAGCTCCCGCCGCGCGAACGGGTGCAGATGCTGCTGGACCCGGGTACGCCCTTCCTCGAACTGGCGCCGCTGGCGGCGCTGGCCATGTATCCGGACCGCGACGGCAGCGACAGCGCGCCCTGCGCCGGGGTGATCACCGGCATTGGCCGCGTCAACGGCGTGGACTGCATGATCGTCTGCAACGACGCGACGGTGAAAGGCGGCACCTATTACCCGATGACGGTCAAGAAACACCTGCGCGCGCAGGAAGTGGCGCAGCAAAACCGCCTGCCCTGCATTTACCTGGTCGATTCGGGCGGCGCCAACCTGCCCAACCAGGACGACGTGTTTCCCGACCGCGAGCACTTCGGCCGCATCTTCTACAACCAGGCCAACATGAGTGCGCAGGGCATTGCGCAGATCGCCGTGGTCATGGGCAGTTGCACGGCAGGCGGCGCCTACGTGCCGGCCATGAGCGACGAGACCATCATCGTCAAGGAACAGGGCACCATCTTTCTGGGCGGCCCGCCGCTGGTCAAGGCGGCGACCGGCGAGATCGTCACTGCCGAAGATCTGGGCGGTGGCGACGTGCACACCCGGCTGTCCGGCGTGGCCGACTACCTGGCGCAGAACGACGCGCACGCGCTGGCGCTGGCGCGCGCCGCGGTCGGCAACCTGAATGCGAAATACAAGCAAAAAGAGCTTGCAGCCCCCGTCAGCCGTGCGCCATGTGCTCCTGAATTTGCAGCAGACGAGATTTATGGGGTGGTGCCCACCGACACCCGAAAGCCGTACGACGTGCGCGAAATCATCGCCCGCATCGTCGACGGCAGCGAGTTCGACGAGTTCAAGGCGCGCTTTGGCGCCACGCTGGTGACGGGCTTTGCGCACATTGAAGGCATGCCGGTCGGCATTATCGCCAACAACGGCATTTTGTTCAGCGAGTCGGCACAAAAGGGCGCGCACTTCATCGAGCTGTGCTGCCAGCGCAAGATCCCGCTGGTGTTTCTGCAGAACATCACCGGCTTCATGGTCGGCCGCAAGTACGAGGCCGAAGGCATTGCGCGCCACGGCGCGAAGATGGTGATGGCCGTGGCCACCGCCCAGGTGCCCAAGTTCACCATCATCATCGGCGGCAGCTTCGGCGCCGGCAACTACGGCATGTGTGGACGCGCCTACAGCCCGCGCTTTTTGTGGATGTGGCCCAACGCGCGCATCTGCGTCATGGGCGGCGAGCAGGCCTCATCGGTGCTGGCCACGGTGCGGCGCGACGCCATCGAGGCCAAGGGCGGCAGCTGGAGCGCCGAGGAAGAAAAAGCCTTCAAGCAGCCGATGTTGGACCAGTTCGAGCACCAGTCGCACCCGTATTACTCCAGTGCCCGGCTCTGGGATGACGGGGTGATCGACCCGGCCGACACGCGCCGCGTGCTGGCGCTGGGCCTGCGCACCAGCTTGAATGCACCGATTCCCGAGCCGAAATTCGGCGTCTTCCGCATGTGAGGCACGGATGCCGAGCCCATACCCCCCGTTCGCGTTGAGTCTGTCGAAACGCCTTCGACAAGCTCAGGCCGAACGGGCAGGAGACAAGTCCACCGGTCAGCAGGTGGGGAAATAGCAATTTTTTTAGAACAAGGTTTTCATGTCCAACGCTTCCATCTACGACACGCCCGAATACGAATCCCTGCGCGACCAGATCGGCCGCTTCATCGCCAAAGAGGTCGAGCCGCATGCCGCCGCCTGGGAAGAGCAGGGCTTCGTCCCACGCGAAGTCCTCAAGCGCATGGGCCAGGCCGGCTTCTTCGGCCTGATGTACGAAGAAAAATACGGCGGCGCTGACAGTGACGCCATGACCAACCTGGTGTTTGCTGAAGCCTTGTCGCAATCGACCTTTGCCGGCTTCATCATCACCGTGCTGGTCCACACCGACATGGCCAGCCCGCATCTGCACCACGCGGGCAATGCGGCGCAAAAGGACAAATACATGAAGAAGGTGATTGCCGGTGAGCTGATCACCGCGGTCGGCATCACCGAGCCCGGCGCGGGCTCGGACGTGGCGGGCATCCGCAGCACCGCCAAAAAAGATGGCGATGAGTGGGTGCTCAACGGCACCAAGATGTTCATCACCAACGGTGTCCATGCCGACCTGTACTTCGTCGCGGCCAAGACCGGGCCGGGCAAGCGCGACATCTCGATGTTCATCGTCGAAAAAGGCACACCGGGTTTCACGGTTGGCCGCGCGCTGAAGAAAACCGGCTGGCTGTCGTCCGACACGGCCGAGCTGATCTTCGACAACGTGCGCATCCCCGCCTGGAATCTGCTGGGCGAGGAGGGCAAGGGTTTTTATTCGGTCATGAAAAACTTCCAGACCGAACGTATCGCGCTGGGTGCGATGGCCGTCGGCCACTGCCAGCAGGCGCTCAAACTCACGCTGGACTACGTGCGCCAGCGCCAGGCTTTCGGCGGCCCGCTGTGGGACCAGCAGGTGATTCGCCAGCGCCTGGCCATGCTGGATGCCAAGACACGCGCCGCACGCGCCTTCATGTACCACTGCGCCTGGCGCGTGACCGAGGGCCATGACATCGTGCAGGACGTGTCGATGCTGAAAGCGCTGACCGGCGAGCTGGTCAACGAGGTGGTGTTGACCTGCCAGCAGTTCCACGGCGGCATGGGTTTCATCCGCGAAACCGCGATTGAGCGCCTGTGGCGCGATGCGCGCGTGCTGGCGATTGGAGGCGGCGCGACCGAGGTGATGCTCGAAGAAGTCGCCAAGCGGTATTGAAGGGAAGACGGCCATGAAACACCTTGAACTGAGCTTTGGCGGCGGCGTTTCGACCGTCACCCTGAATCGACCGGAAGTGCGCAACGCCTTCAACGACGAGGTGATCGCCGAATTGACTGCGGTTTTCACCGAGCTGGGCAAACGTGAGGAGGTCCGCTGCATCGTGCTGGCCGGGAATGGCACCGCGTTCTGTGCGGGCGCCGACCTGAACTGGATGAAACGCATGGCCGACTACACGCGCGACGAAAACGTCGCGGACGCCAGTGCGCTGGCCGAGATGCTGCGTGTGGTTTACGCCTGCCCCAAACCGACAATTGCCAAAGTGCAGGGGGATGTGTATGCCGGCGGCACCGGCCTGGTGGCCGCCTGTGACATGGCCGTGTCGGTGGACACGGCGGGTTATTGCCTCAGCGAAGTGAAGCTGGGCCTGATTCCGGCAACCATCAGCCCGTATGTGATCCGCGCCATGGGTGCGCGTGCGGCGCACCGCTACTTTCTGACCGCCGAGCGTTTCGATGCGCTTGAGGCCTTGCGTATCGGCTTTGTGCATGAGGTGGTGAACGCGGCCGAACTGGATGGCAAGGTCGCGGAACTCGCGAAAACGCTGGTCAATGCTGGCCCTGAAGCCATGAAGCTGTGCAAAAAGCTGGTGCAGGATGTGGCCGATCATGAAATCACACCATCGCTGATCCAGATGACCGTCGAAGGCATTGCCGACATTCGCGTCAGCCCCGAGGGACGTGAGGGCGTCCAGTCGTTTTTGCAGAAACGCAAGCCGGCCTGGATCAGCTGATGGCGGCCCTGGACACCGCCCAACTGATTGCCCTGGCCGGTGCGCTCGGCTGGGCCAGCGGGGTGCGGCTCTATCTGGTGGTGCTGCTGACCGGCCTGGCCGGCTTTCTGGGCTGGGTGCAGTTGCCGCAAGGCCTGCACCTGCTGGCACACCCGGTGGTGCTGGGCGCCAGCGGCTTCATGGTGTTCGTGGAATTTTTTGCCGACAAGATTCCTGGACTGGATTCCTTGTGGGATGTGGTGCACACCGTCATCCGTATCCCGGCCGGTGCAGCGCTGGCCGCCGGTGTTTTCGGCGCCGACAGCGGCGTGATGGCCCTGCTCGCTGCGCTGGCGGGCGGGTCTCTGGCGGCCACCAGCCACGCGGCCAAGGCCACCACACGTGCGGCCATCAACACTTCGCCCGAGCCTTTTACCAATGTCGGCGCCTCATTGGTGGAAGACAGCATCGTGCCGGCGGGCCTGTGGCTGGCCATTGCCCATCCACTGGTGTTTGTGGGTGTGCTGATCGGGGTGCTGATCTTCAGTGTCTGGCTGATCCGCATCTGCTGGGGTTTTCTGCGCCAACTGTTTGCGCGGGTGGCCCGCATTTTCAGCGGCAAACCCGATACCGGCCCTGCGCCGGCTTTCACCCTCAAATCTCCTTTTTCAAAAAAGAACGACCGACATGTTTAAGAAAATACTGATCGCCAACCGCGGTGAAATCGCCTGCCGGGTCGCCGCCACGGCGCGCCGCATGGCCATCCAGACCGTTGCTGTGTATTCCGACGCTGACGCGGATGCCAAACATGTGAGCATCTGCGACGAAGCCGTCCACATCGGCGGCAGCGCGCCCAGGGACAGCTACCTGCGCTGGGAAAAAATCATCGCCGCAGCCAAAGCCACCGGCGCCGAGGCGATTCACCCGGGCTACGGCTTCCTCAGCGAAAACGAGGAGTTTGCCCAGGCTTGCGGCGACGCCGGGCTGGTGTTCATCGGCCCGCCGGCCTCGGCCATCAAGGCCATGGGCCTGAAAGCCGAGTCCAAACAACTGATGGAAAAAGCCGGCGTGCCGCTGGTGCCCGGTTACCACGGCAGCGACCAGGCCCCGGCGCTGCTCAAACGCGAGGCTGACCGCATCGGTTACCCGGTGCTGATCAAGGCCAGTGCCGGTGGCGGCGGCAAGGGCATGCGCGCGGTCGAGAAATCAGAAGATTTCGAAGCCGCGCTGGCGTCCTGCAAGCGCGAGGCCATCAACAGCTTCGGTGACGACGCGGTGCTGGTGGAAAAGTATGCGCAGCGCCCTCGGCACATCGAGATTCAGGTCTTCGGCGACAGCCACGGCAACTACGTGTATCTGTTCGAGCGTGACTGCTCGGTGCAGCGCCGCCACCAGAAGGTGCTGGAGGAAGCGCCTGCGCCCGGCATGAGCGAGGCCATGCGAAAGCAGATGGGCGAAGCGGCTGTCGCTGCGGCCCGCGCCGTCAACTACGTCGGTGCTGGCACGGTGGAGTTCATCGTGGAGCAGCGCACCGACGGCACGATGAACTTCTTCTTTATGGAAATGAATACGAGGCTGCAGGTGGAGCATCCCGTGACGGAAGCCATCACCGGACTTGACCTGGTCGAGTGGCAGTTGCGCGTGGCTTCGGGCGAAAAACTGCCGCAGGCGCAGGACCAGTTGCGCATCCACGGTCACGCCATCGAGGCGCGCATTTGTGCCGAAAGCCCGGACAACAACTTTTTGCCGGCCACCGGTACGCTGCATGTTTATGGCCTGCCGCCGTCCGTCTCGTTTGAACGCGGTCTGGTGCGTGTGGATGCCGGCGTGCGCGAAGGCGATGTGATCTCGCCGTATTACGACTCCATGATTGCCAAGCTCATCGTGCACGGCGACACGCGCGAACAGGCGCTGGCGCGCATGGACGAGGCGCTGGCGCAAGTGCACATCGTGGGCCTGAACACCAATGTGCAGTTCCTGCGCCATGTGGTGACAAGCCGGTCGTTTGCCGAAGCCGACCTGGACACGGCGCTGATTCCGCGTGAACAGGCGGTGCTGTTCCACCAGGAAAAAATCGGTTTGCCCCTGGCGGCCGCTGCGGCTGTGGCCCTGGGCCTGCTCGAAGAAAAAGCACTGGAAACTGCCGACCCCTTCAGCAGGCGAGACGGCTGGCGCTCGCATGGGGTGGCCATGCGCCGCTTCGAATTTGAGTTCCAGAACGAGCCGGCGAAGGCCGAGCTGACCTATCTGCACGACGGCGCGCTGCGGCTTGCCGTGGGGGGCGAAGAGGGCTTGCTGGTATTTGCACGTGAGGGGGCCGCGGTCACGCTGGCTTTTGGGGGCAAGCGCCTGACGGCCCGCCTGTACCGCCGCGGTGAAACCGTGTTTGTGTTTGCCCGACAGGGCGCGACACAGATCACGGTGATCGACCTGCTGGCCCATGCCGGCGAGGCCCACGGCGAAGCCGGCCGCCTGACCGCGCCCATGCCCGGCAAGGTGG
>CAMLDT010000030.1 GCA_946479075.1 uncultured Polaromonas sp.
GCCAGTCCACCACCTGCACCACGCCCTGGTCGTTGGCGTCGAGCTGCTTGTTGCTCTTGTTGAGTTCCACCAGTTGTTCAAAACTCGCTGCACCACTGTTGCCGCCCGCCTTCATGGCCGCCTTGACCGACTTGGCCAGTGCAAAAAATTCGGCGGTGTAGCGGGCGATCTCTATCGGGCTGGCAAGCACCAGGCGCACGCTGCGCCTGGCCTGCCGCTCGACTTCGGAAACCCAGTCGGTGACAAAGGGCTCGGCCGTGGCGACCACCACTTCGGAAGCCGTGACCTGGACCGGCAGCACCTTGTGACGTTCTGCATAGACCGCCGACATGGTTTCGGCGACCTTGCCCACATCCACCTTGAGCGGGTCGATGCGCAAATAACCGAGCCCGGCGCGGCCGGCCAGCCACTGCGTAATGGTTTCGATGTCCAGCGGCTTGCCGTCGGCCACCCGGGTCATGCTGACACTGGCCAGGCGAACCAGCGGATGCTGGGCGCTCTGGACCTGGGCACAGCGGGCAATGGTGCGCTGCGCCTCGGCGGCCGAAATCACGCCGTCCTCACTCAACCATTCGACCAGGCGGCGCCAGTCCAGCGGGCCGGCGGCAAGCGGCTTGGCGCCGGTTTCAGGACGGGGCTTGGAGGGCGTGGCGGGGCGCATGGAGGCACTGTAACTGAAGCATCAGACAACCGGCTTGAACAAGCGCAGCCATTTTCTGGCGGGCCATCCAAAGCGTGACGCGATCACCTCCGCCTGCTGCGCCAGCTTGCCTGGCTCGGGCCGGCTCGGCTCACGCTGGGCCAGCACGACGGTGTTGCCCTCCCGCGTCGGCTTGAACGCCCAGACCGACTCCGGACCAAAGGCTTCAGCGATTTTTTCCAGCGAACGCAGGTAACTGGCGTCGCGGCCAAACAGGTTGACGGTCATGACGCCGTCCTCGCTGAGCGCGTCGCGGCAGTCGGCATAAAAGGCTTCGCTGTCGAGCACCGGCGCCGCCGCTTCATGGTCGTACAGATCGACCTGCAGCACATCGACCTGCCCCTGATGGACGGGGTGGCGGATTTCCTGCGCGGCGTCGGCCAGGATGACTTTCAGGCGCGCATCGTCCCTGGGCAGTTTGAACCACAGCCGGCAGGCCGCGATCACCTGCGGATTGATCTCCACCGCGGTCGTCTTCATCCTGAGTTTTTTGTAGCAGAACTTCGTCAGCGCGGCCGACCCGAGCCCCAGCTGCATCGCGTGGCGCGCGGCCACGGCATCCAGGTCCACAAACAGCAGCCAGGCCATCATGCGCTGAACATATTCCAGCTCGATGTCGAAGGGCTTGTCCAGCAGCATGGAACCCTGCACCCATTCGGTGCCCAGGTGCAGGTAACGGACATCGCCATAGTCGGAAAAATTGACTTCGGGCAGCGCCAGGGAGGTGTCGGTGTCTTTTCGGGCCATCGGCAAGCAATCGGTATCAGTCGGTCAATCGGTGTTTTTCAAGGACTTCGCGCCAGGCCGCGAGTTTGCGCTCGAAAGACCACGACGCATTGGCGGGGCTGGTGGAAGGTAATTTGTAGACCGGCAAACCCAGCAGCGACGTGTGACGCGAATGCTTGAAGCTTTCTGCGCCATTGTGGGCGATCGCTTCGAGCTGCGGGCACAGCCGCAGCAGGCCCGCAAAATCATTGACCACCGGCTGGCGGATGGCGCTGTCCAGGCTGCCCTCGCGCTCGCAGGCGGCGTACACGTCCCACAACCCGAGCTTTCGGGCCAGCAGCCAATCGCTACGGATTTGATAGCTGTCCACGCCCGTCGGACAAGGGCTGGAGGGCCAAATGGCTTGCAAAATTCGCCAGAACTGATTTTGGGGGTGCCCATAGTATTGCTGCGCCGCCAGCGAGGCCACGCCCGGGAAGCTGCCCAGAATCAGCAGCCGGGTGCGGCCGGACACCAGCGGCGGCAGGCCGGTCAGCATGCCAGCAACTTTTCCAGCCGGGGCAAGGCCGCCAGGGCGTTGGCGGTGCTGGCCGCGGCCAGCGCATCGACCGGCATGCTGCGCAGTTGCGCCACCACGGCTG
This sequence comes from uncultured Polaromonas sp., assembly GCA_946479075.1. The sequence goes on from CAMLDT010000030.1 coordinate 2,068, forward strand.
CAATCCGCGGCAACTCGGCCGGCTCGTTGCGGCCCTGCGCCTGCCCTTGCGCGCGCTGCTCGGCGGTCGTGTAAAGCCAGTGCGGCGCGATGTCGGGCGCGTCTGTTTCCATCACCAGGGCGGACAGCGGGAGTTCGGCGGCCAGCCGCCGCAGCTGAAGCGCCCGGTCGAAAGTCACCGCACCGCCGAACCCGAGCTTGAAGCCCAGCTTGATGAATTCGCCGGCCTGCTGCGCGCTGCCGTTAAAGGCATGGCCTATGCCCTGCCAGCCACCGCCCTCGCCGGCGAGTTCGCGCAGGTGTTTGAGCAGCCGGTCGGCCGAGCGCCGCACATGCAGGACTACCGGCAGGCGGTGTTTGCGCGCCAGTTTGAGCTGCTCCCGGTAGAAAAACTCCTGGCGTTCGCGCAAAGGGCTTTCGGTGAGTTCGGGCACAAAATAGTCCAGCCCGATCTCGCCCACCGCCACCAGCCTCGGATCGTCTTGTCTCAAGGCCAGCTCGGCATCCAGCAGCGCCAGGTCGCCTTCACTGGCCTGCTTGACACACAGCGGATGGATCCCCAGCGCATAAGCGTCACCGAACTGGTGCGCCAGTTCCCGCACCGCCGCAAAGTTGCTGGCGCCGACCGCCGGCAACACACACAGCGCGACCCCTGCCGCCGCGGCCCGGGCCCGCATCGCGGGCCGGTCGGCCGCAAACTCTTCGGCGTCGAGGTGGCAATGGGTATCTATCCAGACGGGCATGGGCCAATGATGCCTGAATCACCCGTGCCAATATCCCCGCGGATGACCGAACTATAGGCAAGGATGAAGAAGACGTGATACCGTGCATCGTCAGTCCAGACAAGCTCCAGACAACCATTTCTACAGGTGACACGGATGCGCAGGCCAGCCCGCTACAGCAGCTCTAGCAAACCCTCCATGGAGGCACCGCGCGGGCACCCCCCGGAGGCGGCGCCGCCGTCCGCGCCAGCTGTGAGCGCTGGCCCCACCGCCCGTTTTTTTTCGCTTTCCAGTCCCCGCCTGCTCTGGGCGGCGCTGCTGGTTCTGACCGTCCTGCTGTGCCTCAGCCTGTCGCTGTCCCTGCGGCCGTCGCCGCGCAAGCTGACGCAGGAAGACATCAACGCCGCCGTGCTCAAAACACTGGAAACCGCCCAGCTGCCGTCCGCCGTGGCCAAAGCCTATGAAGCCATCCGCCCTTCCGTCGTGCGTGTTGTGTCCTACGGCAAAAGCAAAAACGGCAAGGAAGATGTGGAGTACGGCGTCGGCACCGGCGTGGTGATTGTCGACAAGGGCATCATCCTGACCAACCTGCACGTGGTGCAGGGCGCGCAAAGCATCAAGGTGGTGTTTGCCGACGGGCTGGAGTCCACCGCCCACATCACCGGCCTGCAGCCCGAAAACGACCTGGCGGTGCTGCAGGCGCAGAAGATCCCCGACGACATGATTGCGGCCACCATGCGCTCGACCGGCGACCTGGCACCGGGCGACCACGTGCTGGCGGTCGGCTACCCCTTTGGCATCGGCCCCTCGGCGTCGTCCGGCGTGATCTCCGGGCTCAACCGGACCTTCCGCTCGCCGGAAGGCAAACAGGACATCCGCAACCTGATCCAGTTCGACGCCGCCGCCAACCCCGGCAACTCCGGCGGCCCGCTGGTCACCATGGACGGCGAGGTGGTGGGCATCGTCACCGCCATCCTTAACCCCAACCAGCAACGCAGCTTTGTCGGCATCGCCTTTGCGGTGCCGATTGAAAACGCCGCTTCGGCCGTCGGCCTGACCCCTTTCTAAGGAACACACCCATGCAAACACCTTCCTCTTCGCAGGACGCCCATACCGCGCAACTGATGGAGAAAATCCTCTACGAGGTCAAACGCGTGGTGGTGGGCCAGGACGTTTTCCTGGAGCGCGTGATGGTGGCCATCCTGGCCCAGGGCCACCTGCTGGTCGAAGGCGTCCCCGGCCTGGCCAAGACCCTGACCGTCAAGACATTGGCCAGCACCATCCAGGGGCATTTCAAGCGCATCCAGTTCACCCCCGACCTGGTGCCGGCCGATCTGGTCGGCACACGCATTTACAACCAGAAAACCGGCGACTTCAGCACCTCGCTGGGACCGGTGTTCACCAACCTGCTGCTGGCCGACGAAATCAACCGCGCGCCGGCCAAGGTGCAAAGCGCGCTGCTGGAAGTGATGCAGGAGCGCCAGGTGACGATTGCCGGCGAAACGCACAAGGTGCCCGAGCCCTTCCTCGTCATGGCGACACAGAACCCGATCGAAACCGAGGGCACCTACCCGCTGCCCGAGGCGCAGGTGGACCGCTTCATGATGAAAGTGCTGGTGGACTACCCGACCGACGAGGAAGAGTTCGTGATTGTCCAGCGCGTGATCGGTCCGGCGGTCGCGGTGTCCAGCGTGGCAACGACCGAACAACTGGCCGAGCTGCAGCGCGAATGCCGCCGCGTGTATGTGGACCCGTCGCTGATCCAGTACGCGGTGCGCCTGGTCTCGGCCACCCGCGCCCCGGAAAAACACGGGCTCCAGGAGCTGGACCGCTTCATCACCTTCGGCGCCAGCCCGCGCGCCACCATCAACCTGACCGAAGGCGCACGCGCGCTGGCCATGCTGCGCGGCCGCACCTACGCCCTGCCCGAAGACATGACCGACCTGGTGCCCGATGTGCTGCGGCACCGCCTGGTGCTGTCTTACGAGGCGCTGTCCGAAGGGCTGGACGCCGACACCGTGGTCGCCAAAATCATGGCCCGGGTGCCGGCGCCGGCGCGGCCGCTTGAACACGAGAAACTCGCCGCCTGAACAGGGCCCTAGGTCGCTCACCGCCCATGAAAAACTGGTTTCGCAAATCCGCCCCGCCTGAAGCCGCCGAGCCCCTGCCGCAGGCATCGGCCCAGCCGCTGACGGGCGCCGAACATGTGCTGCGCCGTCTCGAATGGACGGTGCTGCGCCGGCTTGACGGCTTGCTGCAGGGCGACTACCGGACGCTGATGCGTGGCACCGGCATGGATCTGGCCGACCTGCGTGAATACCAGCTGCATGACGATGTGCGCCACATCGACTGGAATGTCACGGCGCGCCAGCAATCGCCACATGTGCGCGTGTTCACCGAAGACCGCGAGATGGCCAGCTGGTTTTTGCTGGACTTGAGCCCCTCGGTCGATTTCGGTTCCGGCCACCAGCGCAAGAGCCAGGTGTCGGCAGAGTTTGTCACCGTGCTGTCGCGTTTGCTGACGCGCCACGGCAACCGCGTCGGCGCCATGCTGTACGGCAACGGCGTGGACACCGTGCTGCCGGCCCGCGGCGGACGGCCCCATGTGCTGCACATGCTGCACGCCATGCAGACCCGCCCTGAAAGCACCTGCAACGCCGCCACACGCCTCGACGACTTGTTGCGCTCCGCCGCCCGGATGCTGCGCCGGCGTTCGACGGTGTTTGTGGTGTCGGACTTCATCAGCGAGCCGGGCTGGGAAAAAACCCTGGGCCAGCTGGCGCAGCGCCACGAGGTGGTGGCCGTGCGCCTGCTCGACCCGCTGGAGCTGGACCTGCCCGACCTCGGCCTGATTCCCATCCGCGACGCGGAAACCGGCGAACAGCTGTTGGTGGACACCCATGACGCCGGATTTCGCCGCCGTTTTGCCCGCATCGCCGCGCAGCGCGAGGCCGATCTGCGGCAGGCCCTGGCGCGGGCCGGCGTGGACGCACTGGAGCTGTCCACCGACGGCGACCTGGTGGACGCCATCATGCGGTTCACCGAACTTCGCAAACGCCGCGGCCAGGCCTCGGGCGCCGCAGGCAAGGGCCGGCGCAAGCTGCCCGACCATCTGAAGGCGGCCGCCTGATGGACAGCCAAGGAGCCATCGAATGAACGCCCCCGTGACCTTTCTCTGGCCCCAGTTTCTCTGGCTGCTGCTGGCGCTTCCGCTGCTGGTGGCCGTGTATGTCTGGCTGCTGCGGCGCAAGAAAAAAACGGCGCTGCGTTACGCCAGCCTGTCCATCGTGCGCGAAGCCATGGGCACCGGGCAGACTTTCCGCCGACACATCCCGCCCCTGCTGTTTTTGCTGGCCATCGCCGCGATGCTGCTGGCGGCGGCGCGGCCGTTTGCAGTGATCACCCTGCCGTCCCAGCAGGAAACCATCATCCTCGCGATGGATGTGTCGGGCAGCATGCGCGCCACGGACGTGCAGCCGAATCGCCTGGTCGCCTCGCAAAACGCGGCCAAGGCTTTTCTGGCCGAGTTGCCGCGCAGCGTGCGGGTCGGCATCGTCGCGTTTGCCGGCACGGCCTCGGTGGTGCAGCCAGCCACGCTGAGCCGTGAAGACCTGGTGACAGCCATCGACAAATTTCAGTTGCAACGTGCCACCGCAATTGGCAACGCCATCGTGGTGTCGCTTGGTGAATTGTTCCCCGACGCCGGCATCGACCTGGCCTCGCTGACCTACGGCCGCAACCGCAGCAGTGGGGTCGCCATCGACCAGACGCCGAAAGAGGCCAAAAAGGAATTCACGCCGGTCGCCCCGGGTTCCTACACCTCGGCCGCCATCATTTTGCTGACCGACGGACAGCGCACCACCGGTGTGGACTCGCTCGAAGCCGCCAAGATGGCGGCAGACCGTGGCGTTCGCATTTACACCGTGGGGGTGGGTACGGTCGATGGGGAGACCATCGGCTTCGAGGGCTGGTCCATGCGGGTCAAGCTCGACGAGGAAACCCTCAAGCAGATCGCCAGCCGCACGCAGGCCGAGTATTTTTATGCAGGCACCGCCAACGACCTGAAAAAGGTGTACGAAACCCTGAGTTCGCGGCTCACCGTCGAGAAAAAGGAAACCGAGATCTCCGGCCTGCTGGCCCTGGCGGCAGCGGTTCTGGCGCTGCTCTCGGCCGGTTTGTCGCTGCTGTGGTTCAACCGCATCCTTTGATCGCCGCCGGCCGCTGACAGAGCGGCGCCCGCCTCACGCCGGAGCGGCCAGCTCCGACAGATGCCCCGACACCAGCTTGAGCTGCCGGCCACAGCGTGCGGCCAGCGCCTGGTCGTGGGTCACCATGACAAACGCCGTGCCCTTGTCACGCGCCAGTTGCAGCATCAGTTCAAACACACCGTCGGCGGTCGCCCGGTCCAGGTTGCCGGTCGGTTCGTCGGCCAGCACACAGGCCGGGTTGTTGACCAGTGCGCGCGCGATGGCGACCCGCTGGCGTTCACCGCCAGACAGCTCGGCGGGCCGGTGGTGAATACGCTCATGGAGTCCGACACTGGCCAGCATGGCTTGCGCCGTTTGCGCCGCCTTCTCGCGGTCCTGGCGGCGGATCCAGAGCGGCATGGCCACGTTGTCGAGCGCACTGAACTCCGGCAACAGGTGGTGAAACTGGTACACAAACCCCAAGTAGCGGTTGCGCAGCTCGCCCTGTGCGGCAGGCGACAGCGCCGACATGTGTTGCCCCATGAGTTCCACCTGCCCGCTGGTGGGGGCATCCAGCCCGCCCATCAGGTGCAGCAAGGTGCTTTTGCCCGATCCGGAGGCCCCCACGATGGCAAGCGTCTCACCGGGCATGACCTGCAGGTCCACGCCGTGCAGCACGGTCAGGTCAATCGGGCCTTCGTTAAAGCGTTTGGTCAGGCCTTGCGCATTCAGCACAACGGCCGGTCGGGCCGAGCCCGGTGAAGCCATGGCGGGCGACCCTGCGACAAGCTCAGGGCGAACGGTTGTTGTTTCACTCATATCTGAGGGCCTCGGCAGGGTTCACACGGCTGGCGCGCCAGCTCGGATAAATGGTGGCCAGGAAAGCCAGGACCAGCGCAATCACCGCAATCGGCATGATGTCGGCGTATTGCGGGTCGCTGGGCATGCGGCTGATCAGGTAGATGTCTTTCGGCAGGAAGCTGGCATTGAGCGCACGCTCCAGCGCCAGCACGATGACATCGATGTTGAGCGCAATGCCCAGGCCCAGCACCAGGCCCGAGAGTGTGCCGATCACGCCGACCATGGCGCCCTGCACCATGAAGATGCCCATGATGCTTTTCGGGCTGGCCCCCAGCGTGCGCAGGATGGCGATGTCGGCGCGTTTGTCGGTCACCGTCATCACAAGCGTGCTGACCAGGTTGAAGGCGGCCACCGCCACGATCAGTGTGAGGATGATGAACATCATGCGTTTTTCAAGCTGCACGGCGGCAAACCAGGTCTTGTTCTGCCGCGTCCAGTCGCGGATCAGCAAATCGCCGCTGAGGCTGCGTGACAGCTCGGCCGCCACCTCGCGCGCCTGGTGCAAATCTTTGAGCTTGATGCGTATGCCGGTCGGGCCTTCGAGGCGGAAAATTTTGGCAGCGTCGTCCTGGTGCAGCATCACCAGCGCCGAGTCGTACTCGAAGTGGCCGGAGTCAAAAGTGCCAACCACCGTCATCTGCTTGAGGCGCGGCACCACGCCGGCCGGTGTCACCTGGCCGCTGGGGGCGATCAGCGTCACGCTGTCACCTTCGCGCACGCCCAGTGAACGGGCCAGTTCGCCGCCCAGCACCACGCCGAACTGGCCGGGCACCAGCCGGGCCAGCGTGCTCACCGAGGCCGCGGCGAGGTCGGTCACTTCGCCCTCATGTGCCGGGTCGATGCCGCGCACCAGCGTGCCTTTCATGTCTTCACCACGCGCCAGCAGGGCCTGCGCAGCAATAAACGTCGCCGCGCCCACCACCTCGGGATTGGCCCTGATTTCGGACAGCGTCTTCTGCGGGTCCGGCAAGGCCGCGCCGCCGGGCGCAAACACCTCGATATGGGAAATGACGCCCAGCATGCGGTCGCGCACTTCCTTCTGGAAACCGTTCATCACGCTGAGCACGATGATCAGCGCCGCCACACCGAGCGCGATGCCCAGCATGGACACACCCGAAATGAATGAAATGAAACCATTGCGCCGGGTGGCGCGGCCTGCGCGGGTGTAGCGCCAGCCCAGAATCAGCTCGTAGGGAATTTGCATGGTGCCAATTGTGGCATCAGGCACCGGGCGGTCCTCGGCCTGTTCACCAATCCCGGACAATAGCGCCATGCCGGACCAACTCCATCTGATCATTCCCGGGGCCGTGCTGTCCCGCGACGACAGCGCTCCCGCGCCACCCCCGGCGCCCCTCGGCCCGAACCTGCGTGCCCTGCTGGCCGCCATGTCGCCAGACAAACGCATCGAATGCGCTGAGGACGCCCCCTCCACGCCGTTTGAACTGGCCCTGGCCGAGGCCAACGGCCTGCCCGGCGGCCCCGGCCAGATTCCGTGGGCGGCTTTCGAGACCGGCACCGTCGGCACCCCTTGCGCCTTCATCCGGCTGTGCCACTGGCAGGTCGGCGCCGACCATGTGCGACTGTCTCCGCCGGAAGCCCTGGCGCTGGATGCGGACAGCTCGGACGCGTTGCTCAGCGCCATGGCACCTTATTTTCTGGAAGACGGCATCACGCTGGCACCGCACGGGTCCCTGCCCGGAACCTGGCTGGCCACCGGCGAGGTCTTCCGCGGCCTGCACAGCGTGTCCATGGACACCCTGCTGGGCCGGCACCTGACACGTTCCTTGCTGGACGGCGCCGGCACCCCGGCTGCGACGCTGCGCCGGCTGCAAAATGAGATGCAGATGCTGCTGTACACCCACCCCGTGAACGAGGCGCGCCAGCAGCAGGGGCAGGCGCCGGTCAATTCCTTTTGGGTCACCGGCACAGGTGTGCTGGATCAGCCGGTGCCGGTGGCGCAGCATGTCCGGGTTGAGTCGCGGCTGCACACGCCGGCACTGCGCGGCGACACTGCGGCCCATGCGCAGGCCTGGCAAGCGGTGGACGCCGACAGTTGCGCCGCGCTGCTGGCGGTGTTGCGGGCCGGCGGCGATGCGCAGCTGACCCTTTGCGGTCAGCGCGCAGCGCAGCACTTCAGCCCCGCAGCGCCCGGTTTCTGGCGCAAGATCAAGGGTGTTTTAGGCCTCCAGCCCTTATGGGACGGGCGTCACCAGCTATGAAAATCATAGTACGTGAAGCCCCGCCGCGCAGCGTCTGGGCGCTGGAGCAGGCCGGCGTGCATCCCTTGCTGGCGCAGTTGTATGCCGCGCGGGGGGTGCGCAGCGCCGATGAACTCGACGACGGTCTGGGCCGGCTGCTGCCGCCGTCCGCGATGAAGGGCACGCAGGAGGCGGCCGTGCTGCTGGCCGATGCCATGGCCGCGGCTAAAAAAATCTGCGTGGTGGCCGACTACGACTGCGACGGCGCCACCGCCTGCGCCGTGGCATTGCGCGGCCTGCGCCTGCTGGGCGCCACCCTGGTCAGCTACATCGTGCCGGACCGCGTGGTTGACGGCTATGGCCTGACGGCGCCCATCGCCGAGCGTGTCAAGGCCACCGGCGCCGATGTGCTGGTGACAGTGGACAACGGCATCGCCAGCCTCGACGGCGTGGCGCGTGCGCGCGAACTTGGCATGCAGGTGCTGGTGACCGACCACCACCTGCCGGCACTGAGGGACGGCGCCATCGTGCTGCCCGATGCCGACGTGATCGTGAACCCGAACCAGCCCGGCTGCGCCTTCGAGAGCAAGGCCCTGGCCGGCGTCGGCGTGATGTTTTATGTGCTGCTGGCCCTGCGCGCCGAGTTGCGCCAGCGGGGGCACTTTTTGCCCGTTCGCCCTGAGCCCGCCCTTCGACAAGCTCAGGATGACCGGGAGCCAGGCCCTTCGACAAGCTCAGCCCGAACGGAAAAAACCACAGAGCCGCGGCTGGACACCCTGCTGCCGCTGGTCGCGCTCGGCACCGTCGCCGATGTTGTCAAACTCGACCCCAACAACCGCCGCCTGGTGGCGCAGGGCCTCAAGCGCATCCGCAGTGGCGCCATGCCGGCAGGTGTGGCGGCCCTGTTCGCCGCCGCAGGCCGGGTGCCTGCCATGGCCACCAGTTTCGACTTTGGCTTTGCTCTCGGCCCCCGCATCAACGCCGCCGGCCGCCTCAGCGACATGACCCTGGGCATTGAATGCCTGCTGAGCGACGACGCGGGCCGCGCCGACGAACTGGCCAGAACGCTGGACGGCATCAACCGCGAACGCCGAGACATCGAGAGCGGCATGCGCGAGCAGGCCCAGTACGCCGCCGACGCCATGATCGACGAGGACGAAACACCCCCGCCGGCCATCGCCATCTTTGACCCTGACTTCCACGAAGGGGTGGTCGGCATCGTGGCCTCGCGCATCAAGGACAAGCTGCACCGGCCGACCTTTGTGTTCGCGGCCAGCCAGGCGCCGGGCCGCGAACACGAGCTCAAAGGCTCGGGCCGGTCCATCCCCGGTTTTCATTTGCGTGATGCACTGGACCTGGTGGCCAAGCGCCATCCGGGCGTGCTGCTGCGTTTCGGCGGCCATGCGATGGCAGCCGGCTGCACCATCCACGAGGAAGAGTTCGAGGTCTTCGAGCAGGCGCTGCAGCAGGTGGCGCACGAATGGCTGGACGCCGCGACGCTGACACGGCGCATCGACACCGATGGCCCGCTGGCGCCGCAGTACCGGCGTGCCGACCTGGTCGACACCCTGCACCGTGAGGTCTGGGGCCAGGGTTTTGCGGCGCCGACCTTCAGCGAGGAGGTCGAGGTTGTGTCACAGCGCCTGGTGGGTGAAAAACACCTGGCGCTCAAACTCAAACATCAGGGCCAGGCTGTGGACGGCATCTGGTTCGGCCACACCGAGTCCTTGCCGGCGCGTGTCAAGCTGGCCTTCCGGCTTGACGCCGACGAGTGGCAGGGCATCAAGCGGGTTCGTTTCCTGGTGGAGGGCGCCGAGCTGTAGCGCTTGTCCGACGGCGCGTGGCAGGCAGGGCCTACATCGCCCGCCCGCGCCGCCCGCCATGATCTGTCCTCAGAAGGCAAGCCAGCCGGTGCGCCAACAAAAACTCCAGAGGACACCATGAACACCATCATCTACATCGTCGGTCTTGTCGTCATCATCGGCTTCATCCTGTCGTATTTCGGCTTTCGCTGAAATTCAAAGGCATTTCGGCCTGTAGCCCTTGCCGGGCAAGCATGAGCAGCTATTGATTTTGTAGCGTCACGCCAGCACCGGCACCGGCACCGGCACCGGCACCTGCACCTGCACCTGCACCTGCACCTGCAGCCAGAATGCCTCAGGTCAGGATGGCAAACTCGCCACCCCGCGCTATGGCGCGCTGATACGCCGGGCGGGCGTGGATGGCCTTCAGAAATGCCATCAGGCGCGGCCGGCTCGCATCCAGGCCACCGCGCGCCGCTGCAGCTTCCAGCGGAAAACTCAGCTGGATGTCTGCGCCGGTCAGTTCATCACCCGCGAACCAGGGGCTTTTCGCCAGTTCGGCTTCGAGGTAATCGAGGTGCTGCCTGATTTGCGGCTCGATGAAACTGCGCTTGGTCTTGCCACTGATGGCTTTGGCTATCGGCTTCACAAAAAACGGCATGGGTGCCGTTTCGATTTTGTCGAACACCAGTTTGAGCAGCAGGGGCGACATGGCCGAGCCCTCCGCGTAATGCAGCCAATAGGTATAACGCAGCCGCTCCGCAGTCCCTGCGGCAGGCGCGAGGCGTCCCGCGCCATACCGGTCGATCAGATATTCCACGATGGCGCCTGACTCGGCAATGACCAGCTCCCCGTCGGTAATCACCGGCGATTTGCCCAGCGGATGCACGGCCCGCAGAGACGCCGGTGCCAGCATGGTTTGGGGGTCGCGTTCATACCGCTTGATCTCATAGTCGAGCCCCAGTTCCTCCAGCAGCCAGAGAATGCGTTGCGAGCGGGAATGGTTCAGGTGGTGCACGGTGATCATGGCAAATCCAGTGGAAATCGGTGGTGGGGGCAGAAAGAACCGCCATGGTAGGCGATGTCGCATCGCCGGGCTTGGCACACCCGCGCACGCGGCAGCAAAAAGGCCAAACGCCTAAAATGGGTTGGTGATCTCCAAAAACATCCTGAACGCCGATCTGCACTGCCACTCCGTGGTGTCCGACGGCACCCTGACACCGGAAGCGCTGGCCGAACGGGCCAAGGCCAACGGTGTCGAACTCTGGGCACTGACCGACCATGACGAGATTGGCGGCCAGCACCGCGCTGCCGCTGCGGCCAAAATCCAGGGCCTGAACTACCTGACCGGCACCGAAATTTCCGTCACTTTCGCCAACGAAACCGTGCACATCGTCGGCCTGGGATTTGACCCGGACGACGCGGCCATGAAACAGGGCCTGTACCAGACCCGCGGCGGACGCGGCGAGCGGGCCAGGGAAATGTCGGAGGGCCTGGCCAAGGTCGGTATCAAGGGTGCTTATGAAGGCGCTCTGAAATTTGTCGGCAACCCGGAGCTGATCTCGCGCACCCACTTTGCACGTTTTCTGGTGGAGTCCGGCGTCTGCAAGGAAACGTCCGAAGTCTTCCGCAAATACCTGACCGAAGGCAAACCGGGCTACGTACCGCACCGCTGGGCCAGCCTGCGTGATGCGATTGACTGGATCACCAGCGCCAGGGGCGTGGCGGTGATCGCCCACCCCGGCCGCTACAAGTTCACCCCGAATGAGGAATACGCGCTGTTCACCGAGTTCAAGGCCCATGGCGGCCAGGGCGTCGAGGTGGTCACGGGCAGCCACACCACTCAGGAGTATGTGAAATACGCGGAGACCGCGAAGGAGTTCGGCCTGGCCGCCTCGCGCGGCAGCGACTTTCACAGCCCCGATGAGAGCCATACCGACCTCGGTACGCTGCCCTTCCTGCCGGGCGAACTGACGCCGGTCTGGACGCTGCTGGAAGACCGCATCCAGTGAGCCGCGCGCCATCAACCCTGGCAGGCATTGCCCTGGTGATTGCCGCTGTCGCCTGTTTTGCGACGCTGGACACCACCACCAAGTTTGTCAGTGCCAGCGTGCCGCTGCTGATGGCGCTGTGGTTCCGCTATTTCTTTCAGGCCGTGGCCACCACCGCGGTGGTGCTGCCGTTGCGCGGGCTGGGCATTCTGCGCACGGCCCATCCGAAGTTCCAGTGCCTGCGTGGACTGCTGCTGCTCATGAGCAGCCTGTTCGCCTTCCTGAGCCTCAAATACCTGCCGGTGGCCGAGTTCACGGCCATCGGAGCCATCGTGCCGCTGCTCATCACGCTGCTGGCTGCCACCGCGCTGGGCGAGAAGGTTTCCGCGCTGCGCTGGTCGCTGGTGCTGGGCGGTTTTGTCGGCACGCTGATCATCATCCGGCCGGGCAGTGAATCCTTCACCTGGTCGCTGCTGCTGCCGCTGGGCATGGTGGCCACCAACACCGGCTTTCAGGTGCTGACCAGCAAGCTGGCGCGCACCGAAGACCCGATCACCATGCACCTGTACACCGGCTGGGTCGGTACGCTGCTGGCCGCGGTGGCGCTGCCTTTTGTCTGGACCGCACTGCCCTCCTGGTCGCTGTGGGGCTGGATGGTGCTGATGGGGGTGGCCGCCACGGTCGGGCATTTCATGCTGATCCTGGGCTATATGCGGGCGCCCGCCGCCACCCTCACGCCCTACCTGTATGCCCAGATCGCCTTTGCCATGATAGGCGGCTGGATCGTGTTCTCCCATGTGCCGGACGCCTGGTCCATGATGGGCATGCTGATGATTGCCGTGTGTGGCGCGGCGGGCGCCTGGCTGACAGCGCGTGAAAGCCGCGCCCTCAAGGAATTCAGCGTGCTGCCCGCAGAATCCTGAATCCGCTGAAACCCACCCATGGCCCAGTTTTTCGACATCCATCCCGACAACCCGCAGGTCCGCCTGCTCCGCCAGGCCGTGGCGCTGCTGGAGCGCGGGGCCATTCTGGCCGTTCCCACAGATTCCAGCTATGCCCTGGTCTGCCACCTGGACGACAAAACCGCAGCGGACCACCTGCGGCGTATCCGCGGCGTGGACGACAAACACCACCTGACGCTGCTGTGCCGCGACCTCAGCGAACTGGCCAACTACGCGCGCGTGGACAACAAGCAGTTTCGCCTGGTCAAGGCGGCCACGCCGGGGCCGTATACCTTCATCCTGGAAGCCAGCAAGGAAGTGCCCCGTCGCCTGAGCCATCCGTCCCGCAAGACCATCGGCCTGCGCGTGCCTGAGCACAAGACGCTGCAATGCCTGCTCGAGATCCACGGCGCGCCGTTGCTGGCGACCACCCTGATCCCGCGCGGGCAGACCGAACCACTGAACGACGCGCAGGAAATTCGCGATCAGCTTGAACACGAACTCGCTGCCGTGATCGACGCCGGCGCCTGCCCGCTGGAGCCGACCACCGTGATTGACCTGACCGACATGGGCCAGGGCGGCGAGCCGGTCGTGGTGCGGCAAGGGCGCGGCGAACTCGCGGCACTCGGCCTGTAAAGCCTCCTCGTTCGCTGTGAGCAGTTTTGCCCCCAGGGTGCTGCTGCGCCTGCGGCCGCGGCCGGTCTGGATATCCCCACTCGGGGTCAGTGCAGCGTGCGGGCGATAATCCACAGATGGACTTTGCCAACCTGATTCAAACCGTCGCCATCTATGCGCTCCCGGTGCTCTTCGCCATCACCGTCCATGAAGCGGCGCATGGCTATGTGGCTCGCTACTTCGGTGACAACACCGCCTGGACACTGGGCCGTGTGACCCTCAATCCCGTCAAACACATCGACCCGCTGGGCACCATCCTGATGCCCTTGCTGCTTTACTTCGCGACCTCGGGCGCCTTCCTGTTTGGTTATGCCAAGCCGGTGCCGGTGCGCTTTGGCAATCTGCGCAACCCCAAGCGCGACATGATCTGGGTGGCGCTGGCCGGCCCGGGCGCCAACCTGATCCAGGCGGTGCTGTGGGGGATCGCGTTTTACCTGTTGCAGGGCGCTGGCGTGAGCGAGCCCTTTTTCATCAAGATGTGCCAGGCCGGGATTCTGGTCAACATCGTGATGATGGTCTTCAACCTGTTTCCCCTGCCGCCGCTGGACGGCGGGCGCGTGCTGGTGGGCCTGCTGCCATGGCGCCAGGCCGAGTTCGTTTCGCGCATCGAGCCCTGGGGCTTTTTTGTGGTCATGGCGCTGGTGATTGCCGGCGTGCTGACCAACTGGTGGATGCGCCCCTTGATGACCCTGTCCTATTCCCTGCTTGAAATCGTGTTGACGCCGCTGGCCATGCTGGTTCGATGACTCCCATGACAAACAAACAAAACGCCGCGCCGCAGCGCTTCCTCACCGGCATCACCACCACCGGCACGCCGCACCTGGGCAACTACGTCGGTTCCATCCGCCCTTCCGTGGCCGCCAGCACCGGCGCCGGCGCTGAAAGCTTTTATTTCCTTGCCGACTACCACGCGCTGATCAAGTGCGACGAGCCGGCACGCATCCAGCAATCCACGCTGGAGATTGCCGCGAGCTGGCTGGCTGCCGGGCTGGATCCGGAGCGCGTGACCTTTTACCGCCAGTCGGACATCCCCGAAATCCCCGAACTGACCTGGCTGCTGACTTGCGTGACCGCCAAAGGCGTGCTCAACCGCGCGCATGCCTACAAGGCCTCGGTGGACAAAAACAACGCAGCAGGCAACGACCCGGATGCCGATGTGAGTGCGGGCCTCTTCATGTACCCGGTGCTCATGGGCGCCGACATCCTGATGTTCAAGGCCCACCACGTGCCGGTCGGACGTGACCAGATCCAGCACATCGAAATGGCGCGCGACATGGCGCAGCGTTTCAACCACCTGTACGGTGAACACTTCGTGCTGCCGCAAGCGCTGATCGAGGAATCGGTGGCTCTGCTGCCGGGCCTGGACGGGCGCAAGATGAGCAAGAGCTACGACAACACCATTCCGCTGTTCACGCCACGCGAGCAGCTCAAAAAAATGATCGCCGGCATCGTCACCGATTCACGCGCACCCGGCGAGCCCAAGGACACCGAAGGCTCGGCGCTGTTCCAGATCTACCAGGCGTTCGCCAGCGAGGACGAAACCGCTGCGTTGCGCCAGTCCTTTGCCGAAGGCGTGAGCTGGGGCGATGCCAAACAGCTGCTGTTTGAACGCATCGACCGGGAAGTCGCGCCCATGCGTGAACGCTACCGGGCACTGATGGACGACCCCGCAAAAATCGAGGCCACGCTTTTTGCTGGTGCCGCCAAGGCCCGCATGCTGGCAACGCCGTTCATCGCTGAATTGCGCCAGGCCGTGGGCCTGCGCAAGCTTGTGACCGCGCCCCGGCCCGCGGCCACCACCAAAGCAGAGAAAACCGGCATGCCGGTTTTCAAGCAGTACCGAGAGGCCGACGGCAAATTTCACTTCAAGCTGGTGGATCCACAGGGCCGGCTGTTGCTTCAGAGCCACGGCTTCGTTTCGCCGCGGGAGGCCGGCCAAGTGATCGCCTTGTTGCAGGCCGAAGGGGCTGCCGCACTGCCCTCTCTAGGTCCAAAGCTCCAGCCAGTGCCGGATGTGAGCAACGAAGCCATCACTGCAGCACTACAGCTGTTGGCCAGCGCCGACGCTTGATTGGAGGATCAAGAACCTTTAAGTACTACAACGTTTTTTAATGTTATTGAAGCGTGGATTAATTCCGAACTTAATATTTATAGTTCATGCATCAACTTGACATGCAGCGGGTATGCTTACTTTTTCCGGCACAAATCACATCCCCTCACAAATCACCACCAGCCCCATGCGTATTTTTGTCATTGACGACCATCCCCTCATGCGCGAAGCCGTGGTGATGCTGGTTCGCCGTCTGCACACCAAAGCCACCATCATTGAGCTGGACCGTCTGGCCGCGATTGGTCCGGCCGTTGAACAGCACGGTGTTCCCGATGTGGTTTGCCTGGATCTCAAGCTGCCGGATACCCATGGTGTGTCGGGTGTGCGCGAGTTGCGCCACCAGTTTCCCGAAGTGCCCATCGTCGTGTTGTCGGCGGCGCCGGCGCAGGACTACCAGGAGCTGTCGCTCGAAGCCGGCGCCGACATCTATATTGAAAAATCGGCCGGTGCGACCGAAATTTCCAAGGTACTGAAGACCTTTCTTGACGACGGCGCTGACGCGGAAGGCGGCACCGAGCCCGAGAAACTGTCCAAGCGCCAGAAACAATTGCTGGTCATGCTGGACAAGGGCATGAGCAACCGCGACATCGCCGCCGAATTGCAGATCAGCGAACACACCGTCAAGGTGCATCTGTGGCGGCTGTTTCGCAGGCTCAATGTCAAAAGCCGCTCCCAGGCCAGCCACCTCGCCCGCACGCAAGGCCTGCTTTAAGCGCCGCCCTGCGCGTTGCCGGGCTCCAGTTCCGCAAAACTCACCCCGCCGCTGCCCAGCGACTCCAGATAAAGCTTGAACACCGTGCCCCGCCCGGGTCGCGAGTGCATGGTCAGGCGGTGCTTCAGCGTGTGGCACAGGCGCGCGACGATGGCCAGCCCCAGACCGAATCCTTCCTCGGTCCCGTTGTGGATGGCCACACGGTAGAACTCCTGGAAAATCGCCTGCTGGTGCTCGGGCGCCACACCAACACCGGTGTCCCAGATTTCAATGCGCGGGCCTTGAGCCCCATGGCGCACCGCCAGCAAGACGCCCCCCTGCACGGTGTGGCGCACCGCGTTGGACAGCAAATTGCCCAGCAGCCGCTTGAGCAGGACGGCGTCTGAACGCGCCACGCCCGCAAGCACGCGGGTGCGCAGCACCAGGCCTTTTTCCTGAGCCAGCGGGGTGTACTGCAGTTCCAGTTCACCCACCAGCGCGGCCAGGTCAACCTCCTGCCAGTTCACGTCGGCCGCTTCCGAGTCCAGCCTGACCAAATCAAACAGTGAATTGAACAGCTCGTTGACCGCCTGCGTGGACTGGACAATTTTCGGGGTGATCTGGGCCACCAGTTCAGGCTCGGACTGCAGCCAGTCCGCATACAGGCCCAGCGCGTGTACCGGCTGGCGCAAATCATGGGCCGCGCTGGCAATAAAGCGGTCCTTGGTCTGCACCGCTTCCAGCGCCACGCGGGTTTTTTCGGTCAGGGAGGCAATCAGGGTAGCGTTGGCGTACTGGAGTTCCAGCGTCTTGCGCTGGCCTCTGTGAAAGCGCTTGCCCGCCGAACGGACCGCCGCCCAATAAATCAACACCAGGACCACAAGGCTGTAGGTCTGCACCGTGCCGATGAACGGCCGCTCCAGCCCCACGCTGTAGATCACCGCGGCGATGGTGCTGTAAGCCAGCCCGTTGATGTAACCCAGAAAGCAGCGCTGCGACGCGGAAAAGGCGCCGACGGCAAAGCCCGCCATCCCCGCCAGGATCAACAGGCCGATGAACTGGTCATACACTGGCGCCTTGCGGAAATGAAGAAACATGGAGGCACCCCAGATCGCCGCACTCACCGTCCACGTCCAGCTGTAGCGCGACATGAACTGGCGCAGTTGCATGGCGCCCGCGCCGGCATATTGCTGGTAGTAAATGCTGATGACCCGGTAACGCACCAGCGTCATCACGATGGCCGCGACGGCCCAGCACAACAAGGCCCAGTGGTTCACGTCACCGTAAAGAATGGCCACCATCACCGGGATCACCATGCTGGCGGAATGCAGCGCCGGGCGGCCATTGCGCATGAAGCTGCGCATCAGCCGCGTCTCCACCCAATCGTCGCGCGCCACGATGTCCGGCTCGACATGCGGGCTGGCGCTGGGCAAGGGGACGGCGGCGGGATTCATGGCCGGAGTGTAGCCTTCACATTCAGCGCCCTGACCGCATCAACCCTTTCTTGCGGGGGGGTGCATGACCGCGACCTGGGCCAAATACAGATTTACCTCAGACTCAGTTTGATGCTTGAGTTGTTAAATGACCGACAGGATGTGCTTGGTCAATTTCTGCATTAGCTGGCCACGCTGCCCCGTCCGATGGATCCGTATTTCCTGATAAATCGGAAACTTCTGGTCAATATCCCATTGTCTGGCCGGGAAGCCCGCAACAGCCATCAGCTTGCATAACATCAATCGCGCACAGTGCCCATTGCCATCAATATAAGGATGAATGGTCAGAAATCGCTCGAAGATGTGTGCAGCAACCACCCCAAATTTTCGTATCTTGTTCACCGGCGACTCTCCGCTACCGTCGCCATTTGCCCATACGAGATAGGCCGTCATATCCCGGATGCTTTGCTCTTCAAACTCCAGCATGGCGGAATGTACGAAGCGCGGCTCCAGGCCAACATTGGGGTCCTCAAGGATCTGGACTCTGCAGTTGACAAGGTCGGGACAATCGCGGGTGCCACGATAGTTGCCCAGAATGCACCCACAGCTAGCCGGCGCCATACCTGCAAACATGTATGCGTGGTCAGCCCTCGTGTCGAATGGGGAAGCTGGTAAGTCTTCACCGGCGTCCGGAACTGCGTCGGTTAACTCCTTGCAGCGCATGGGCAGCAAGGTGTTACGGTCTGGATGCGTGTCGTACTTCCAGTATCTGCAGTCGGTATGGTCTCTCATTCCCCCCGGCTGCAAGGCCGGCCCCTCGCCTAGTGTTTTATTTTGCCGGCATTGCCGATCTAGCCTGCATGCGTTCTATGGCTGCTTCGGCCGCTGCCTGAATCTCTGGGTCATTCATCAGGGCATCATCTTGATTGAAATTTGCCGCGATCTTGGCTTGATCCTGGTTGAGGAAATGAAGACGGTGCAGCGCACCGTGGCACCTGCTCGCTGCGATGGCAGTTTCTTCATACCGCTGCAACTCAACATCCATAGCCAAGCCCAAATCAACCAGCCGCTGATATACGCGGATCAGGCGGGAGTCAGGCACGGACAAGGTTTTGGTCTTCTGGACGTTTTTGCGGCAGATACGCACCATATGGGCCGTTTTTTCCCGGGCAGTTTCTAATTGCTTCAAAAATTTCGGGCCCGGCAATTTTGGACCGCGTACCAGCCGCAGGCAGAAATCGTCATACTCTTGGCGAAACCAGAAGACAGACTGTTCCATCTCGTTAGCTTTTTGCTCCAAGTGTTCACACGCCCAAGCCGTGACACGCCGAGCCGCTTTAATGGTGAAGACAGCGAGTTTCTGAACCGTTGACCGCAGCAGCCAAGATAGGATTTGAGGCGCCGTTTCCAGCTTCTTCAACTGGGAAATTTTCTGACGCACGTCATCAAACTCTGCGCCGCCAAAGGCAGAAATTGCAGTCATGATGTCCCTTTCTGTTGTTGCGCTCTGTCGTATTGCACAAAACGTAATCACTTTTCACACAGCCTATTCACTGGTAATACACCGTCATAAGTGATGCAGCGAAGTTTACGCGTGGAAATCACTCCAACAAACGAACAACACAGATTAATCGTCACACACGGGAAAGTACTTACCCGTAGGACGAGCACGCAAATAAAGCGGGTACCAATTGAAAAACAAACGTGCAGATAACTGCACACCGCCAAAAAGACTTTGCGATCAATCGCAATGTTCGCAACCTGCGCCCAAAAGAATCG
The DNA here is from genome assembly GCA_946479075.1 of uncultured Polaromonas sp. Next base: position 21,457 of record CAMLDT010000030.1, read on the forward strand.
AAAGAAGTGTGTGCTTGCTTACTATGTGCGTATTTGGGTGGCGCTAATTCACCACGGCCGCCCGCACTAGAACGACCTTAGTCCCCTCCCGCAGCTTGTCCAAGTGGTCTGCCCAAGCCTGCATGAGCTTGCGCCGCTCCTCTTGAGATAGGTCGAATGGTTGTACGCCGCGCTGACCTCGTTCCGCTCCTGGCGGGCCAGTTGCAGCTCGATCACGTCATTACGCTAGCCCGGCTCATGCGGCACCGTGGACGCAATACCGCGAAACCGGTGGCCAGTCGTCCGGCCCTTGTAGCCCATCCGGTACAGCGCGCGCAGGGTGGTGGTGTTCACGTCGGCGCCGGGATTGCGCTCGATGTTCTCGTGCGCCACCGTATAACGACAGATCTGACCGCAGGTCTGCAGCGAGCGCTTGGCAATTTCCACAGCGCCAGCGGTTTTCGATTTTCTTGGCAACCGCGAGTAGTTGGGTGCCCTAATGCCGGAAATATGCCGCGCCCCGAGATCTGGGAAAACGTCAGCCTCCACCTGCGCATGACGTAATCGGCATGTCTGGGCGCCGTTGGCCCCTTCCAATGCTCAAACCAGGCGCGCCGCAGCGTCAAAGGTGTTGCCGATGCGGACGCTATTAGCCAGCTTGGTGTCCTTTCTGGACTGAACTGCGGACCTGGAGAAAGACGCGCATCGTCTCGCGCTCGACGGGCCCGGGCCAGCGTCACTTCAAAATAGGAGCCAACGGCCAGCCGCTTTCCTTCTCTCCGCAGCAATACTTCCAGCGCCAGCGTTTGCCAACGATTGGAGCAACTTCAGGTAAAGGCCACCGCTAATCGGTGAAGCGCTCAAGCGCTTTGCCATCAGGGCATTTCGCGTTCTTGCAGGCGGAATCAGTAAGTGGCATTTGGGGCAATTTTGTGCCGGGTACGGGAAAAGTCCCGCGCCCCCAACTATGCCCCCCGAAAAGGGCTGGACATCAAAAGATCAAGCTGGACTACCCGAAACGAGAAAGCCCCGATTTACGGGGTTTTCAAGGCATTTCCCAGACCAATCTAGACTCATCTGGATGCGTTTTTGGCGGAGAGGGTGGGATTCGAACCCACGGTACCTTGCGGTACGCCTGATTTCGAGTCAGGTACATTCGGCCACTCTGCCACCTCTCCTAAATCGAGTCGCAATTCTATCAGGCCGGGCGGCGGCTTATTTTGATTGTGGCTCCAGCACCGTGACGCCGCCCATATACGGCTGCAGCACAACCGGCACCGCCACGCTGCCGTCTTCGCGCTGATAGTTTTCCAGCACCGCGACCAGGGTGCGGCCTACCGCCAGGCCGGAGCCGTTGAGGGTGTGCACAAATTCGTTTTTGCCCTGGGCGTTCTTGAAACGCGCCTGCATGCGGCGGGCCTGGAAGGCTTCGCAGTTGGAAACCGAGCTGATCTCGCGGTAAGCACTCTGGCCGGGCAGCCAGACTTCGAGGTCATAGGTCTTGCTCGCGCCGAAACCCATGTCGCCGGTGCACAGCAGCATCACGCGGTAGGGTAAACCGAGTTTTTGCAGGATGGCCTCGGCGTGGCCGGTCATGGTTTCGAGCGCGTCGTAGCTGTGCTCGGGGTGCACGATCTGCACCATCTCGACCTTGTCGAACTGGTGCTGGCGGATCATGCCGCGGGTGTCGCGGCCGTAGCTGCCGGCCTCGGAGCGGAAACACGGCGTGTGCGCGGTGAACTTCAGTGGCAGTTTCGCCTCGGGCACGATCTCGTCGCGCATGAAGTTGGTCAGCGGCACTTCCGATGTCGGGATCAAATACAGCGCAGCATTTTCTGCCTCGCCTTCCTGCCCGCCTTTTTTGGCGGCAAACAGGTCTTCCTCGAACTTGGGCAGCTGGCCGGTGCCGCGCAGCGAATCGCTGTTGACGATGTAGGGCACATAACACTCGGTGTAGCCGTGTTCGGCCGTCTGCACGTCGAGCATGAAAGCGGCCAGTGCGCGGTGCAGGCGCGCCAGCGGTCCCTGCATCACGGTAAAGCGTGAGCCGGTCAGCTTGGTGCCGAGTTCAAAATCCAGCCCCAGCGGCTGGCCCAGATCCACATGGTCCTTGACTTCGAAGGCATACGCCGGCGGCTCGCCGCCAAAACCTTCGACTGGCGTCCATTTGCGCACCTCGACGTTGCCCTCTTCGCCCGCGCCCTGCGGCACGCTGTCGTGCGGCAGATTGGGTACCGCCAGCAACAGGGATGACATTTCGCTCTGGATCGCCTCCAGGCGCAGCGCACAACTGTCGAGTTCGGCCTTGAAGGCGGTGACCTGCGCCATCACCGGCGCGGCGTCTTCGCCCTTGGCCTTGAGCTGGCCGATCTGTTTGGACAGGGTGTTGCGCTGGTTCTGCAGTTCTTCGGTGCGGATCTGCTGGGTCTTGCGTTCGGCCTCCAGCGCCTGGAAGGCCTCCACATTGAGGAAAGCCTGTGGGTTCTTGCGGGCTTGCAGGCGCGTGATGACCGAGGGCAGGTCTTTTCGGAGCAGGTTGATGTCGAGCATGGTT
>CAMLDT010000031.1 GCA_946479075.1 uncultured Polaromonas sp.
ACAAACAGGCGGCGCGGTGTATGGATTGCGGCACGCCGTTCTGCAACAGCGGCTGTCCGGTCAACAACATCATTCCGGATTTCAACGACATGGTGTTTCGCGCCGACTGGAAAAGCGCCATCGACACCCTGCACAGCACCAACAACTTCCCGGAGTTCACCGGCCGCATCTGCCCCGCGCCCTGCGAGGCGGCCTGCACGCTCAACGTGAATGACGACGCGGTGGGCATCAAGTCCATCGAACACGCCATCATCGACCGGGCTTGGGCCGAAGGCTGGGTGACGCCGCAGCCGCCGCAGCACAAGACCGGCAAAAAAGTGGCGGTGGTGGGTTCCGGCCCGGCCGGCATGGCCGCTGCGCAGCAGCTCGCGCGTGTGGGCCACGACGTGACCCTGTTTGAAAAGAATGACCGCGTTGGCGGGCTGCTGCGTTACGGCATTCCCGACTTCAAGATGGAAAAAGTCCACATCGACCGGCGTGTCGCGCAAATGCAGGCCGAAGGCGTGACCTTCCGCACCGGCGTATTGGTCGGCAAGGCGCAGGACCCGCTCGGCAAGGACTCCAAGGTGACCAACTGGGCCAGGGAAACCATCACGCCCGAGCAGTTGCAAAAGGATTTTGATGCGGTGCTGCTCACGGGCGGTGCCGAGCAGTCGCGTGACCTGCCGGTGCCGGGCCGCGAGCTGGCCGGTGTGCATTTCGCGATGGAGTTCCTGCCGCAGCAAAACAAGGTCAATGCTGGCGACAAGGTCAAGGACCAGCTGCGCGCCGACGGCAAACATGTGATCGTCATCGGCGGCGGCGACACCGGCTCCGACTGTGTGGGCACCAGCAACCGCCACGGCGCGGCCAGCGTCACCCAGTTTGAGCTCATGCCGCAACCGCCCGAGGAAGAAAACCGGCCCATGACCTGGCCGTACTGGCCGATCAAGCTGCGCACCTCCTCGTCCCACGAAGAGGGTTGCGAGCGCGAGTTCGCCATTTCGACCAAGGCGCTGATCGGGGAAGGGGGCAAGGTCACCGGGCTGAAAACCGTGCGCGTCGAGTGGAAAGACGGGAAGATGCAGGAAGTGGCGGGCTCGGAGCAGACGCTAAAGGCCGATCTGGTGCTGCTGGCCATGGGTTTTGTGGCACCTGTGTCCGCCGTGCTGGATGCTTTCGGCATCGAAAAGGATGGCCGCGGCAACGCCAAGGCAAGCACCGATTTTTCGGGTGGTTACGCGACCAATGTGCCCAAGGTGTTCGCAGCCGGCGATATCCGCCGCGGGCAAAGCCTGGTGGTGTGGGCGATTCGCGAGGGCCGGCAGGCCGCGCGCGCTGTCGATGAATTCCTGATGGGTTACAGCGACCTGCCGCGCTGAAACGCGCAGGCCCACGAAATCGCCCGGGGCGACTGACGAACGCGGGTAGGACGCGAGGGCTTCCCGGCCGCGGTCGGTGAACACGTCTCGTCAGGGCGCACCGCCGGCCAGAGGGTTGCTATTGAATTAATAGCTGCTTACCCTTGCTCCGTAAGGGCTAGAGCCCGATTGTCTATAAATGTCCGGCCCCTCCGCTGTGAAGCATGGCGGATGAGCGTGGCGGCAAGGGCGCGACCCCCATGTTCATGGGGTGATTTTGCAGGGATATGCCGGGGGTGCCGGCTGTCCGTTCAGGGCAAACCCTTTATCATCGAGGCATTGCAATCGAGGCCGACCCGACACCTGCGACGGCTTTTCCCTTCCCCCCCATGTCCGACACTGCGCCACTTCCACTGGTTGAATTCCAGGATGTCACCTTTGCCTATCCAGGTGCCAAAGGCGACCGTGTCATTCTGGATGAGGTCACGCTGACGGTGCCGCGTGGCAAGGTGACGGCGCTGATGGGCGCATCGGGCGGCGGAAAAACGACCGTGCTGCGCCTGATCGGCGGCCAGCAAAGGGCGAACCGGGGCAAGGTGCTGTTTGATGGCCGTGACATGGGCGGCCTGAGCCAGGCCGACCTGTACAAGGCGCGGCGCCGCATGGGCATGTTGTTCCAGTTCGGTGCCCTGTTCACCGATCTCAACGTGTTCGACAACGTGGCTTTTCCCTTGCGCGAACACACGGCGCTCACCGAAGAGTTGATTCGCGACATCGTGCTCATGAAACTCAACGCGGTTGGCCTGCGTGGTGCCCGCGACCTCATGCCCAGCGAGATTTCCGGCGGCATGGCCAGGCGGGTGGCACTGGCGCGCGCCATCGTGCTGGACCCGGAACTCATCATGTACGACGAGCCCTTTGCCGGGCTGGACCCGATTTCGCTGGGCACCGCCGCCCAGTTGATACGCCAGCTCAATGACACGCTGGGCATCACCAGCATTGTGGTGTCGCATGATCTGGAAGAGACTTTTCGCATCGCCGACAAGGTCATCATCCTGGCCAATGGTGGCATCGCGGCCCAGGGCACACCCGACGAAGTGCGCCATTCCACCGATCCGCTGGTGCACCAGTTTGTCAATGCGCTGGCGGAGGGGCCGGTGCAGTTTCATTACCCGGGCCCGGACGAGGCTGCGGATTTCGGCGTGGTGCCCGTCACCGGCCGGGGAAGGCGATCATGAACCGGCTGGGCGCTTTGGTGGCCGATCTTGGCTTTGCCACGCGCAGCAAGCTCAACGAGCTGGGCTACGGCGCGCGCATGATGCTGCGCCTGCTGGCGCTCACCGGCCCGGCGTTCCGCCGCTTTGGCCTGATCCGGGACCAGATCCTGTTTCTCGGCAATTATTCGCTGGCCATCATCACCGTGTCGGGCTTGTTTGTCGGCTTTGTGCTGGGCCTGCAGAGTTACTACGCGCTGCAGCGTTACGGCTCCTCGGAGGCGCTCGGTTTGCTGGTGGCCCTGAGCCTGGTGCGCGAACTGGGCCCGGTCGTGACGGCGCTGCTGTTTGCCGGGCGGGCTGGCACGGCCCTGACCGCCGAGATCGGCCTGATGAAAGCGGGCGAACAGTTGTCTGCCATGGAAATGATGGCGGTCGATCCGGTCCGGCGGATTCTGGCGCCGCGTTTCTGGGGCGGGGTGATCGCCATGCCGCTGCTGGCTGCCGTGTTCAGTGCGGTGGGCATTCTCGGCGGCTGGGTCGTCGGCGTGCTGATGATTGGTGTGGACGCCGGCGCGTTCTGGAGTCAGATGCAGTCCGGCGTGGATGTCTGGCGCGATGTCGGCAATGGCGTTGTCAAAAGTCTGGTGTTCGGCGTGACCGTGACCTTTATCGCGCTTTTCCAGGGCTTTGAAGCCCAGGCCACGCCGGAAGGCGTGGCACGCGCCACCACGCGGACCGTGGTGCTGGCCTCGCTGGCGGTGCTGGGGTTTGACTTTGTACTCACCGCCCTGATGTTCAGCGTGTGACTTTTATCACCTTGGCCTGAACCCGCTCCAATGCGAAAATTTCCCTCATCCCCACTGCCGGTCGCATGCCGCAGGCAGTGCTTCTCAAGGAACCCAGATGCAACGCTCCAAAAATGACGTGTGGGTCGGCCTCTTCGTGCTGGCCGGCGCTGCGGCCGTCCTGTTTCTCGCCCTGAAAGCTGCCAATTTGCTGACGCTGAGCTTTGACAAGTCTTACGACGTCGTGGCCAAGTTCGACAATATTGGTGGCTTGAAGCCACGCGCGGCGGTGAAAAGCGCGGGCGTCATTGTCGGACGGGTCGAGAACATCACCTTTGACGACAAATCCTATCAAGCCAGTGTTAATCTGGCCATGGAAAGCCGCTACGTTTTCCCCAAGGACAGCTCACTGAAAATTCTCACCAGTGGGCTGTTGGGGGAACAATACATCGGCATTGAGGCGGGGGCCGACGAGAAAAATCTGGCAGCGGGCGACGTGGTCAAACAGACGCAGTCGGCGGTGGTGCTGGAAAATCTGATCAGCCAGTTTTTGTACAGCAAGGCGGCGGACAGCAGTTCCTCGACGACTGCGGCGCCGGCAGGGAACAACGATAAAAAATGAACACACGAACCACGATGAAAATTTCCGGCCTTTGCGCCGGTCTGCTGGCCCTGGCCTTGCTCCAGGGTTGTGCCACGGGCCCGAATCCGCGCGACCCGTTCGAGCCGTTTAACCGCAGCGTAAGCCGCTTCAACGAGGGTCTGGACGAGGCCATCGTCAAGCCGGTGGCGCAGGCTTATCAGGACGTGTTGCCCTCGCCGGTGCGCACCGGCGTCAGCAATTTCTTCAACAACCTGAGCGACGTCTGGTCCATGGTCAACAACCTGCTGCAGGGCCGCCCCCAGGCGGCGGGCGACAGCCTGATGCGTTTCAGCATCAACACCACCATGGGGCTGGGCGGCGTTCTGGACTGGGCGAGCGACATGGGGATCGAGCGTCACCGGGAAGATTTCGGCAAGACACTGGGCCGCTGGGGTGTGGATACCGGGCCGTACCTGGTGCTGCCGATTCTCGGCCCCTCCACCGTTCGTGATACTGCCGCACTCACTGTAGATACCCGGGGCGATTTGGTGAACCACGTCCATGATGTGTCCGCACGCAATTCACTGTACGTCCTTCGCGCCGTGGATCTGCGCGCCAGCTTGTTGCGTGCCGGCGAGGTGCTGGACCAGGCGGCGCTGGATAAATACAGTTTCACGCGGGACGCGTATTTGCAGCGCCGCGGTGCCGTTCTGGACGCCAATGGCGATACCGAAGAACGGTATGACCTGCCGGAGAAGGCGCCGTCAAAGTAAAGAAGCTTTACAACTTGCTTGCCTGAACTTCACCAGAACCGTGAACCAAGGCATTCAAGCTGCTGTCCAATAAAGTCTGCTGGCATTGCGCCAATCCCGCAATTTTGCTGCTTTGTTCTGATTGAAAGAGAAACCATGAACCGTCGAATGTTTAGCCAAGTTGTTGGTGTGTCCCTGTCTATGGCCCTGTTTGCAGGGGTTGTGCCCGCGCGTGCTGCGGATGAGGCGCCGGATGCCCTGATCAAGCGGACCTCCACCGAAGTGCTGGATGCCATCAAGGCCGACAAGGCCATTCAGTCCGGCGATGTGAGCAAGATCATCGCCCTGGTGGACAGCAAGGTCATGCCGCATGTCAATTTCACGCGCATGACGGCTGCTGCTGTCGGCAGGAACTGGCGCCAGGCCACCCCTGAGCAGCAAAAACGCCTGCAGGATGAGTTCAAGACCCTGCTGGTGCGGACCTATTCGGGTGCCTTGGCCCAGGTCAAGGACCAGACCGTCAGCGTCAAGCCGCTTCGCGCTGCGCCGGCCGACACCGAAGTCCAGGTGCGTACCGAGGTGCTGGGCCGCGGGGATCCGGTGCAGCTTGACTACCGCATGGAAAAGACGCCCACCGGCTGGAAAATTTATGACCTCAACGTGCTCGGTATCTGGCTGGTGGAAACCTACCGTACCCAGTTTGCGCAGGAAATTTCCGCCAAGGGCGTGGACGGGTTGATCGCGGCGCTGGCCCAGCGCAACCAGTCCAACGTCGTGGCCAAAAAGCCCTGAGCGGGTGCCCTTGCCGTGCTGTTGCTTCCGTCCCGTCTGACGCACGACTTGGCCGCCGCTGTGGTGCTTGCGCTGGAGGCCTCGCTGGCCGGTGAGGATGGTCAGCAGGTTGTGGCCGACGCGGCTGCGCTGCAGGAGTTCGACTCCTCCGCGCTGGCTGTTTTGCTGGCCTGCCGGCGCCGGGTGCTGGCCGCGGGCAAGGCCTTTTCTGTGCGAAACCTGCCTGACCGGCTCCGGCAACTGGCCGCGCTGTATGGCGTTCAGGACCTGCTGCCGGCCGCCTGAGCCGCGCGGGCGAGGGTGGCCCAAGGTCCTTTTCGGGGAGGTCGCCCGGCAAAAGCGGCTTGCACCTTAAAATAGCTGGCTCATGCCAGCCATTTCCTTCCAGTCTGTCTCCAAAAACTACCCTGCAACCCACAGCCGCTCCGCCTCAGGCGTCCGGGCGCTGGACGATGTGAGCTTCGACATCGAGCCGGGAGAATTTTTCGGCCTGCTCGGGCCCAATGGCGCCGGCAAAACCTCGTTGATCAGCATTCTTGCGGGTTTGTCACGGGCCACCAGCGGCACGGTGACCGTGCACGGCAGCAATGTGATCACAGACTATGGCGCTGCACGGCGCAAGCTCGGCATTGTGCCGCAGGAGCTGGTGTTCGACCCCTTTTTCACGGTGCGGGAGGCGCTGCGCATCCAGTCCGGCTATTTCGGCGTCAAGGGCAACGACGACTGGATTGACGAGTTGCTTGCCAGCCTGGGACTGGCAGACAAGGCCAACGCCAACATGCGCCAGCTTTCCGGCGGCATGAAGCGCCGTGTGCTGGTGGCGCAGGCGCTGGTGCACAAACCCCCGGTCATTGTGCTCGACGAACCCACGGCCGGTGTGGACGTGGAACTGCGCCAAACCCTCTGGCAATTCATTGCCAGGCTTAACAAGCAGGGCAGTACCGTGCTGCTGACCACCCATTACCTGGAAGAAGCCGAAGCCCTGTGCAGCCGCATTGCCATGCTCAAGCAGGGCCGCATGGTGGCGCTGGCCTCGACCTCCGAATTGCTCAGGGCCGCCTCGTCCAATGTGCTGCGGTTCAAGATCGACAGCGAGTTGCCGAAAGCACTTGCCGACAAGGCGCGCATCACCGGCCGGATTGTGCAATTGCCTGCGCACAACGCCCAGGAAATCGAACACTACCTGGCCGCCATCCGCGAAGCCGGCCTGGTGGCCGAGGATGTCGAGATCCGCAAGGCCGACCTCGAAGACGTGTTTCTTGAAGTGATGGCGGAAAAAATCGGGGTGACAGCATGATGACCGGCTGGCAAACCCTGTTCTACAAGGAAGTCATGCGCTTCTGGAAAGTTGGTTTCCAGACCGTCGGCGCGCCGATTCTCACCGCCGTGATGTACATGCTGATCTTCGGTCACGTGTTGCAGGACCATGTCAAGGTGTATGGCACGGTCAGCTACACCGCCTTCCTGGTGCCCGGCCTGGTCATGATGAGCGTGCTGCAAAACGCGTTCGCCAACAGTTCCTCATCGCTGATGCAGAGCAAGATGATGGGCAGCCTGGTGTTTGTACTGCTCACACCGCTGTCGCACTGGGCCTGGTTTTGCGCCTATGTGGGCTCGTCCATTGTGCGGGGCCTGGCCGTGGGCCTGGGCGTATTTGCCGTGACGGTGTATTTCGGCCGGCCGGGCTTTGTGGCACCGCTGTGGATTCTGGTGTTTGCCCTGCTCGGCGCCGGCCTGCTGGGTGCCCTTGGCCTGATTGCCGGCCTCTGGTCGGAAAAATTCGACCAGATGGCCGTGTTTCAGAACTTCGTGATCATGCCCATGACCTTTCTGAGCGGCGTGTTTTACTCCGTTCATTCCCTGCCGCCGTTCTGGCAGACCGTCAGCCACCTGAACCCGTTTTTCTACATGATTGATGGCTTTCGTTATGGCTTTTTCGGCGTCAGTGACGTTTCCCCATGGCTGAGTCTGGCCATTGTGGGGACAGCGTGGCTGGTGGTCAGCGGCATCGCCGTGAACCTTTTGCGCATCGGCTACAAAATCAGGCACTGAACATATGGCCCCCACGTTTGCACTTCGTGTACTGCACTGCCCCCCGAGGGGGCTAATTTCCCTTGGGGCGGCCCGGCGGGAAATTGGCCCCCGCGTTTGCGCGCTGCGTGTCGCTCTCCCTCACTGAACGAGACATCATGACCAGCGAAGAACTTCAAACCCTCATTGCGGCAGGCCTGCCCTGCGAGCACATCGAACTGACCGGCGACGGCAGGCACTGGTATGCCACCGTGGTGTCCAGCGCCTTTGAAGGCCAGCGCCTGATCCAGCGCCACCAGCGGGTGTATGCCACGCTGGGCGGGCGTTTGCAGACCGACGAGGTGCACGCGCTGTCGATGAAAACCTACACGCCCGCCGAATGGGCCAACCACCCCGAAAAATAAGCCCATGGACAAACTACTGATCAAGGGCGGCAGGTCGCTGGCCGGCACCGTCGAGATCTCCGGCGCCAAGAATGCGGCCCTGCCCGAACTGTGCGCCGCGCTTTTGACGGCCGAGCCGGTCACGCTGGACAACGTGCCACGCCTGCAGGACGTGGCGACCATGCTCAAGCTGATTCGCAACATGGGCGTGACGGCGGAGCAGAGCGCTGATGCACCGGGGCAGGCCCGCATCAACGCCGGTGGCCTGAGTTCGCCGGAAGCCCCTTACGAGCTGGTCAAGACCATGCGCGCTTCGGTGCTGGCACTGGGCCCCTTGCTCGCGCGCTTCGGCGAAGCCACGGTCTCGCTGCCCGGCGGCTGCGCGATCGGTTCGCGCCCGGTGGATCAGCACATCAAGGGCATGCAGGCCATGGGGGCCGACATCGTGGTCGAACACGGCTACATGATTGCCAAACTGCCGGCCGGGCAAAAACGCCTGAAGGGCTGCAGCATCACGACCGACATGGTGACCGTCACGGGCACCGAAAATTTCATGATGGCCGCCAGCCTGGCCGAGGGCGAAACCATTCTCGAAAACGCGGCGCAGGAGCCTGAAATCGGTGACCTGGCCGAGATGCTGATCAAGATGGGTGCGAAGATCGAAGGCCACGGCAGCTCCCGCATCCGTATCCAGGGTGTGGAGCGCCTGCACGGCTGCACACACCAGGTGGTGGCCGACCGGATCGAGACCGGCACTTTTTTGTGCGCCGTGGCGGCCGCCGGTGGCGATGTGGTGTTGCGCCATGGGCGTGCCGATCACCTGGAAGCCGTGATCGACAAGCTGCGTGATGCCGGTGCCGTGATCACTGCTGGCGACGGGTTTATCCGTGTTCAGGCTTCGGGCCGCATGCAGGCCCAGTCCTTCCGTACGACCGAGTACCCGGGTTTTCCGACCGACATGCAGGCCCAGTTCATGGCGCTTAATGCCATTGCCGAGGGCCCAAGCAAAGTCACCGAAACGATATTCGAAAACCGCTTCATGCACGTCAACGAGATGGTGCGGCTGGGTGCGAAGATCGAGATCGACGGCAAGTTCGCGGTCATCGAAGGCGTGGAAAAACTCTCGGGCGCCACGGTGATGGCGACCGATCTGCGCGCATCTGCCAGCCTGGTGATTGCCGGCCTGGTGGCCGAGGGCGAAACCCTGATCGACCGCATTTACCACCTGGACCGCGGCTACGACCAGATGGAAGCCAAGCTACGCGGCATCGGCGCCGACATCGAACGGATCAAATCATGATCACGCTTGCCCTCTCGAAAGGCCGCATCTTCGACGAGACCCTGCCGCTGCTCAAGGCGGCCGGCATCGAAGTGCTGGAAGACCCGGAAAAATCGCGCAAGCTGATCATCGGCACCAACCGCGCCGATGTGCGTGTGGTGCTGGTGCGCGCCACCGACGTGCCGACTTATGTGCAGTACGGCGGCGCCGACCTCGGCGTGACCGGCAAGGACACGCTGATCGAACACGGCGGCCAGGGCCTGTACCAGCCGCTGGACCTGCAGATCGCGAAATGCCGCATGAGTGTGGCGGTACGGGATGGCTTTGACTATGCGGCCGCGGTCCGTCAGGGCTCGCGCCTGAAGGTGGCCACCAAGTTCGTCAGTATTGCCCGCGATTTTTTCGCCACCAAGGGTGTGCACGTGGACCTGATCAAGCTCTACGGCAGCATGGAACTGGCGCCGCTGACCGGCCTGGCCGACGCCATCGTGGACCTGGTGAGCAGCGGCAACACGCTCCGGGCCAACCACCTGGTGGAGGTCGAACGCATCATGGACATCAGTTCGCACCTGGTGGTCAATCAGGTGGCGCTCAAGCTCAAGCAGGCGCCGCTGCGGGGCATCATTGACGCCTTTGCGTCGGCCATCGGCCAACCCCAGGCATGAATCCGCTATGAAATTGGTAGCTGCTCCCGCCCGCCTGTCAACGGCTGAGGCCACATTTGATGCCCAATTCAAGGCGCGGCTGCACTGGTCGGCCGACACCGATGCGGCCATCGAAAAAGTGGTGGCGGACATCCTCGCCGAGGTGCAGCGGCGTGGTGACGATGCTGTGCTGGACTACACCCGCCGCTTCGATCAGCTCGACGTGGGCACGGTGCAGGCCCTCGAATTGACGCAGGCCGAACTGAAGGCTGCATTTGAGGCGATCCCCAAAGCCCAGCGCGAAGCCTTGCAAGCGGCCGCGGCGCGGGTGCGCAGCTACCACGAGGCCCAGAAGAAGGCCAGTGGCGAGAGCTGGCAGTACCGCGATACCGACGGCAGCTTGCTGGGCCAGAAGGTCACGCCGCTGGACCGCGCCGGCATTTACGTGCCGGGCGGCAAGGCGGCCTATCCGTCCTCGGTGCTGATGAACGCGATTCCCGCCCACGTCGCCGGTGTCGGCGAGATCATCATGGTGGTGCCCACGCCGCGCGGCGAAAAAAACGCGCTGGTGCTGGCTGCCGCCTATGTGGCCGGTGTCACGCGCGCCTTCACCATCGGTGGCGCGCAGGCCGTGGCGGCGCTGGCTTACGGCACCGCCACCGTGCCCAAGGTCGACAAGATCACCGGTCCAGGCAACGCTTACGTCGCCAGTGCAAAAAAACGCGTGTTTGGCACCGTGGGCATCGACATGATTGCCGGTCCCTCCGAGATTCTGGTGCTGGCCGACGGCACGACGCCGCCCGACTGGGTGGCCATGGACCTGTTCAGCCAGGCCGAACATGACGAACTGGCGCAAAGCATCCTGCTGTGCCCGGATGCGGCTTACATCGACGCCGTGCAGCGCGAGATCGACCGACTGCTGCCCGAGATGCCGCGCGCCGAGATCATCGCCAAATCCCTCACCGGCCGCGGCGCATTGATCCACACCCGCAGCATGGAAGAGGCCTGCGCCATCAGCAACCGCATCGCGCCCGAACATCTGGAAGTCTCCAGCTCAGACCCGCACAAGTGGGAACCCTTGCTCAAACACGCCGGGGCCATTTTCCTTGGGGCTTACACCAGCGAATCGCTGGGCGACTACTGCGCCGGCCCGAATCACGTGTTGCCGACCAGCGGCACGGCACGCTTTTCCAGCCCGCTGGGCGTGTACGACTTCCAGAAACGCTCCAGCCTGATCGAGGTCAGCGAAGCCGGCGCGCAAACCCTGGGCGGGATTGCCGCCGAACTGGCTTACGGCGAAGGCCTGCAGGCGCACGCCCGTGCTGCCGAAATGAGAATGAAAAAATGAACGATGTCCCACCCGCCCTCAAAAAACTGATCCGGCAGGATGTGCAGTCCATGCACGCTTATGCCATTCAGGATTCCGCCGGTTTGGTCAAGCTCGACGCGATGGAAAACCCGCACCGCCTGCCGGCGGCCCTGCAGGCGCATCTGGGCCAGCGCCTGGGCGCACTGGCGCTGAACCGCTATCCCGACGGCCGCGTCAACGATCTGCGCAAGGCGCTGGCCGCGCACGCCGGCATGCCCCAAGGCTTTGACATCATGCTGGGCAACGGCTCGGACGAGCTGATCTCGCTGCTGGCGATGGCCTGCGATGTGCCCGGCGCCTCCATCCTGGCGCCGCTGCCGGGTTTTGTGATGTACGGCATGAGCGCGCAGTTGCAGGGCCTGAAGTTCATCGGCGTGCCCTTGACGCCCGACTTCGAGCTCGACGAGGCCGCCATGCTGGCCGCCATCGCCGAACACCAGCCGTCCATCATCTACATCGCCTACCCGAACAACCCGACCGCCAACCTCTGGGACGAGGCGGTGATCGACAAGGTCATTGCTGCCGCGCCGGGGCTGGTGGTGATGGACGAGGCTTATCAGCCTTTCGCCAGCCGCAGCTACATCACCCGCATGGCCGCGGAGCCCTCGCGTTACGGCCACGTGCTGTTGATGCGCACCATGAGCAAATTCGGTCTGGCCGGCGTGCGCCTCGGCTACATGATGGGCCCGAAAGCGCTGATCGCCGAGATCGACAAGGTGCGCCCGCCTTACAACATCAGCGTGCTCAATTACGAGTGTGCGCTGTTTGCGCTGGAACACGCCGAGGTGTTTGCCGCGCAGGCCGAGGACATCCGCGCCCAGCGCACGCGGCTGGTGGACGCGCTGCAGGCCCTGCCGGGTGTCAAAACCTGGAAAAGCGACGCCAACATGGTGCTGGTGCGGGTGCCCGATGCTGCAAAAACCTTTGAAGGCATGCGGTCCCGCGGCGTGCTGGTCAAAAACGTTTCTAAAATGCACCCATTGCTTGCCGATTGTTTGCGCCTGACCGTCGGCACCGCCGACGAAAATGCCCAGATGCTGGCGGCGCTCAAAGAATCCCTATGACCACCCCCACCGCGCCTGCCCTGGCCCCCCGGACCGCCGAGATCTCGCGCAACACCGCCGAGACCCAGATCACCGTCAAGCTCAACCTCGACGGAACCGGCAAGGCCAGCCTGTCCACCGGCATTGGTTTTTTCGACCACATGCTGGACCAGATCGCCCGGCACGGCCTGATCGACCTGGACATCCAGGCCCAGGGCGACCTGCACATCGACGGCCACCACACGGTCGAAGACGTGGGCATCACCTTCGGCCAGGCCGTCGCCCAGGCCGTGGGCGACAAAAAGGGCCTGCGCCGTTACGGCCACGCTTATGTGCCGCTGGACGAGGCGCTGTCGCGCGTGGTCATCGACTTTTCGGGCCGGCCCGGCCTGGAGATGCATGTGCCCTTCAAGAGCGGCATGATCGGCAGCTTCGACAGCCAGCTCGCCTACGAATTTTTCCAGGGGTTTGCCAACCACGCCTTTGTCACCCTGCACATCGACAACCTGCGCGGTGAAAACGCCCACCACCAGGCCGAGACGGTGTTCAAGGCCTTTGCGCGCGCCCTGCGCATGGCGCTGGAAATCGATCCGCGTGCTGCCGGGGTGATTCCCTCGACCAAGGGTTCGCTGTAGGTTCACGCCAGGATTCATGCATGATTTTGGCCTCCAGCCCTTATCCAGTAAGCGCATCCAGCTATTAATTTTGTAGCAATTTACCGTTTTCACCGTTTCTGATGGTTCAAGCCAACACAGTCGCCGTCGTCGATTACGGCATGGGCAACCTGCGCTCCGTGTCGCAGGCGGTCCAGCACGTCGCCAAAGGCAGCGGCGTCGAGGTGGTCGTCACCTCGCGTGCCGATGAGGTCATGAAGGCTGGACGGGTGGTGTTGCCGGGGCAGGGCGCCATTGCCGACTGCATGCGCGAGCTGGCCGATTCAGGCATGCTGGAAGCGGTGCTTCACGCGGCAGCAAACAAACCCCTGTTTGGCGTTTGCGTCGGCATGCAGATGCTGCTGACCCACAGCCAGGAAGGCCAGCCCGGTGACGGCGGTGCCGGCACCGCCGGCCTGAACCTGATCCCTGGCGAGGTGCTCAAATTCAATCTGGCCGGCCGTACCCAGCCCGACGGCAGCCGCTTCAAGGTGCCGCAGATGGGCTGGAACCAGGTCTATCAGGCGGCGGGTGAGGGCGCGGCGCCGCACCCGGTCTGGTCAGGCGTGCCGGACGGCGCGTACTTCTATTTCGTGCACAGCTTTTATGCGCAGCCGTCGGATGCGCGCCACACTGCGGGCTTTGCCGACTACGGGGCGCGCTTTACGGCAGCCCTGGCACGCGATAATATTTTTGCGACCCAGTTCCACCCCGAAAAAAGCGCAGACCACGGCCTGGCCCTGTACCGCAACTTCCTGCACTGGAAGCCCTGAGCCTCCTCAACGCCTGCCGACGCACGTTTTTTTGCCTGTTGCTGACTGCTTTCTTTCCATCCACCGCTTCGCTCACCGCCCATGCTACTTATCCCCGCGATTGACTTGAAAGACGGCCATTGTGTGCGCCTCAAACAGGGCGACATGGACCAGTCCACCATCTTCAGCGAAGACCCTGCGGCCATGGCGCGCAGCTGGGTGGACAAGGGCGCGCGCCGCCTGCACCTGGTGGACCTGAATGGCGCTTTTGCCGGCAAACCGAAAAACGAGGCGGCCATCAAGAAAATACTGGCCGAAGTTGGCAGCGAGATTGATGTCCAGCTCGGTGGTGGCATCCGGGACCTGGACACCATCGAGCGTTACCTCGACTCTGGCCTGCGCTACGTGATCATCGGCACCGCCGCCGTGAAAAACCCCGGTTTCCTGCAGGACGCCTGCACCGCCTTTGGCGGCCACATCATCGTCGGCCTCGATGCCAAGGACGGCAAGGTCGCCACCGACGGCTGGAGCAAGATGACCGGCCATGAGGTGGTCGATCTCGGCAAGAAATTCCAGGACTACGGCGTCGAAGGCATCATCTACACCGACATCGGCCGCGACGGCATGCTGACCGGCATCAACATCGAGGCCACCGTCAAGCTGGCCCAGGCCCTGACGATCCCGGTGATCGCGTCCGGCGGCCTGTCCAGCATGGACGACATCGACGCCCTGTGCGCGGTGGAAGACGAAGGTGTCGAGGGCGTGATCTGCGGCCGCTCGATTTACAGCGGCGACCTGGACTTTGCAGCGGCACAAGCCCGCGCCGACGAATTGAATGGGTAACCCCCCGAAGCGGCCTCTGGCCGCCTCTCCCCTGGGGGCGCCACCAGCGGCCCGGCGAAGCCGGTTCTGCGGTGGCCCTGACCTCAAACCCCTTTTTGGGTCTGTGCACCTTGCTTGCTAAAAGAATCATCCCTTGCCTCGACGTCACCGGCGGCCGTGTCGTCAAGGGCGTCAACTTCGTCGAGCTGCGCGACGCCGGCGATCCGGTGGAAATTGCCGCGCGTTACAACGAGCAGGGCGCTGACGAGCTGACTTTTCTGGACATCACCGCCACCAGCGACGGGCGCGACCTGATCCTGCACATCATCGAAGCCGTGGCCTCACAGGTGTTCATTCCGCTGACGGTGGGCGGCGGCGTGCGTACGGTGGACGATGTGCGGAGGCTGCTTAATGCCGGCGCCGACAAGACCAGTTTCAACTCGGCCGCGCTGGCCAACCCGCAGGTGATTGAAGACGCTTCGGCCAAATACGGCGCCCAGTGCATTGTGGTGGCCATCGACGCCAAACGCCGCAGTGAGGACGATGCCAAAGCGCGCGGACCGGGCTGGGACGTCTACAGCCATGGCGGCCGCAAGAACACCGGGCTGGACGCGGTGGCCTGGGCCAGCGAGATGGCGCACCGCGGCGCCGGCGAAATTCTGCTGACCAGCATGGACCGCGACGGCACCAAGGCCGGCTTTGACCTGGCGCTGACCCGCGCCGTCAGCGATGCGGTCAGCGTGCCGGTGATCGCCTCCGGCGGTGTTGGCAACCTCGACCACCTCGCCGACGGCATCCAGACCGGGGGTGCCGACGCGGTACTGGCCGCCAGCATCTTCCATTACGGCGAATACACGGTGCAGCAGGCCAAGGCGCACATGGCGGCGCGCGGCATTCCGGTCCGTCTGTAGTTTCGGGCCTTTTTGGTCTTCAGCCCATGTCTGGCGGGCGTATTCAGCTATAAATTTGATAGTGAAGGCTTGCCGCCAGTGGCGCTTCGTCAGCTCCCCACATTTCACGGACAATAGAACAATGAAATGGCTAGACGACATCCAGTGGGACGACAGGGGCCTGATCCCGGTGATTGCGCAGGAAGCGTCCAGCGGCGACGTGCTGATGTTTGCCTGGATGAACCGCGAGGCGCTGCAGAAAACCGCCGAACTCGGCCAGGCCGTGTATTACAGCCGCTCGCGCGGCCGCCTGTGGCACAAGGGCGAGGAGTCCGGCCATCTGCAGACGGTGCACGAAATCCGCATGGATTGCGACAACGACGTGATTCTGCTCAAAGTCACCCAGCTCGGCCATGAGCCGGGCATTGCCTGCCACACCGGCCGGCACAGCTGTTTTTTCAGCCTGTACCGGGATGGGCAGTGGGTGGTGACCGAACCGGTCTTGAAAGACCCGGCGAGCATCTATAAATAAAGAACAAACAACAGCCATGACTTCCCCTGATTCCCTGCAGCGCCTGGCGCGCATCATCGAAAGCCGCAAGCCCGCAGCGGGTGGCGACCCCGCCACCAGCTATGTGGCGCGCCTGTTGCACAAGGGCCCCGATGCCTTCCTGAAAAAAATCGGCGAGGAAGCGACCGAGACCGTCATGGCGGCCAAGGACATCGACCACGGCGGCGCGACGCCCGAGCTCAGCGCCAAACTGGTCGGTGAAGTGGCCGACCTGTGGTTTCACAGCATGATCGCACTGGCGCATTACGGCCTGTCGCCGGCCGATGTGATTGCCGAACTGGAGCGCCGCGAAGGCACCAGCGGCATCGAGGAAAAAGCCTTGCGCAAGGCGCAGGACCGCGAAGCTGCCGAAAAATAAACCCGCTGCGCACAGCGCACACAGGAGGACACCATGAGCGAGACCAATCTGGCCGAGTTCGACACCAAAAGCCCCAACGACCGCCTCGTGATGCATGTGTTGTACGGCCTGCACACCGTGGCCTGGTTCAGCGGCGGCATCTTTGCGGTGATCGCGCTGATCGTCAACTATGTGCGCCGCGGCGAGGAGTCCGATGTGCTCTACATCGATCACCACAACTACATGATCCAGACCTTCTGGTGGACCCTGATGTGGCTGGTGCTGCTGTCGCCGCTGTGGCTGCTGATTGTGTTTTTCATCCCGGCAGCACCGCTGGCCTATAGCATCGTTTTGCTGTGGTATCTGTACCGCTGCATCCGCGGCTGGCTGCGTTTCAACAGCCAGCGTCCTGCCACCCACCATCCTGAACTTTGAGCCCACCCCACCGCCGACCATGAGCCAAGCCAGCCCTGCCCACGACGACAACTGCATTTTCTGCAAGATCGCCGCCGGAAAAATCCCCAGCCGCAAGGTGTACGAAGATGCGGACATCTTTGCCTTCGATGACATCAACCCCTGGGCGCCGGTGCATTTCCTGATGATCCCGAAAGCGCACATTCCCTCGATGGCACAGGTGGGGCCGGCGCACGAAGCCCTGCTGGGCCGGATGATGGCGCTGGCGCCGAAACTGGCGCTCGAAAAAGGCTGCCGGCCCTACCCCGAGGGCGGTTTCCGGATCGTGACCAACACCGGCGCGGAAGGCGGGCAGGAAGTGCACCATCTGCACATCCACGTGATGGGCGGCCCGCGCCCGTGGCTGAAGGGCTAACCCCACCCTCCGCCGCTGAGCGGGTCGCTGCGCCTGCGGTCCGGTCAAGCTGCTTCCGGGCCCTGCGCCGGTGGGATGGTTTCTACAGGGCTATTCGGGCGCAGCGGGATGCAAGGCATTTAGAATGCGCATAACCTTGTGCAACATTGCAATTAATGCTTAGGAGAGAAACATGGGCTCGTTTTCCATTTGGCACTGGCTGATCGTGCTGCTGATCGTCGTGATGGTGTTTGGCACCAAAAAGCTCAAGAACATGGGCAGCGATCTGGGCGGCGCCGTCAAGGGCTTCAAGGACGGCATGAAGGAGGGTGGCCAGACTGACGACGAAAAAGCCGCTGCCGCCGGCCAGGTCACGCACGCCCAGAGCGCCGACAAGACCACGATTGACGTGGAAGCCAAGCAAAAGTCCTGAATGGCCCCCACGCTTGTCGCTTCGCTTAGTGCGCTGCCCCCCGAGGGGGCTTGCCTTGCCTGGGGCGGCGCTGCGTGTCGTTTTCCCGCCTTGATCGTGCCTGCTGATCCCGCATGATTGACATTGGCCTGTCCAAGATCGCGCTGATCGGCGCGGTGGCGCTGATTGTCATCGGCCCTGAAAAGCTGCCGCGCGTGGCGCGTATTGTCGGCACCCTGATGGGCAAGGCACAGCGTTATGTGGCCGACGTCAAGCAGGAGGTCAGCCGCTCCATGGAGCTCGACGAGCTCAAGAAAATGAAGGAGTCGATGGAAGGCGCGGCGCGCGACGTCGAAAACTCCATCCAGACCAGCGCCAGCGACTTCGAGAAGTCCTGGGCCGAAACCACCGGCAGTCTCGGCACCGAGGAAACCCCCGGCATGATTGTTTTCCCCGAATACAAACATCCCAGGAAAAACTGGCGGCTTAAGACCGGCGCCACACCGCAGTGGTACAAGGCCCGCGCCGGGGTGCGCACCAAGGCACTGTCGGGGGCTGCGCGCGTGGCGCGTTATCGTCCGCGCCCGGGCCGCAATGGCTGATTTGTTTCTTACCCCGCAGTTTCCAGCGCACGCCACCGCGCCCCTCACCCAGCGCAGACCCTCCCCATGAGCGATTCCAACACCGACAAGCCCGACGAACTCGCGGGCACCGAGCAGCCTTTTGTGCAGCACCTCATGGAGCTGCGCGACCGGATGATCCGGGTGGTCATCGCCATCGGTATTGCCGCCGGCATTCTGGCGATCTGGCCCGGTCCGTCCGTGTTGTTTGACTTGCTGGCCGCGCCGCTGGTCGCCACGCTGCCCAAGGGCGCCTCACTGATCGCCACCTCCGTGATTTCGCCCTTCCTGGTGCCTTTGAAAATCCTGATGATGACGGCCTTCATGCTGGCCTTGCCGGTGGTGCTGTATCAGGTCTGGGCCTTTGTGGCGCCCGGCCTTTACACCCATGAAAAGAAGCTGGTGATGCCGCTGGTGATCTCCAGCACCGTGCTGTTTTTTATCGGTGTGGCGTTTTGTTATTTCTTTGTTTTCGGCCAGGTGTTCAAGTTCATCCAGAGCTTTGCGCCTAAGTCGATTGTGGCGGCGCCCGATATCGAGGCCTACCTCGGTTTTGTGCTGAGCATGTTCCTGGCGTTTGGCATGGCCTTTGAAGTGCCGATTGCGGTGGTGGTGCTGGCCCGCATGGACATCGTCAGCATCGACAAGCTGAAGAGTTTTCGCGGTTATTTCATCGTGCTGGCGTTTGTGGCGGCGGCGATTGTCACACCCCCGGACGTGGTGTCCCAGCTGGCGCTGGCGATCCCGATGTGCATCCTCTACGAGCTCGGGATCTGGGCGGCGCAGGTGTTCATCAAGCACACCCGGGCACCGGACGACGCCGAAGCTGCCAAGCCCTGAGGTCCGCGCCGGCCTCCCGCCGGGATGAATGACCAAATAAGGCTCCAGCCCTTGCGGGACGGGCGCTACCAGCTATCAAAAAAGTAGCAAATGGCTCAGGGGCGGCGCACCTGGGGGCGCTGGCGCGTGCCGGGCACCACGGCCACGCCGGTCTTCCTGTCCTTGCGCCACACCACCAGCGGCGCGGAAACCCCGGGCTTGAGCGCAGCGACCGCGGTCAACAACTCCGACACCGTGCCCACAGGCTTGCCATCGACTTCCAGAATCACGTCGCCCGGCACAATGCCGGCCTGCGCCGCCGGGCCGTTTTGCAACACGCCAGTGATGACCACCCCGCGCGCCGACAGCGTGCCGGGCTGAATGCCAAAGGTTTCCGCCAGTTCCGGGCTCAGCTCCTGCGGCTCCACCCCGATCCAGCCGCGCGTGACCTGGCCGTCCTTGACGATGCTTTCGAGCACCTGCTTGCCGGTGGACACGGGGATGGCAAAACCAATGCCCATGGAGCCGCCCGAGCGTGAATAGATGGCGGTGTTGATGCCGAGCAGCCTGCCTTGCGTGTCGACCAGCGCGCCACCGGAATTGCCGGGGTTGATGGCGGCGTCGGTCTGGATGAAGTTCTCGAAGGTGTTGATGCCGAGCTGGTTGCGGCCCAGCGCGCTCACGATGCCGCTGGTCACCGTCTGGCCGACGCCGAAGGGGTTGCCGATGGCCAGCACCGGATCGCCCACCTGCGCGGTGTCCGAGCTGCCCAGCACGATCACGGGCAGCTTGTCGAGCTCGATTTTCAGGATCGCCAGGTCGGTTTCCGGATCGGTGCCGATGACCTTGGCCTTGGCCTTGCGCGTGTCGTTGAGGATGACCTCGATGTCGTCCGCGCCCTCGACCACATGGTTGTTGGTCAGGATGTAGCCGCTGGGGCTGACGATGACGCCGCTGCCCAGGCCCACCTGCGGCTCGCTGCGCTCGCCCTGGTCACCGAAAAAAAACCTGAACCAGGGATCGTTCATGTTCGGATTGCGCACCGCCGCCTTGCTGGTGTTGATGCTGACCACGGCGGCCGACGCGGTCTTGGCCGCCACCGCAAAACTGCCCACCGGCGCGGCGCTCGCGGCAGGCCCTGCCGGCGCTTCGATCACAGCCACCGCGTTGCCGATCGCCTGGCGGTTCACCCACTGCGGTTGCAGGGTGGCGACCACAAAGTAGGCAGCCAGCAGCACCGTGACGGTTTGTGAAAAAAGAAGCCAGGATTTGCGCATGGTGGGTCCAGGAGAAGAGGCGACGGCCGCATCAGGCCGCGCAGCGATTGCAACAAAGGCAATTTTCCTCCAGTTTGCGGGCTTTCCGGACACGCCGCCGGGCGGAAAGGGCCATAATTTGTGGGCCCCGGCGGCCTGCGCGGCACGCCCCATCCGCACACTCCATCCCGCACACCCGCGGGACTTACCCAAGGACTCGCCATGAAAGCCTCCAGCGTTCTCGCCACCATCGGCAACACCCCGCATATCCGCATCAACCGGCTGTTCGGGCCGGCCAGCCAGACTCACCAGATCTACGTCAAATCCGAGCGCAGCAACCCGGGCGGCTCGATCAAGGACCGCATTGCCCTGAGCATGGTTGAAGCCGCCGAGCAGTCTGGCGCGCTGCAGCCCGGCGGCACCATCATCGAGCCGACCTCGGGCAACACCGGCGTCGGCCTGGCCATGGTGGCCGCCGTCAAGGGCTACAAGCTGGTGCTGGTGATGCCCGACAGCATGAGCATCGAAAGGCGCCGCCTGATGCTGGCCTACGGCGCCAGCTTCGAGCTGACCCCGCGTGAAAAAGGCATGAACGGCGCGATTGCCCATGCCAAAGAGCTGGTCGCCAAAACGCCGGGCGCCTGGATGCCGCAGCAGTTTGACAACCCGGCCAACATCGACATCCATGTGCGCACCACGGCGCAGGAAATCCTGGCGGACTTTCCGCAGGGGGTGGACTATCTCATCACCGGCGTCGGCACCGGCGGCCACCTGAGTGGTGTGGCGCAGGTGCTCAAGGCAAAATTCCCGGCGCTCAAGGTGTTTGCGGTGGAACCCGCGGCCTCGCCGGTCATCAGCGGCGGCAAGCCGTCACCGCACCCGATCCAGGGCATAGGCGCGGGTTTTATCCCGGCCAACCTGAAAACCGCGCTGCTCGACGGCGTGATCCAGGTCGAGGGCGATGCCGCCAAGGACTTTGCGCGCCGCTGCGCCGCCGAGGAAGGCCTGCTGGTGGGCATCTCCTCCGGCGCGACGCTGGCCGCGATTGCGCAGAAGCTGCCGGAGATCGCTGCCGGAAGCACGGTGCTGGGTTTCAACTACGACACCGGCGAGCGTTATTTGTCAGTGGATGGATTTCTGCCGTGACCATTCAGGATGCGGTGGTTGCGCCGCGGGCCCTGTTGCTGGGTGCCTTCGACCAGCTGCTGCAGCCGGAGCGCTTCAAGGACTACGGGCCGAACGGGCTGCAGGTCGAGGGCAAGGCCGAAGTGCGCAAGATTGTTTCGGGCGTTACCGCCAGCCTGGCGCTGATCGAAGCGGCCATCGCGGCAGAGGCCGACGCGATTTTTGTGCACCATGGCCTGTTCTGGCGCGGCCAGGACGGGCGCGTGACCGGCTGGATGAAGCAGCGCCTGGCCCGGCTGCTGGCACACGACATCAACCTCTATGCCTACCACCTGCCGCTGGACGCGCACCCGGAGCTGGGCAACAACGCGCAACTGGGTCTGCGGCTGGGCCTGAAGGCGCAGCGGCATTTTGGCGAGAACAACCTGGGTTTTCTGGGCGTGCGCAGCGCTGGCGAAGACGGGTTTGACACTGCCGAAAGCCTGGCGTCGCACATCAAAAATACATTAAATCGGCCTGTAACCCTTGTGGGGCGGGCGCAAACAGCTATTAAAAACATAGCCTGGTGCACCGGCGGCGCGCAAGGTTACTTCGAGGATGCGATTGCCGCCGGCGCCGACGCCTTCATCACCGGCGAGATTTCCGAGCCGCAGGCGCACTATGCGCGCGAGATGGGTGTCGCCTTCATCGCCTGCGGGCACCACGCGTCCGAGCGTTATGGCGCGCCAGCGGTGGCCGCCCATGTGGCCGCGCAGTTCGGACTGGAGCACGCGTTCATTGACATCGACAACCCGGCCTGAGGCGGCCTGAGGCTGCCTGAGGTGGCCTGAAGCGTTGCGCTCAGGCGGCGCTGCGGCGCGAGCCGACCGGCTGCAGGCGCGCCGGATGTGAACGCGCGGTGCGCATGGCGTGCCAGCTGGCACCCAGCTCGGCGTTTTCCACCGGCACGGCCTGCCGGCTGATTTCGTCGAGCAGCGCAGCGCGTGAGCGCATGCTGCGTGCCGCTGCCGCCATGTCCTGGACCTCGTGCAGCAGCTCATCCACATTGCCGGCCGTGCCCGACAGGTGCACCATGCCGACGCCGATGTCGGCGCTGAGCTTGATGCGTTCGCCATTGAGCGAGGTGACCTCCAGCGGTTTGCGCAGGCTGGAGGCCACGCGCAGGCCCAGCGTGCGTATCCAGCGCGGCGAGTGCAGGGTTTCGATCATCACGATGAAACAGCGGTCGTAGTAACGCCCGGCCGGATTGACCACGCCGGTGTGGCGCTGCATGCGGCGCGCCAGCTGGCTGTAGATTTCGTTCAGGCCGTAGTGGCCGACCTGGGCCATCAGGCGCTCCGGCTCGAAGACCTGCACCGCCATCAGCGCACCGTCGCGGCGCGTGCGCATCAGCCGGCGCTGCGCACGCAGGATTTTCTGCACCATCACCACGCTGCTGTAAAGCTGCGTCACCGGGTCGCGCCGCGCCTGGCTGTGGTGCCGGATCTGCAGGTCCTGGTGATTGCGCAGCCACAGCGTCACGGCGATGGCCACCACACTGAGCAGCCCCAGCATCGCCACCGCGGCCTGGGGCAGGAGCGGCGGCCGGGCCGTGGCAAACGCCAGCCCGTACAGCCCGCATTGCAGGGGCAGGGTCAGCAGGCAGCCGGTGGCCAGCCCCCAGGCCAGCCTGTCGCCGTGCTGGGTCGCGCGGACCGCCAGCCACAGGGCCACCGACAAGGTTGTCACCGTGAGCGCGGCCGACACGGCCAGCTGGAGGTCGCCGGGCAGGAACAGGCACAAGGGCCCGCCGACCGCGCACAGCAAGGTGGTGCTGCGAAAGCTGATGTCGGTCACGCGGTCGCGCCTGGCTGCCGCCAGCCAGTGGCTTGCGCCGTAGGCGCCCAGGCCGGCGCACAGCGGGCCGATCAGCACCTGGGCGGTGTGAATCCAGTCGGTATCGGCCAGGTCCAGCAAGGCTTCGGGCAAACCGCTGAGCAACGCAAAGAACAGCCAGCTGGCGCTCAGGTAGATCAGGCTTTGCACGCTGGCCTGGCTGCGGCTGTAGATGGCATCCACCAGGGCCAGCAGCACCACCAGGCCGATGGAGCCGGCGGCGGCACTCCAGATGACGGTTTCGGCAGCGGTCATGGGCCGCGGCGCAGGCGCGCCGCAACGGCCCGGGCAGTTTGCGTGAAAATACCGACAGAATG
>CAMLDT010000032.1 GCA_946479075.1 uncultured Polaromonas sp.
AAATTGGAGACCGCCGGGCCTATCGACAACCAGCTGAAGACGCGCCGCAACTGCAGGGCACCGACCACAGCCCGCCCGACATGGCGCTGCAGGGAAATGACCGCTGCGCCGGTGGCGCCCCCCGTCAGCAACGCCGCCGCGCAAAGCACCGGAAACACCGGGAACGCGACGGCCATGCCCGCACCCAGCATCGCCGCTGCCACGCTGTAGCGGATGGGCCGTTTCAAGCCGTGGCGGTCGGCAAACCGGCCGGCGGGCAGCGCGAGAAAAACCTGCGTCAGCGCAAACAACGCCAGCAGCATGCCGACAGCGGCCGGGCTGTAGCCCTCGCGCAGCGCCAGCAGCGGCGCGGCCATGCGGGTTCCGGCCATGCACGCATGCAGGCAGACCTGCGCCAGGATCAGGCGCGCCAGTTCAGGGCTCATGAATGATCAAATCGGGCTCCAACCCTTATTCCGCAAGCGCAAGCAGCTATTAAATCAATAGCAACCGGATCAGCAACGAGGCTCATTCGTCGAGCGCATCGGTGTCGGGCACAGGAGGCAGCAGGACTTGCGACTCGGCATCGGGCAGTGCTTCGACCTTGCGCAAGGCCAGCCGCATCTGCTTGGCGCGGGTGTCGGCCTTGTCCAGCGTGTCCGAGGCCTTGGCCACCTGCTCCTTGATGCGGGCCACCCACTCGCCGTAACGCTCAAATTCGGTTTTGACCGCGCCGAGCACCTTCCACACTTCGGACGCCTGCTGCTCCAGCGCAAGGGTGCGAAAACCCATGTGCAGGCTGTTGAGCATGGCCAGCAAGGTCGTCGGTCCGGCCAGCGTCACCCGGTGCTGGCGCTGGATGGCGTCCATCAGGCCGGGCCGGCGCAATACTTCGGCATACAGGCTTTCGACCGGCAGGAACAGGATGGCAAAGTCGGTGGTGTGCGGTGCCGCCAGGTAGTTCTCGGCAATCGATTTTGCCTCGGCACGCACGCGCGCTTCCAGCGCCTTGCCTGCCAGCTCTACCGCACCGGCATCAATGCGTTCATGCGCGTCGAGCAGGCGCTCGTAATCGTCGCGGGGGAATTTGGCGTCAATCGGCAGCCAGACCGGCGAACCATCATCGCCGCGCCCCGGAAAGCGGATGGCAAAGTCCACGCGCTGGCCACTGCGCGGCTTGGTCTCCACCTGCCTGGCGTATTGGTCGGCCGTGAGGACCTGCTCCAGCAGGGCCTCCAGCTGCACCTCGCCAAAAACGCCGCGTGTCTTGACGTTGGTCAGCACGCGCTGCAAATTGCCCACACCGACCGCCAGCGACTGCATCTCGCCCAGGCCCTTGTGCACCTGCTCCAGCCGGTCGGCCACCTGCTTGAAACTTTCGCCCAAGCGCGCTTCCAGCGTGGTCTGCAGCTTCTCGTCCACCGTCTTGCGCATCTCGTCGAGTTTGGCCGAATTGGTCTGCTGCAGCTGGGCCAGCTGCTGCTCCAGCGTCTCGCGCACCTCGACCATGCGCCTGGCGTTGGACTCGCTGACCGACTGCAGCTGCGTGCTCAGGGTGTCCGAGAGGGTTTTCTGCAGCAAGGTCAGTTGCTGGGCAAAGGCGTTGATCTGCGTGTTCTGCGTGCGCGTGGCTTCTGCGGCCTGCTTGACCAGGGTTTCCTGGAAGGTGGCCAGGCTGTGCGTCATCTCCTGGCGCGCGCCGCGCGAGGATTCACTGATCTCGCGCCGCAGCTCGCGCTCCAGCCGCTCGTTGGCGGCCAGCAGCTCGGCGCGGCCGCTGTCCTGCCCCGCCGGCTTGCGCAACAGCAGCACCATGACGGCCAGCAGGATGGCCAGCGCCAGCGCGATCAGTATCCACAGTTCGATCAAGGCCGGTCCTTATCCGTTCAACACCGCGGGGTTCAGCGGTGTCAGCGGTTTTTTGTCCTTGAAGAAACCAATCAGGTTGTCCACCGCCAGGTTCGCCATGGCCAGGCGGGTCGGCACGGCGGCGCTGGCGATGTGCGGCGTCAGCACTATGTTGGGAACCGTCAGCAAATCGGGATGGACCTTGGGTTCGCCATCGAACACGTCCAGTCCGGCAGCAGAAATGGTTTTGTCGCGCAGGGCCTTGGCCAGCGCCGCGTCGTCCACAATACCGCCGCGCGCAATGTTGACCAGCGTGGCCGTTGGTTTCATCATCGCCAGTTCGGCCGCGCCAATCGTGTGGTGCGAGGCCGGCGAATACGGCAGCACCAGCACCACATGGTCGGCGATTTTGAGCAGCTCCTCCTTGCTCACATAGCTGGCCTTGCACTCGGCTTCCAGCGCGGCATCCAGGCGCGAACGGTTGTGGTAAATCACCTTCATGCCAAAGCCGTGTGCGCCGCGTTTGGCAATCCCCTGCCCGATGCGGCCCATTCCGAGCACACCCAGCGTGCTGCCATGGATGTCGGAGCCCGCAAACAGGTCGAAACTCCATCTGTCCCATTTCCCGGCGCGCAGGTAATGTTCGCTTTCGGTCACGCGGCGGGCCGTCGCCATCAGCAGCGCGAAGCCAAAGTCGGCCGTGGTTTCGGTCAGGACATCGGGCGCATTCGTGGCCAGCACGCCAGCCGCCGTCATCGCATCGATGTCGAAATTGTTGTAACCCACCGCCATGTTGGCGCAGATCCGGAGCTCGGGGCACGCCGCCAGCACTTCGCCATCAATGCGGTCGCCACCTGTCGTGAAAGCGCCGGCCTTTCCCTTGAGTCTCGCGGTCAGTTCCGCTTTCGTCCAGACGGCATCAGACTGGTTGGACTCGACCTCGAAGTGTTGCTCCAGGCGGCTGATGACTTCCGGGAAGATGGCACGGGCGACAAGTATTTTGGGTTTGCTCATAATGGTCTCTTGGGTCTTGAAGGGGAAACGATTAGCGGAACCAGATGAAAGTCATCACGACAAACAGCGGTATCAGCACGGCGCCTGACCAGGCCATGTAGCCGAAGAAGCTGGGCATTTTGACACCGCGGTCTTCGGCAATCGCCTTGACCATCAGGTTGGGCGCATTGCCGATGTAGGTATTGGCGCCCATAAAAACCGCCCCGGCGGAAATCGCAGCCAGTGTCGGGGCCAGCGTGGTCATGAGGACCTGCGGATCACCGCCTGCCGTGTTGAAAAACACCAGGTAAGTTGGCGCATTGTCGAGGAAGGAACTCAGCGCACCGCTGGCCCAGAAGTACATCGCCGGATCGGGTTGGCCGTCCGCCCGCGTCACGGACGAAACCACCGCACCGAAAGGGCCGCTGGTGCCGGCCTTGAGCATGGCGATCACCGGGATGATGGTGAGGAAAATGCCGGCAAACAGCTTGGCCACCTCGGCCATCGGTCCCCAGGAGAACTGGTTGTCTTCGTGCACCCTGGACGCCGTCAGTTTGAGCGAGAGCAGCGTGACCGCGATCAGCCCGATATCGCGCACAAGACCGGGCAGGCCCACTTCCGTGCCATACACATCAAACACCACCGGGGATTTCCAGAGGCCGCTGAGCAACACCAGCCCCGCAACTGCTGCCAGCAGGGCGAAGTTGAAAGCACCGTCAAAGCCCAGGCGCGGTGTATCCGGGGTGGGATCCACCGGCGTGACGCCCTCCCTGCGGTAGTACCAGCTGTCCAGCAGGTAAAAAATGAGCAGCAGGCTGCCGATCAGGAACAGGGTTTCGGGAAAGATGTGTTGCACCGTCCAGAAAAAGTCCACGCCCTTGAGGAAACCGAGGAACAGTGGCGGGTCACCCAACGGGGTCAGCGACCCGCCGGCATTGGAGACGATGAAGATGAAAAACACCACGATGTGGGCGCTGTGCTTGCGGTTGTCGTTGGCGCGGATCAGCGGCCGGATCATCAGCATGGACGCGCCCGTGGTGCCCATGAAACTGGCCAGCACGGCGCCGATGAGCAGCAACCCGGCGTTGAGGCCGGG
The DNA here is from genome assembly GCA_946479075.1 of uncultured Polaromonas sp. The sequence continues at coordinate 3,917 of CAMLDT010000032.1, forward strand.
ACTGCCGTGCAGGTTGCCCCGAATGAAAATCCCGCCGGCCACCGTGAACAGCGCCGTCAGCAGGATGATGAAGGGGATGTATTCAGCGACCAGCGCGTGGGCCAGACTGTGGCCGGCCACCGCCGGGCCAAAGAGGAATGCGAAGGGAATGAAAAAGGCCAGCGTCCAGGCGGCCGACACCTTGCCAAAATGATGGTGCCAGAACGAGGAAACCAGCAAGGGCATCAGCGCGATGGAAAGGAGCAGGCCCGCAAACGGCACCCCCCACAGTGGCGAAAGCTGGCTGCCGTCAAAATTTGCAGCCAGCGCCAGCCCCGGGCATGCCAATAACAAAGCCGCCATCGCGGCCCAGCGTGATTTCTTCATGGTGTCTCCAATACTTTTCATCTGCAGGGCCGGCGCCCTGCCCGTGATGGATTATCCCGGTGAGGCGATGTCAAACACCTGACGCAGATAGGCCAGGTATTTTTCGTCGTCGCACATGTTTTTCGAGGGCGTGTCCGACAGCTTGGCCACCGGCTGGCCGTTGCAACGCACCATCTTGATGACAATCTGCAGCGGCTCGTATCCCAGGTCGTTGGTCAGGTTGGTGCCTATGCCAAAGGCCAGTTGGCAGCGACCCTTGAACTGCGAATACAGCTCGATGGTGCGCGGCACCGTCAGGCCGTCACTGAAAATCAGCGTCTTGGTTTTCGGGTCCACCCTGTTATGGGTGTAGTGCGCCAGCATGCGTTCGCCCCACTGGAAGGGGTCCCCGCTGTCGTGGCGCGCGCCATCGAACAGCTTGCAGAAGTACATGTCGAAATCGCGCAGGAAGGCGCTCATGCCGTACACGTCGCTCAGCGCAATACCCAGATCGCCGCGGTATTCTTTCGCCCAGGACTCGAAGCCGAACACCTGGCTGTCGCGCAGGCGCGGCCCCAGTGCCTGGCAAGCCTGCAGGTACTCGTGCGCCATGGTGCCCAAGGGCGTCAGCCCAAGCTTCATCGCAAACAGTACGTTGCTGGTCCCCGCGAACTGGCCATTGGGGCCGGTGCCCAGCCGCGCACTCAGGGTGCGCAACACCTCTTCATGCCAGGCTTTTCCAAAGCGCCGGCGCGTGCCGTAGTCGGCGATCTTGAGTTCAGCCAGGCCGTCAGACTGCAGTTGCCTGATCTTGGTGTCCAGCCGCTTGCGGCCTTCCATCACGTCGGCGAGCTTTTGCGTGTTGCGGAAATAAACCTCGTTGATGATGGCCAGGACAGGAATCTCGAACAGGATGGTGTGCAGCCAGGGGCCCTCGATCACCACCTCGATTTCGCCGGAAGGCAGCGCCGTGATGCTCACATACTTCTCGTTCAGGCGGAACAGCCCGAGGAAGTCGACGAAGTCGCTTTTGATGAAACGCATGGCGCGCAGGTAGGCCAGCTCGGCGTCCTGGAACTGCAGGCTGCAAAGCAGCCGGATCTCCTCCCGGATTTCACGCACGTAGGGGGCCAGGTCGCTGATGCCGGGCGCGCCGGCATTGCGGCATTTGAAGCGGTACTCGACCTGCGCACCCGGGAACTGGTGCAGCACCACCTGCATCATCGTGAACTTGTAGAGGTCGGTGTCAAGCAGGCTGGTAATGATCATCGTTGGGCATTCCCATAAATCCATTTTGTGGGCGAATTTCGGCACTGAGCACAGCGAACGCCCGGCATTCGGCGGTGCTCGGAATCCTCATACACCCAAGTGCGTTCCGGTGTCCTGCGCTCCGGGCGCCTTGCACTTCATCCCAAAAACTGAATTTCTGGAAATGCCCGGGCCGCGTGCAAACCGAAAGAAAATCAACCCAGGAAATCAACCTCGAACAGCAGCGTGGCATTCGGCGGAATTACGCCGCCGGCGCCGCGCGCACCATAGCCGAGCGCTGCAGGAATGATCAGGCGGCGCGTGCCGCCCACCGACATGCCCTGCACGCCTTCGTCCCAGCCCTTGATGACCTGGCCGGCGCCCAGCGAAAACTCGAATGGATCGCCCCGGTCCTTGCTCGAATCAAACTTGGCGCCCTGCACGCCATCGTTGTACAGCCAGCCGGTGTAATGCACACGGACGTTCTGGCCGGCTTTGGCAATCGCGCCGGTGCCGAGCACGGTGTCTTCGTACTGGAGGCCGGAGGGGGTGGTGGTGATGGTCATGAATTCGCTTTCAAAATTGGAAATGCGCGTTTGCGCGAACTCCCAACTTTAACGCCAAGCCAGACGGTGGCCGGCGCACGCCAGCACACCTCCCTGAAAATCCCTGCCGTTCACAGCAGCGCAGAGGCCGGAATGCGCGCGTGAAAGTTTGGCGCCAGAAAACCAAGCTATCCTTCGCTGGTATCTCACCAACATACCAGCGATATGCAGAAGAATTTGAATTCCCCCAATGAGACCACTCTGGTGGACCGGGCACGCCGGGAACTGGAAACGCGGTTTGTCACGCTCCTGTTACCGCCGGGCTCTGTCTGGACGGAAGGCTCGCTGAGCGAACTGCTGGACATTGGCCGGACGCCCGTCCGGGAGGCGGTGGCAAGCATGGCCATGGACGGCCTGGTCACGGTGATACGGCGCGCCGGGATCGTGGTGACCGAAATTTCCGTGGAAGACCAGATGGCGGTGCTGGACGCACGCCGGGTGCTGGAAAAGCTGGTGTCCATTCGCGCGTCAGTGCGTTGTACCGACGATGAGCGCCGGCAACTGCTCGAAATGGCCGACGGCATCCAGCACGCCGGGGAAACGCAGCAGGTCGAGGCCTACCTGCAGTTTCATTTCCAGATCAAGCGTTTTGTCGCCCAATGCGCACGCAACAAATTTGCGGCCCGCGCCTTGCGCCCACTTCACACCCTGTCACAACGCTTCTATTTTGCCCACCACCGCGCCTTCAACAACCTGCCGGTGGTTGGCCCCGCACACGCAGCGTTGACCCGCGCCATCGTCGCCCGGGACGAAGCCCAGGTCGCCCTGCACTGCGATCATGTGAGTGACATTGCCGACCAGTTCACGCGCGATTTGCTGGGCAGCCGTGACACCGGCAAAAGGTAGTGGAAAACCCTGTGGTTTTTTTTGAGCGTCGTAATATATTACTAATATTGGTTCAAATATACCAATGGCTACGCCCGTTTTTTCATATTCAACCCAGGAGACAAACATGAACTCTATTCATCGACGCAAGGTCCTGCAGGCGGTTGCCGCCTCTTCCACCGCGCTGATTGCCGGCATGCCTGCAATCGTCCTCGGCCAGAAAGCCACCAAGTGGCGGGTTCAGACGCTCTGGGGCGCCGGCGAAGACACCTTCAAGTACTTCGAGGAATTTGCTGAAAAAGTGAAAGTCAACACCGGTGGCCGGCTGGAGATCCAGACCTTTGCAGCCGGCGCCGTGGTCGGCGCGTTTGAAACCCTGGACGCCGTCAGCCAGAACGTGCTGCAAGGGCAATCAACCTACCCTGGCTACTGGGCCGGCAAGGAACCGGCGCTGGCGGTTATCGGCGATTTCGCTTTTGGCTACCGCTCGCCGGACCAGCAGAATCGCTGGCTCTACGAAAAAGGCGGCATGGACATGTTGCGCAAGGCCTATGCGCGCTTCAACGCCTACACCGTGGGCGCAACGTGGTGGGGCGTGGAATCGCTGACCAGCAAGAAACCCATTCGCCGCCCGGAAGACTTCAAGGGCATCAAGCACCGCGGCGCGCAGGGTATTGCCGCGGAAACCATCGCCAAAATGGGCGCTTCCATTGTGGTGCTGCCGGGTGGTGAGGCCTACTCCGCCCTGGAAAAAGGCATCGTGGACAGCGTGGACTGGTCGACCATCTCCGTCAATGCCAAGGTCGGTTTTTTCGAAGTGGCCAAGTACGCGACCTTTCCGGGCTTCCACTCGATGCCGATCCAGGACTTCACCGTCAATGCCAGTGCCTGGAAAAGCCTGCCGGACGACGTCAAGCAAATCCTGGACCGCACCTGGCGCGAGTTCTCGACCACCCAGGTCACACGCATTGCCGAAAACGACAAGCGCGTGGCGGAAGAGGTCAAGAAAAAAGGCGTGGAGCTGGTCGCCTGGTCGGACGCCGACCTCGCACGTGCGCGCCAGATCGCCCAGGGCGTTGTCGACGAGTGGGCTGCCAAGGGTGCGCTCGCCAAGCAGGCCGCAGAGTCCCAGCGCGCCTTTCTGCGTGAACTGAAATTGCTGGCCTGAGCACATGAACCAGTATGTCCGTTTTGTGGGGCATGTGAACGAATGGGTGGGCCGCATTGCCGGCCTGCTCATCGTGGCAGTTGTCCTGATCATCCTCAAGGAAGTCATTGGCCGCGGGGTGTTCCACGCGCCCTCGCTGTGGGCCGACGAGTCCATGACCTACCTGGCGGGCATGGCCTATGCGCTGGGCGGCGGCTTTACCCTGCTGCACCGCAAACATGTGATCGTCGATCTTGTCTACCAGCCCATCGCTGATCGCGGTGGCAACCTCAAAAAAGTCATCGACATCATTGCCTTTTGCCTGTTTTCCATCTATTGCCTGACGCTGGTGTATTTCGGCTGGGAGCTGGCCATCACCTCGATCCGCGAACACGAAGGAAGCGGCACGCTGTGGAACCCTGCGCTGTGGCCCGTCAAGCTGGCCATCCCGGTCGCCGGCGCGCTGCTGCTGCTGCAGGGTTTCGCCAATCTGCTGGTCGATCTCGGCCTGGCCTCCAACCCTGCTGCGGAACCCGACAATGGCCGTTGATACCCTGACCCTTCTCCTGTTCCTGGCGCTGGTCTCCGCGCTGGTGGTGGGCGTGCCCATCGCCTTTGCCACGGGCGCCATTGCGGTGGTCTTCGGTGTGTGGCTGTTTGATGTCAACACGCTGAACCTGATCGTCAGCCGCGTCTTCACGCTGATGGGCAACCAGATCCTGGTGTCTGTCCCGCTCTTCATCCTGATGGCCATGGTGCTCGAAAAAGCGGGCATCGCCGAAGACATCTTCAAGGCGGCCTATGTCTGGTCCGGCCGCATCCGCGGCGGCCTCGCCGTTGCCGTGATCATCTCGTGCGCGCTGATGGCCGCCATGGTCGGCGTGATCGGCGCGGAAATCGTCACCATGGGTGTTGTCGCCCTGCCGGCCATGCTCAAGCGCGGTTACGGCAAATCGCTGGCGCTGGGGTCCATCTGCGCCGGCGGCGGCCTGGCCACCCTGATCCCGCCCAGCGTGGTGCTGATCATGTATGCGCTGACCACCGGCACATCCATCGGCCAGCTCTACATGGCGGGCATCCTGCCCGGCTTGATGCTGGCCGTCCTCTACATCATCTACGTGATCACGATTTCTTACCTGAAGCCGGAAATTGCCCCGTCGGCGCCACCCGAGGAGCTCGACATCCCGCTGCTGGAAAAGCTGGCCTACCTGAAAAAGCTGATTCTTCCCGGCATGGTCGCTTTTGGCGTGCTCGGCTCGCTGTACATGGGTATTGCAACGCCCACAGAAGCAGCTGGCATCGGGGTGGCGGGTGCCGTGGTCGCAGCGGCCGTGAACCGGCGGCTGACCTGGGCCGGCATGTCGAGCGCGGTGGTAGAGACAACCAAGGTCACCTGCATGCTGTACTGGCTGTTCTTCGGTGCCTCCGCACTGATCGGGATTTACACCATCGCCGGGGGGACCCAGTACCTGAAAGACCTGATTGCCGGATTGCCCATCGGCAAATGGGGCATCCTGCTGGTGGTCAACCTGATCTGGATCGTCCTGGGTTGCATCATCGACTGGATCGGCATTTTGCTGCTGACCGCGCCAATTTTTGTACCGGTGCTGGTCACTCTGGGTTTTGACCCGATCTGGATTGGTGTGCTGTTCTGCATGAACATGCAGATCTCCTACATCTCGCCGCCTTTCGGGCCGGCCGCCTTTTATCTCAAGGGCGCGGCACCGCCCGGGATCACGATGGGCGACATCTTCCGCTCGGTCTGGCCTTTCGTGGGCATCCAGGTCCTGGCCTTGCTGGTCCTGGTCGCCTTCCCTGAAATAGCGCTGTGGCTACCGCGCACCATGCTCAACAACTGAAGGAGCCCTCATGGCCAGTGCATCCCGATTGCTGGACAAACGTCCCGCAGAAACAATCTCGGCCGACGTGCTGGTCGTCGGTGGTGGCGCCGCCGGCCTGGCAGCGGCCTGCACCGCTGCCCGGCAGGGCCTGAAGGTCGTTCTGCTCGAACGGTATGGCTTTTGTGGCGGTGCGGCGGTGGCCGGGCTCTCCGGCACCGTCTGCGGCCTCTACCTGGCGCGGCCGGATGCGGCCGGCAAACCGGAGAAGATCGTGTTCGGCTTTGTCGACGAGTTCATCTCGACAATGAACAGCAGGAACGGCCTGACCGCTCCAGTGCGCTACGGTGACACCTGGACGCTGGTGCACGAGCCGCTGGCCTGGCGCGAAACCGGTGACGAGCTGGTCCAGCGCCATGGGGTTCACGTGATCTACCACGCCACCGTGATCGGCGTGCACATGGATGGCGGTGAACGCGTGGAGGGCGTGCGGGCCTACACCAAGCAGGGCGTGATCGATATCCAGGCCCGCATCACCATTGACGCCAGCGGCGACGCCGACCTGTTTGCCATGGCTGACCTGCCGACCCATGTTGGCCAGGATGGCAAGGTGCAGAACCCGACCATGATTTTCCGCATGGGCAACGTGGATGTAGCCCGCTTTCGGGCCACCTACGGCGATGACTCGATCATGCCCGATGCGGTCTCGAAGGCCATCATGGCGGCGAATGCGGCAGGCAGCTACAAACTGCCACGCGCCAAGGCTTTCCTCTTTCCAACCCCGCGTGACAACGAACTGCTTTGCAATTGCACCCGCATCATCGGGCGCGACGGGCGAGAACTCAATCCGCTGATCGCCGCCGACCTCACCGAGGCCGAAATCGAAGGCCGGCTCCAGGCGAGGCAGTACCAGGAATTTTTCCGAGCCACCCTGACCGGCTGCGAGAACGCCACGCTCAACGACACCGGTGTTCAGGTCGGCGTTCGCCAGACCAGGCAGATCGCCGGCATGGAAACGCTGCGAAACGAAGATGTGGAGTCCGGCCGCAAGCGCACCGATGCGATTGCCCGTTCGGCCTGGCCAATAGAGCTGCACAGCGGCGTCAAACCCCGCCTCTCCTGGCTGTATGAGGACTACTACGACATCCCGCTGGGCTGCTTTGTGCCGCTGCAGGGCGAATCCCTGCTCGCCACAGGACGCTGCCTCAGCGCGCAGCACGAGGCCATGGCCTCGGCGCGCGTGACAGCGCAGTGCTTCAGCTACGGCCACGCCATCGGCCACGCTGCGGCTCTGAGCGTGAAGGAAAACATCGCGGTGCGTGAGCTGCACGCCTCGGACGTGCGAACACTCTTGAACAAAGACGGAGCCTGCCTTGACACATGAAGAACTGAAGCTGGACAGGCGCGGCCGCGTCGCGCTGCTCAGCATTAACCGGCCTGCCCGCCGCAATGCGCTGGGTGACGACCTGGTGGCCAGGATGCGCCAGGTCTTTCATGAACTGGATGCGGACGGCGACATCGGCGCCGTGGTCCTGACGGGCCAGGCGCCCGGCTTTTGCGCCGGTAGCGACCTCAAGGAACTCGGGGCCATGTCGCTCGACGAGATGTGCGCGCATGAGGCACGCACTGCGTCGTTTTGCCGGGAACTCGGCATGTTGCGCAAGCCGGTCATCGCTGCGGTAGAAGGATTTGCGCTGGGCGGCGGCTTTGTGCTGGCCGCCAGTTGCGACGTGGTGGTTACGGCGCGCTCGACGCGCTGGAACCTTCCCGAGGTGGAGATCGGCTGGATTCCTCCCTGGGGCATCGAGGTGCTGGTCAGCCGCGTCGGCCGGACGCGGGCCCGGCAACTGGTCTGGGGCGGCACGCCTTTCCAGGGCGATGAGGCCATGCGCCTCGGACTGGCCGACCACCTGGCCGAAGACGGCGCGGCGCAGGAGCGCGCGATGGACATCGCAGCCACGTATGCCCGCCTGCCGCAGGAAGCCATTGCCGCCACCAAACTTTATTTTGCGTCACACGGCGCGCCCAACGGCGAAAGCGGCGATCTGCTGGCTTCGCATTTTTTCAAAGACAACTGTCGCCACGCCACGGCGCAGGCAACCCTCAGGAAATTTGGAGTGAAAGTATGAGTATGAGCAAGATCTGCTCGGTAGAAGAAGCCGTTGCCATTGTCAAAAGCGGCGATGCCGTGGCCAGTGTCGGTGTCATCGGATGGATCACACCGGATGCCCTGCTCAAGGGGCTGGCAGAACGGTTCAAGACCTCGGCCGAGCCGCGCGATGTGACTTTCTATTTCCCCTGCGGCACCGGCGACGCGATGGGCATCCGCGGCATGGACCACGTAGCCGTTGAAGGCCTGATGAAACGCATCGTTTCAGGCTCCTACGTGAACCCGACCGACCCCGTCACCGGCAAGCGCCCGGAGCTGATGCGGCTGATCCGCGAGAACCGCATCGAGGCCTACAGCTGGCCCATAGGTGCCAGCATGCACTGGCTGCGGGAAGTGGCGCGCCGCAGCCCCGGTTACCTCACCAAAATCGGCCTGGACACTTACGCCGACCCGCGCCAGACCGGTGGCAAGTTCACGACCCTGGCCAAGGACGACCTCATCAAGCGCGTCGAGTTCGAGGGCCAGGATTACCTGTTTTACCCGAGCTGGCCGCTGAATGTGGGCTTCATCCGTGCTTCGACCGCCGATGAATTCGGCAACCTGTCATTCGAGGACGAACCCATCCACTCCTCGTCCCTGCAGATTGCACTGGCGGTCAAGGCCTGCGGCGGAACCGTGATCGCGCAAGTGCGCCGCATCGTCGAGCGCGGCAGCCGCCCTGCGCCCATGGTCAAGATCCCCGGCGTGCTGGTGGACAAGGTGGTGGTGGACGATCAGCAAATGATGACCACGCAGGTCGCCTATGACGAAAGCTATTTGGGTGGCGTGGCCTGGGGCGGCCAGACCAGCGACCGCTTGCCCTTTGGCACAGACAAGATCATCGCGCGCCGCGCGGCGGTCGAAGTCCGCCCGGGGGTGACGTCCATCTTCGGTTTTGGCGCCTCGTCCGACGTCCCCACGGTGCTGCTCGAAGACGGCCACTTCAAGGACGGCGGCTACCGCGACTACCAATTCACCACCGAGCACGGCCCCTTTGGCGGGCTGGTGATGAGCGGCTGGCAGTTCTCGGCCAACAAGTACCCCGAAGCCCTGCTCGACGGCGTGAGCCAGTTCGACTTCATCGACGGCGGTGGTTGCCCGTTTGCCGCGCTGGCTTTCGCGCAGTTTGACGACGCCGGCAATGTCAACGTCTCGCGCTTCGGCGTCGCCAACCCCGGGGCCGGGGGCTTCATCGACATCGCCTACAACGCGCAGGAGTTGTTGTTCACCGGCACCTTCACCACAGGTGGCCTGGAAGTCGAGTTCAAGGACGGCAAGCTGGTCATCCTCAAGGAGGGCAAGGTGAAAAAGTTTGTGAAGGCGGCCGACCACATCACGTATCCGGTGCGGCGCAACGTGGCCGAGCGTGGCCAGCAGGCCAAAATCATCACCGAACGCGCCGTCTTCGAAGTGCGCGCCGAAGGCCTGATGCTCACGGAAATTGCGCCCGGCATCGACCTGCAAAGCCAGGTGCTGGACCTCATGAACGGCGTGAACGTTCGTGTGGCACCCAGCCTGCGCGAGATGGATGCTGCACTGTTCCGTTAAGCCTGAGGCCAGGTCGGCTGCTAGTCGAGCCAGGTCGTGATGCCCTGCACCGCCTCACGCGGTGTGTGCAGGGTGTTCACGATGGCCTCTTCATCCAGGTGCCCGAGGGCCATTCCGCAAACCACCATTTCGTCCGGGCCTGCGCCGATGTGCGGCAGGATGATTTTTGCAAAGCCGTTCCATGCTGCCTGCGGACAGGTGTGCAAGCCGCGCGCGCGGGCCGCCACCATGATGTTCTGCAAAAACATGCCGTAGTCCAGCAGGCTGCCCTGCCCCATGATGCGGTCCACCGTGAACATGAGCCCGACCGGCGCATCAAAGAAGCGGAAGTTGCGGTTGTGCTGGGCATGCATCTTGTCCTTGTCACCCTTGGTGATACCCATCAAGCCATACAGGCTCCAGCCGTTTTCGCGGCGCCTGTCGATGTAGGGGCTGATCCACTTGCGCGGGTAGTAGTCGTACTCCTCCACGTAACTGGCAGCAAGGCTGGGGTCCGCATACACGGCATCATGGGCCGTGCTGACCTTGTCCACCAGACCTGCCAGGCTCTGGCCCTGCAGCACATACACCTTCCAGGGCTGGGCATTGTTTCCCGATGGGGCGCGGCTGGCGACGCGAAGAATGTCTTCGATAAGCTCGCGCGGCACCGACTGCGGCAAAAACGCCCGTGCCGAAAACCGGCTCTCGATGGCGGCGTCCACACTGGACGGGTCGGTCACTGCCGGGCGGGCGGAAGGATGTGTCACTTGAGTTGTTCCAGTACTGACAGGAGTTGGGTGGGCAAGGCCGCGGGCCGGCGCGACTGCTTGTCAACGTAGACGTGAATGAAGTGGCCCTTCGCCGCGGTCATCTCTGACGCCGGATCACCGGGCTTGCCGGCGAACAGGCCCACCTCGTAACGCACGCTGGACGAACCGATATGCGCGACACGGATGCCCGCGAGCACAGGATCGGGAAAAGCCAGCGGTGAAAAATAGTTGCATTGCGTTTCGATCACCAGGCCTATGACCTGGCCGTGATGGATGTCGATTCCGCCGGACTCGATCAGGTGGCCATTGACGGCGGTATCGAACCAGCTGTAGTAGATGACGTTGTTGACATGGCCATAAACATCGTTGTCGGACCAGCGCGTGCTGATGGGACGAAAAACACGATAGGCGCTGCGCGCTTCTGGCCGGGGTCGGGGGTCGGGTTGCGGCATGTCTGGCATGCCTGCAATTCTGCCAGTTCTCAGCAGCGCGCGATCACGGCCACCGGGCCGCCACCGGCCGGTCCCTGGTGTTCGGCACCGCCCGAGACGTAAACCATGCCGTGACCCACCACCGAGGCAATCACTGCGCCAACGGCCGCGCGCGCATGACGGGTGGGGTTGATGTCGGAGTCGCCCAGCATGGTGTGGCGCACGCCCCGCACCTGACCTTCAGGGCTGGCTTCGGCCTTGGCAAAGACGTTGACAATGCGACGCGGTGCGTCGTCTTCGCCGACGCCCAGCGCCGCAATGGCACGGCGCACTGCGGCAGCATCGATGGCATCGGCCATCACCTCATGCGCAATCACCAGCTCGCTGCAGGCCTGCGTGCTCATGCCCATCACGATCACGACGTTGTGCTCGATCTCGATGCCAGCCGAAGTCGATGCCACCGAGGAGCACAGTGTCCAGTCGTGCAGCACGGCAGCGTCCTCAAACAGCTGGGAGCCCGCCTCGCCCGTCGCCAGCGCCACGCCCAGCGCGGAGGCCCCCCGCGAATAACCCATGGATTCGTAGGTATCGGCGGTGACCGGCTCGTGGCCGCGCAACCGGGCATCCGCAATCTTGGCCGCCGTCAGCAGCGGGCACTTGACCTGGACGAAGTGCACATCGTCCACGGAGCCGATGCCCCCATCCGCCATGGCACGCTTGACGGCGGCAGCAGTTTCCTCAATCTGTTCGCGGCGCCCCATCTCCTCGGGAAGGAAATCACGCGTGAATGCGATGCCGATGGACAGGCGCTTTTGCCCGGACGGCGCTCCCCGCACAGCCGGTTTTCGCGAAAAAACGCTCAGGTGCGGCGACAACACGCCCTCCGTGCCGCCGGACATCACAAAGGCCACGCGCCGCCCCACCGCCTCCGGCGCCAGCCCGAGGTGCCGCCCCAGCAGCGCCTGCAGCATGGCGGTGGCGTATTCGCGGGTGTAGTCATTGACACAGCCGTTGCCTTCGGTTTTTCCCATGACAGCGACGATGTGGGCCGGATCGACCTCGCCAGAATCGATCAGATGTTGCAGCCCTGAAGTGTCGCCCGGGCCTGCGCACGGAACTCTGAAAACGTCGATCTTGTACATGGGTCAAAAAGCCTTTTGGGGTGTGAAGTGGCGGGTGATCTTCTGGCGCAGGTGCTCGCCTGAAGTGATGGGTGGGTACAGCGGCGCCTGGCCGGCCACCCGGCAGGTCGGGATGCATTCGATCAGGGCATCGTCGTTGGGCTGGTGGAAAAACACCAGGGCGACACGGCGGCTGCTCGGGCCGGCGGCCTCCGGCGGGTTGCCCACGCGATGCAGGGTGGACACCCACCGGTCATTGGTCCACTGCGCCATCAGGTCGCCGATGTTGACGACAAACTGGCCCTCGGTCGGCGCCACGTCAATCCATTCGCCGCTGCGCGTGTGGACCTGGAGCCGTCCGGGCGCTGCGCTGGGCGCGACGATGGTCAGCGACCCGTAGTCAGTGTGCTCGCCGGCCCGCAGCTGCCCCTGGGCGGGGGCCGCTTGCAAGGCCGGGTAGTGGTTCAGGCACAGCGAGGAGATGTGCCTGTCGGTGTAGCGGTCGAAATACGCGGTGGGCAGATCCAGCGCCAGCGCGAACAAACGCATGAGATCGTGCGCCAGCCCTTCCATGGCCCTGTAGTAGGCCTGCAAGGCATCGCGAAAACCCGGCATGTTTTCAGGCCAGACGTTGGGCGCAAACCAGCCCTTGCTGCGCGAGAGGTGGTACTCGTCAGCCGGCAGTTCGAACGGCCCCATGCGGAAACGCTCGAACAGGTCCGGCGGCGTTTCATGGTGCAGGCTGCGCGCCAGTTGCTGGTGCAGCATCGGTGTGTAGCCCCGAACCCGACCGTCGGCGGGCATGGCGCTGCGCCGAAGCGACTCCGGCGCGTCGAAGAACCTGAAAGCAGCGTCGAAAGTGTCCTGCAAGACCCTCGCTGGCACGCGGTGCCCCTTGACCACGATAAAACCGATGTCGCGGCAAGCCTGGTCCAGCGTGCGGGCGAGTTGCGTCCGGCGCGCGAGCCCGCCTGCCGTTTCCCCATGGAATTCACCCAGGTCGATTTCGGGAAGATGTGTGATCGGCAAAGTCATGCCGGTTCACACGCAAACCATGTGCCACCGGGCGCTTGCCATTGCACCTCATTCAGTCACGTCGCGTTGCCGGTTCGGCATCACTCTTGCTTCCAGCGTCTGCATGCAACACCTGAGATTTCTTGACTATGTCGATGCGGTTTCCCGCTGCGGCTCCATCCGTGCGGCGGCAGAACAGCTTCACGTCGCGGCGTCCGCCGTCAACCGGCGCATCCAGGATCTGGAGCGGGAACTTGGCACCCCCATCTTCGAGCGCCGGCCGCGCGGCGTCAGGCTGACGGCTGCCGGTGAACTCTTCGTCAGTTATGCGCGACGGCGCGCTGCCGACCTGGCCCATGTGCGCTCCGAGATCGAAGCCCTGCGCGGTCTGAGGCGCGGCCACGTGGCGATGGCGGGCAGCCAGGCGCTGGCGTCTGCATTTCTTCCCGCAGCCATTGTCGATTTCCAGAAGATACACCCCGCCGTCAGCTTCGACATCAAGATCCTCGACCGCGAGAAAGCCGTGCAGTCGGTGCTGGAGTTCGAGGTGGACCTGGCGCTGGTGTTCAATCCCCCGGCGGCCAGCGGTCTGCGCGTGCTGGCCCAGGTACAGCAGCAGACCTGCGCCATCATGGCGCCCGACCACCCGCTGGCCGGCAAGGCCAGTGTGCGGCTGAAGGATTGCCTGAAATATCCGCATGCCTTGCCCGACCGCAGCCTTTCCGGGCGCAGCGTGCTCGATGACATGCTGGACAAGTCATCGGTCAAACCCGACGCCATGCTGGTGTCCAACTCCTTTGAACTGATGCGCGGCTTCGCACGCGAAGCGGGCGGCATCAGCTTCCAGATCGCCATCGGCGCCGACGCCGGCACAGTCGCCGTGCCGATCAACGAGCGCAATCTGCCGCCTGCGCGCCTGGTCCTGATGGCCCTGCGCGGGCGGGTGCTGCCCGTGGCCTCGGCACTTTTTTCGGAATTCGTGGCTGAACGCCTGCTCGCACTGACCCAAAACAGGGAATGAAGCGATTGCTTCAGTGCACGCGCCGTCATCGGCGCACGCTTTTGGACTGATGCCAAAACGGCACCGCGGTGCAACAAAAAAGAGGGCGAATGGCCGCATTCCCGCACCCGGGGCCGAGGTCGGGCGTCCAGCGCTGGCACCGGCCTCGCCCGCTCTGCCATGGCCTGCTTCTTGCGGAAACACCGTCACTTTCACAAGGAGTTTTCCATGCGCATCCGCCACATCCCCTTCTCTTTCCCCCGTCTGGCCGCCGCGCTGGCTCTGGCCAGTGCCAGCCTGATGGCTACGCCCGCTGTACTGGCCCAAGGCAAGGTCGCCATGCTGCTGCCCGGCTCCATCAACGACCAGAGCTGGAACGCCAACGGCTTCGGTGCCATCACCAAACTCAAGAGCAACGGCGCTGAAACCGCGTACTCTGAAAACGTCGCACCCTCCGACCACATCGAAACCATGAAAGACTACGCGCGCCGTGGTTTCAACCCGGTGATCGGCCACTCGGGCCGTTTCCTGTCGGCCGCCCAGCGGGTAGGCCCGGAATTCGAAAAAACCAGTTTCATCGTGGGCTCGGGCGCCAGCGGCATGGGAAAAAACGTGACCTCGGTGGACTACGACAATGCGCAGGTCGGCTATGTCATGGGCGTGCTCGCGGCGCGGATGTCCAAGACCGGCAAGATCGGTTCCGTCAACGGTCTTGAGGGCCTGCCCAATGTGGTCCAGCAAGTTGGCGGCTTCCGCCAGGGCGTCAAGAGCGTGAAGCCCAATGCCGAAGTGCGCGTCATCTACATCAAGGACATGGAAGACGCGGCGATGGCCAAGGAAGCGGCACTCGCGCTGATCGCCGGCGGTGCAGACTTTGTTTTCGGCAAGCTCAACGCCGGCCAGAACGGCATCGTGCAGGCCGCCAAGGAGAAAAACGTCTACACCAGCGGCCGCTCCTTCGGGCACGTCGAGGCAGCGCCGCAGCAGGTACTTGCCGCCATCATTGAAAAGTGGGATGACATGTACGTGGCCGCTGCCGCAGAAGCGCGCGCCGGCACGCTCAAGCCGGCGCTGTTGACCTACGGCTACGACGCCAAAGCCGGCCCCGGTGCCGACCTGATGTACGCGCCCGGCAAACCTTACGGTCCAGCCGTTCCCAAAGAAGTGGTGGCGGAAATCGAGGCACTGAAGAAGAAGTTCGCCACCGGTCAGTTGACCATCACCGTCTCCAAGGAAGACGCCCGCGGAGGTCTCTGAGATGCAGGCTTTGCTCGAGATGCGCGGCATCTCGAAGTCCTATGGCAGCGTTCGGGCCAATCGCAACATCAACTTCACGGTCCAGCCCGGGCAGATCGTCGGCTTGCTCGGCGAGAACGGCTCGGGCAAGAGCACGCTGATGAAGGTGTTGTTCGGCATGGTGCGCGCTGATGAGGGCGCCATCGTTTACCGCGGCCGCGAGCTCGATGCAGGCAGCCCCAAGGCGGCCCTGCAGGCAGGCATTGCCATGATCCACCAGCACTTCACGCTGGTCGAGGCGATGACCGTGAGCGAAAACCTGATGCTCGGCTGGAGCGCCCAGGGTGGCACGTGGCTGGACCACGCCGCCATGGCCGACAAGGTGCGCGATGCCGCCCAGCGCTACGGCCTGGACATCGATCCAGCCGCCCGGGTCGAACGGTTGGCGCTGGGGGAAAAGCAGCGCATCGAAATCCTCAAGGCCATCCTGCGCGGGGCCGACCTGCTGATTCTCGACGAGCCCACCTCCATTCTGTCGCCCCCTGAAATCGCCCGCCTGCTGGAATTCCTCCAGCGGTTTCGCGCCGAAGGGCATTCGGTGGTGTTCATCACCCACAAGCTGGGTGAGGTGCTGGCGGTGGCCGACGAAATCGTGGTGCTGCGTGATGGCCAGGTGGTGGGTACGGCGCCGGCCGCCGGCGCAACACGCGAGTCGCTGGCCCGCATGATGGTCGGCCGGGAACTGGCCGCGCCGGCCGAACGCCGCGCTGCGCTCGCCGGCCCGGTGCGGCTCAAGGTCGAGGCGCTCGCAGCGCGCGACACTACGGGCGCAGAGCGCCTGAAGGACGCCAGTTTTGAACTGCACGCCGGCGAGGTGCTGGCGCTTGCCGGCATCGATGGCAACGGCCAGGGCGAACTGGCCAACACGCTGGCTGGCCTGAACGCGCCGTTGCGCGGCCGCATTTTTCTCGATGGTGTGGACATCAGTGCCGGCGGCGCCGCCGAGCGGCTGGAAGCCGGCATCGCCTACATCCCGGCGGACCGATCCGGCACCAGCCTGGTCCAGGGCATGTCCATCGAGGACAACCTGATGCTGCGCGACATCGGCCGACGGCCTTACTCCGTGGCTGGCCGTATCGACCGCGCCGCCACCTGCCGCACGGCCCGGCAGCGCATGCGCGACTTCGACGTGCGCGCCGCCTCACCCGCGGCCGCCGCGCGCACGCTGTCCGGCGGCAACCAGCAAAAGGTGGCGCTGGCGCGCGAACTCGGCCGCCAGCCGCAAGTTGTCATCGCCTTTCAGCCGACCTGGGGCCTGGATCCCGGTGCCACCCGCTTCGTGATGGAAAGCTTGCAGAAACTGCGCGACGCAGGCGCAGCCGTGCTTTACATCTCGTCGGAACTTGAGGAAGTGCTGACCGTCGGTGATCGCGTGGGGGTCCTGTCCGACGGCCGCATCGTGCTGCTGATGGATCGCAGCGAAGCAGACATTGAACGTATCGGCCTGGCCATGGCCGGCGCCTTGCAGGAAACAACATGACAGCGCAAACGCAGGACCTGCCTGCCGCCAGGCTTTCTTCGCGTTTACTCGACGCAGCTCATCGTTCCGGCCCGCTGTGGCGCGCCGCCGCCTCCATCGGCATGGCCTTCCTGATCACCGCGATGCTGATCCTGATCGCCGGGAAAAACCCGTTTCTGGCTTATTACCACCTGGTCATGGGGGCGGTCGGCTCCTGGGAGCGGGCGGTGGTCGGCCTGAACCGCAGCACGCCCTACCTGCTGTGCGCTGTCGGCATTGCCCTGTGTTTTCGCGGCAAGGTGCTGAACATCGGCGCCGAAGGCCAGCTTGCCGTCGGTGGTGCAGCCGCATCGGCCGTTGCCCTGTTTGCCGGCGGCTGGCCAGCCTGGGCCCTGCTCCCGCTGGCGCTGGCGGCCGGCGCCGCCGGTGGTGCGGCCTGGGCCGGTGTTGCCGCCTCCATCCGTGTGTTTCGCGGCGTGCATGAGGTGCTGGTGACGCTGTTGCTGAACTTTGTCGCGCTGCTGCTGGTGGCCGAGCTGCTGCACGGCCGCATGGGCGAGGAAGGCGCCGGCTTTCCGCAGTCGCCGCTGTTCGAATCGGCGGCCTGGTTGCCCAAGCTGGTGCCCGGCACCGACCTGCACATCGGCATCGTGTTCGCGGTGCTGGCAACGCTGGGCGCGAACTTTGTGCTCTGGCGCACCACCCTGGGTTTCCGCTGGCGCGTGGTCGGCGCCAGCCCGTCGGCCGCGCGCTACGCCGGCATGTCGCCGGGCCGTGCCATCTTCGGCCTGATGTGTTCGGCCGGCGCGCTCGCCGGTCTGGCCGGGGGCATCGAATGCCTGGGCATCCACTACCGCCTGATCGAAGGTTTCTCGGCCGGCTTCGGCTTCAATGCTGTCGCCATCGCGTTGATGGGCGCACTCAATCCGCTGTATGTGCTGCCAGCGGCGCTGTTTTTTGGATTCCTCGAAACCGGCGCGCTGGCGATGCAGCGCCAGGTCGGTGTGCCCTCCTCGCTGGTGCTGGTGATCCAGGGGCTGACGATGATTTTTGTGTTGTGTGCGATGGGCCGCTCCGGCGGCGACAAGGTGTAAGCCATGGACATGGCCCTGCTTCTCGATTTCCTGGCAGCGAGCCTGCGCATCGCGACGCCACTGCTGCTCGCCGCGCTCGGCGGCATTCTGAGCGAACGCAGCGGCACAGTGGCCGTGGGCCTCGAAGGCCAGATGCTGACGGGCGCCTTTTTCGGCGTCATCGCCACCCACCTTGCATCCAGCGCAGGCGTCGGCCTGGCCGCCAGCGCTTTCGGCGGCATGCTGCTGGCGCTGGTGGTGGGCATTGCCACGGTGCGCTACAACACCGAACACATGGTGACCGGCCTGGCATCCAACATCCTGGCGCTGGGCCTCACGAGTTTTCTGCTGCGTGCCGCAGCGTCGGGCGGGGGCGCACCGGTGATCCGCGTGCCGCTGCTGGAAACCTGGCCGATCCCCGGGCTGTCAGCGCTGCCCGTGGTCGGCCCGCTGCTGTTCCAGCAGCCGCCATTGACCTACCTGGCTTTTTTGCTGGTGCTGCCGGTCGCCCTGTTCCTGTTTCGCACGCGGTCCGGGCTGACGCTGCGCGCTGTGGGCGAAAACCCGCTCGCTGCCTTTGCCGCGGGTGCCAACCCGGCACGTGTGCGCCTGGCAGCCATGGTCGCTGGTGGCGCGCTGGCCGGGCTGGCCGGTTCGGTGCTGTCGCTGCAGCAGGTCGGCACCTTCACCGATGGCATGACTGGCGGTCGCGGCTACCTGGTGCTGGCCGCCATCATTGTGGGACGCTGGATGCCGGTCGGCAGCCTGCTGGCCTGCCTGATGTTCGGCGCAGCCGAGGCGCTGTCGCTGCGGGCGCAGGCGTTCAGCCTGCCGGTGTCGTCCTATGTGATCCAGATGACGCCCTACCTGGCCGCCCTGCTGGTGCTCGCCGGGCTGGGGCGCGGTGCGCGCATGCCGGCCGCACTGGGTCAGCCGGTTCGCAGCTAGCGCGCGGCCTGGCCCAGCGCCTGCCAGCGCTGCCAGTGTTCCAGCGCGACCCGGAAGGTGTTGACCTGCACCTGCACCGTGTCATCGATGTTC
>CAMLDT010000033.1 GCA_946479075.1 uncultured Polaromonas sp.
CCGTGTTGTACAGCGCGATCGAGATCCCCTGAGCCAGTTGAGCCGGATTGCCGCCGCCGACCCCGGCCACCCCGCCGGTGCCGGCCTGCGAGCCGAAAATCTCGATCATACCGATGACGGTGCCCAGCAAGCCCAGCAGCGGCGCGGCCGAGGCGATGGTGGCCAGTGCCGCCAGGTAGCGCTCCAGCGTGTGGGCTGCGCGCCGCCCAGCGCTTTCCAGTGTGGATCGCAGGTCATCCTCGCTGATGCGCGGGTTGGTGTTGAGGGCGCGAAACCCGCTGGCAAGCACGGCGCCCAGCAGGGAGTTGTGTTCCAGATGCGAGACGACGTCGGTGCCGGGCACACCTGCGCGCGAGACCGTGATGGCTTCGTCCAGCAGTTTGGGCGGGGCGATTCTTGCGGTTTTCAGGCTGGCAAAGCGTTCGATCACGAGCGCCAGCGCGAGAATGGAGCAGGCAATGAGGGGCCAGATCGGCCAGCCTGCGGCTTGTATGATCGAAAACAAGGGCAAATCTCCAGGCGGATAGTTGCTGGGATTATGGCCCAGCCTGGCGCCGCTCCCGGTTTCAGCGCTGGTCTCAACGGTTTCCTTAGGCAGGGTGGGGCGTGTAAGACTTAACCCACAGAACGTGTGGATAACTTTGTGAGTAAGTGGCAGGCCGCACCGCGCAAAGGCCCGCCAGGCGGCGCATGTGACAAAACGATGAAAAATTGGGCAGAAGAAAACCTTTAAAAATCAATGACTTGCATGAGTATTGGCGAAACTCCCCGGCAAATCTCCGTTTTCCCCGCATGGCGGGCCGTCTCTGTGGAGTATTACCCGCATGAATTCAGCGGGTTTGAGCATGTCTGAGCCCTTCTTTGAACCAGACCCGATGCGGGGGGCCCGGGGCGGTACACGCATCTGGCCGGTGGGTTCCCTCCTGCGGGCCATCGCAGACAGCCTGGAAGCCCGTTTCAACCCGGTGTCGGTGCGCGGCGAACTCACCGGATTTTCGCGGGCGGCCAGCGGCCACTGCTATTTTTCGCTGAAGGACGAGCAGGGGCAGATTCGCTGCGCCATGTTCCGCCGGGCCGCCGGGCTGCTGGACTTCGCGCCGCGCGACGGCTTGCTGGTGGAAGTGCGCGGCCGGCTCGGGGTGTACGAGGCGCGTGGCGAGCTGCAACTGGTCGCCGAATCGATGCAGCAGGCCGGGCAGGGCACCCTTTTTGAGCGCTTCGTCGCACTCAAAAACCGGCTGGAAGCGGAGGGGCTGTTCGACGCCGGACGCAAACGCGGCCTTCCCGCGCTGCCCCGTGCCATCGGGGTGGTGACCTCGCTGGGCGCGGCGGCCCTGCACGACGTCGTCACCGCGTTGCAGCGCCGAGCGCCCCACGTGCCGGTGGTGATTTACCCGGCCAGTGTGCAGGGCGCGCAGGCGCCCGCAGAGTTGCGCCAGGCCCTTCGCCTGGCGTGGCAGCGCGCCGAGGTGGACGTGTTGCTGCTGGTACGCGGCGGCGGGGCGATGGAAGACCTGTGGGCCTTCAATGACGAAGAACTTGCACGCCTCATCGTGGCCTCGCCGGTGCCGGTGGTCTGCGGTGTCGGCCACGAAACCGACTTCACCATTGCAGACTTCTGTGCCGACTTGCGCGCGCCCACACCCACCGCGGCGGCCGAACTGTGTGCGCAGCCGCAAAAAGTCTGGCAGGGTGAACTCGATGACCTGCAGGACCGCTTGCGTTATGGCGTGGACAGGCAAGTGCAAGCAAACAACCAGCGCCTGGACTGGGCCTCGGCCCGTGTCAGCCGGCCTTCCCATCTGGTGACGCGGCAACAGGCGCGGCTGGCCAGCCATGCGCAGGGCCTGCGCCACGCGCTGCAATCCGGTCTCCAGCGCGAGAAAAACAGCTTGCAGGCGCTCAAGGTGGCGTTTCCGCAAGCCCTGGATCGGGCCGTGCAGCAGCAGCAGCGCCGGCTGGAGCGGGCCCAGCTTCGGCTGGCGCCCCTGGACCCCCATCTGGTGCTGCAGCGCGGGTATGCCTGGCTGGCCGACATGCACGGCCAGGCGATCACCCATGCCGCCGACACCGCGCCGGGCCAGGCGCTGCGGGCTACCCTTGCCGACGGCGAGGTCGATTTGACCGTTTCAGCACCGCGGCTGATTTAGTTTTTTACAATGATCCTCGACAGCTGCCTTTCAGCCACCTTTATCATCGCAACATCACAACACCTCACGAGGAACAACAATGGAACACAAACTCCCCCCGCTCCCTTACCCGATCGATGCCCTGGCACCCCATTACAGCCAGGAGGCCTTTGAATACCACCACGGCAAGCATCACAAGGCTTATGTGGACAACCTGAACAATCTTCAGAAAGGCACCGAGTTCGAAGCCATGACGCTGGAGGAAATCGTCAAGAAGTCCAGCGGCGGCGTCTACAACAACGCAGCGCAGATCTGGAACCACACCTTCTTCTGGAGCTGCATGAAGCCGGCCGGCGGCGGCGAGCCTTCTGGCGCGCTGGCTGCGGCCATCAACGCGAAGTTCGGCTCCTACGCTGCCTTCAAGGAGGCCTTCGTCAAGTCCGCCGTGGGCAATTTCGGTTCTGGCTGGACCTGGCTGGTGAAAAAGGCCGATGGCAGCGTTGACATCGTCAACACCGGCCCCGCAGGCACACCGCTGACCACGGCCGACAAGGCCTTGCTGACGGTGGATGTGTGGGAGCACGCCTATTACATCGACTACCGCAACATGCGTCCGAAGTTTGTCGAGACCTTCCTCGACAAGCTCGCCAACTGGGACTTCGCGGCGGCCAACTTCGCCTGAGCCGGCGCGGCGCTTGCCTGCGCCGCGAGCCTCCAAAAAGCCCGAAGTCTGCTTCGGGCTTTTTTGTGCCTGAAAAAATAGTTCGCTGCGATCAATGAAATTTCGTATCGTGGCATCGCATTGCATAAAATGCTTGGCAGGGCAGGTGCCATTCCCGCAAGGAATCAGGCACCATCCGATCATGTCCAGCCGGCCTGTGACCCAGCCGGTGGCGTTCCCATAACAGTTCTGGAGATAAGCGATGAGCAACGAGCAACCCACCATCATCTACACGCTGACCGACGAGGCGCCGTTGCTGGCGACCAGCTCGTTTTTGCCCATCGTGCGTACTTTCACGGCGCCGGCCGGCATCAAGGTTGATACCGCCGATATCTCGGTGGCGGGGCGGATTCTGGGGCAATTCCCGGAATGCCTGACCGAGGCGCAACGCGTGCCCGACACCCTGTCGGAGCTGGGCAAGCTGACGCTCAAACCGCAGGCCAACATCATCAAGCTGCCCAACATCAGCGCGTCGGTGGCCCAGCTCAAGGACGCGATCAAGGAGCTGCAGGACAAGGGCTACAAGATTCCTGACTATCCCGAAAGCCCCAAGACCGACGAGGACAAGGATGTGCGCGCCCGGTACAACAAGTGCACCGGCAGCGCCGTGAACCCGGTGCTGCGTGAAGGCAATTCGGACCGCCGTGCGCCCAAGGCTGTCAAGGAGTACGCACGCAAGAACCCGCACAGCATGGCCGAGTGGAGCCAGGCATCGCGTTCACATGTCTCGCACATGCACGCCGGCGACTTCTACCACGGCGAGAAATCCATGACGCTGGACCGCGCGCGCGACGTCAAGATGGAACTGATCACCAAAAGCGGCAAGACCATCGTGCTCAAGCCCAAGGTCGCGCTGCTGGACCGCGAGATCATCGACTCGATGTTCATGAGCAAGAAGGCGCTGGTCGAGTTCTATGAAAAGGAGATCGAGGACGCGCACAACACCGGTGTGATGTTCTCGCTGCACGTGAAAGCGACCATGATGAAGGTTTCACACCCCATCGTGTTCGGTCATTGCGTGAAGATTTTCTACAAGGAAGCGTTCGAAAAACACGCGAAGTTGTTTGAAGAGCTCGGCGTCAACGTCAACAATGGCATGGTCGATCTGTACAACAAGATCGCCACGCTGCCCCAGAGCAAGCAGGACGAGATCAAGCGCGACCTGCACGCCTGCCACGAAGGCCGGCCCGAGTTGGCCATGGTCGATTCGGCCAAGGGCATCACCAACTTCCATTCACCCAACGACATCATCGTGGACGCCTCCATGCCCGCCATGATCCGCAACGGCGGCAAGATGTGGGGCGCCGATGGCCGCCTGAAGGACGTCAAGGCCGTCATGCCGGAATCGACCTTTGCCCGCATCTATCAGGAGATCATCAACTTCTGCAAGTGGCATGGCGCTTTTGATCCGAAAACCATGGGCACGGTGCCCAACGTGGGCCTGATGGCCCAGCAGGCCGAGGAATACGGCTCGCACGACAAGACCTTCGAGATCGCAGAGGCCGGTGTGGCGAACATCACCGACCTGGCCACAGGCGAGGTGCTGCTGAGCCAGGATGTGGAAGCGGGCGACATCTGGCGCATGTGCCAGGTCAAGGACGCGGCGATTCGCGACTGGGTCAAGCTCGCGGTGACGCGTTCACGCAATTCCGGCATGCCAGTGGTGTTCTGGCTCGACGCTTACCGCCCGCACGAGGCGCAGATGATCACCAAGGTGAAGATGTATCTGCACGAGCACGACACGGCCGGCCTGGACATCCAGATCATGAGCCAGGTGCGCGCCATGCGTTACACGCTGGAGCGCGTGGTCCGCGGCCTGGACACCATCAGCGCGACGGGCAACATCCTGCGTGACTACCTGACCGACCTGTTCCCCATCATGGAACTGGGCACCAGCGCCAAGATGTTGTCCATCGTGCCCCTGATGGCCGGCGGCGGCATGTATGAAACCGGTGCCGGCGGCTCCGCCCCCAAGCATGTCCAGCAACTGGTGGAGGAAAACCACCTGCGCTGGGATTCGCTGGGCGAGTTCCTGGCACTGGCCGTGTCGCTGGAAGACCTCGGTATCAAGACAGGAAACGGCCAGGCCAAGGTCTTGGCCAAAACGCTGGATGCCGCCACCGGCAAGCTGCTCGACAACAACAAAAACCCATCGCCCAAGACCGGGCAACTGGACAACCGTGGCAGCCAGTTCTACCTGGCGATGTACTGGGCCCAGGAGCTGGCCGCACAGACAGAAGACGCCGCTTTGGCCGCGCGCTTCGCACCGCTGGCAAAGGCACTGGCGGGCAGCGAGCAGGCCATCGTTGCCGAACTCCAGGCGGTGCAGGGCAAGGCGGTGGACATCGGTGGCTATTACCAGCCTGACCTGTCCAAGCTGGACACCGTGATGCGTCCGAGCAAGACCCTGAACGCGGCGCTGGCGGCTTTCACGGCCTGAAGACCCCGGCCAGGGCGACCTGCGCGGCAGGCGCTTGAACCCTTCAAAAAAAAGGCGATCCGCAGTATGTGGATCGCCTTTTTTACTTTTTTATTTGCAGGCCCCGGTTCCTGTCGCGTTACTTACGGCCCTCGAAGACCGGGCCGCGCAAACGGCTTCCGGGCTTGATGCCTTTCTTGGCAAACCAGCCCACATTCATCTCCAGCACGAAGCGCACCGGCTTTTCCGAGCAATGCGAGTCGGTGGTCTGCGGCTTCATGTCTGCCAGGTTCACGATGGTGCCGTCGTCGTCCACGAACGCGGCCGTCAGCGGCAGCAGCGTGTTTTTCATCCAGAAGCACTGCTGGCTGGGCTCCTCGAAAATGAAGAGCATGCCCTCGCTCTGGGGCATCTCCTTGCGGAACATCAGCCCGGTCTGCCGCTGCGCGGGCGTCAGGGCCAGCTGCACGTCGATCTGATACATGCCGGCAGACAGCATGGTGCGTTGCAGGCCCATCTGGGGCGCGTCTTGCGCCGTGGCGGTCAAGGTGCAAGCCAGCATCCCTGCAGCGAAGAAAAAGCAGCGAAGGGCGCCTGTGCGCAAAAATGTTTGAAGGGACATGGAATCACCGGCGGTTGGTCAGGCGGTCAGCATAAACGAGCGCCATGAAAAATGCCCGCAGCGCGGGCATTGATCAAGCGGGCAGAGGGATTACTTCTTGGCTTCGGCCTTGGCAGCAGCGCGTTTGGCGGCGCGGGCTTCCTTGGCTGCCTTGGCTTTGGCTGCTTTGGCTTCCTTGGCAGCTTTCGCCTTGGCGGCTTTTTCTTCTTTCATGGCCTTGGCCTTGGCTGCTTTTTCTTCCTTGGCAGCTTTGGCAGCAGCGGCTTTTTCGGCCTTGGCAGCCTTGGCGTCCATTTTGACTTCGGCTTTGGCGGCTGGCATGGCCGGCGTGGCCGCCACGGCTGGTGCCGCAGGTGCAGCGGGAGCCGCAGGCGCGGCAGCTTGTGCAAAAGCACCAGCAGCGAAAAGACCGGCGATCAGGGCAGCGATGACTTTGTTCATGGGGTTTCCTCTGTGATATGGGTGTAATGGTCCCCGGAATGTCCCGGGGCACCACCGTAACGGCAGCCGTTTGCAAACGGTTGACACGCGCAGGTTCAAAAACATTTTCCAGCCCTGGCCGGCAAGGGGATTGCGACTAAAATTTACGGGTTATCACTGAGCTGCGCGGGGGCCGCGCCAGCTGTCCTGCCAGGCCAGGCATTCCAGCGCTTACCGGAGACATTTGCACATGTACGAGCACATCAAGGTGCCTGCCCAGGGTCAGAAAATCACCGTCAATGCCGACAACTCACTGAATGTGCCAGACGAGCCGGTCATCCCGTTTATCGAAGGCGACGGCACCGGCGTGGACATCACGCCGGTCATGCTGAGGGTGGTCGATGCGGCGGTGGCCAAGGCTTATGGCGGCAGCAGGAAGATCCACTGGATGGAGGTGTACGCCGGGGAAAAGGCGACCAGGGTGTACGGTCCCGACGTCTGGTTGCCGGAAGAAACACTCGCTGCCGTGAAGGCGCATGTGATCTCCATCAAGGGGCCACTCACCACCCCGATCAGCGGAGGCATCCGCTCCCTGAATGTCGCCCTGCGCCAGGAACTGGACCTGTACACCTGCCTGCGCCCCATCCGCTACTTCGACGGCGTGCCATCGCCCGTGAAAGAGCCGCAGAAAACCGACATGGTGATCTTTCGCGAGAATTCGGAAGACATTTACGCCGGTATCGAGTTCGAGGCCGGCTCTGACAAGGCCAAAAAGCTCATCAAGTTTCTGCAGGACGAGATGGGCGTGCGCAAGATCCGCTTTCCCCACACGTCTGGCCTCGGCATCAAGCCGGTGTCCAGCGAGGGCACCGAGCGCCTGGTGCGCAAGGCCATCCAGTACGCCATCGACAACGACAAGCCCAGTGTGACCATCGTGCACAAGGGCAACATCATGAAGTTCACCGAGGGCGCTTTCCGCGACTGGGCTTACGCGCTGGCCAAAAAGGAGTTCGGCGCGGTGGACATCGATGGCGGCCCCTGGATGAAGGTCCGAAACCCGAAGACCGGCAAGAGCATCACGATCAAGGACTCGATTACCGACGCCTTTTTGCAGCAGATCCTCCTGCGCCCGGCCGAATACAGCGTGATCGCCACCCTCAACCTCAATGGTGACTACGTGTCGGATGCGCTCGCCGCCCAGGTTGGTGGTATTGGCATCGCCCCCGGCGCCAACATGAGTGACACCGTGGCCATGTTCGAGGCCACCCACGGGACTGCCCCGAAGTACGCGGGCAAGGACTACGTGAATCCCGGCTCTGAAATCCTGTCGGCCGAGATGATGCTGCGCCACATGGGGTGGACCGAAGCGGCCGACCTGATCATCGACGCCATGGAAAAGTCCATCCTGTCCAAAAAAGTCACGTATGACTTTGCCCGCCTGATGGACGGCGCGACCCAGGTCAGTTGTTCGGGCTTTGGCCAGGTGATGATCGACCACATGTAAAGCCTGCAAGCCGCAGGCGTTTCAGGCGCCGCAAAAGACCGGAAAAAGACTGAACACAGGCCGAAAACAACCGCGGCCGGCAAGGTTCACGGCACCCCCAACCGCTCCCGGCGATGGCCGGAGCGGTTTTTTCATGGCGCAATGAAATTCAGGAATCTTTCCTTGAATGTCGCGTTCCCGCCACCAAATTCTCCATGCAACGCACCGGGCAATTTCGCTCGCTAGAATGAATTCCATGGCAACCCAACCCCCCCAGCCTCCCGTTCCGCCCAAGGCCCCCATCCTCAAGCCGGACGGCGCCAACGGAGGGGATTCGGTCGTTCTGGAGCGGCGGCCGCAGAAGACCAAGCCGCCGCAAATGTTCCAGGTGGTCCTGCTCAACGATGATTACACCCCGATGGAATTTGTGGTCGAGGTGATCCAGGAGTTCTTCAACAAGGACAGGGAAACCGCCACACAGATCATGCTCAAGATCCATCTGGACGGAAAAGGGGTGTGCGGCGTGTTTTCCAAGGATGTCGCCACCACCAAGGTGGACCAGGTCACCGAGGCCGCCCGGAAAAACGGCCATCCGCTGCAGTGCGTCTGCGAGCCCATTGAATAATGGCAAAAACGGCCCATATCGAATTTGAGAGTCAGAGATACCGAGTCACCCCCGCTGCAAGCCGAAAGGAAACGCAATGATTGCCCAGGAACTAGAAGTCAGCTTGCACATGGCCTTTGTCGAGGCACGCCAGCAGCGCCACGAGTTCATCACCGTGGAGCACCTGCTGCTTGCCTTGCTCGACAACCCCAGCGCCGCTGAAGTGCTGCGCGCATGCTCCGCCAACATCGATGACCTGCGCAAGTCGCTGGCCAATTTCATCAAAGACAACACGCCGCAGGTCGCCGGCAGCGACGATGTGGACACACAACCCACGCTGGGCTTCCAGCGCGTGATCCAGCGCGCCATCATGCATGTGCAGTCCACCGGCAATGGCAAGAAGGAAGTCACCGGCGCCAACGTGCTGGTCGCCATCTTCGGCGAGAAGGATTCGCATGCCGTGTATTACCTGCACCAGCAGGGCGTGACACGCCTGGACGTGGTGAACTTCATCGCGCACGGCATCAAGAAGAGCGACCCCCCCGAGCCGACCAAGGCCGGCGAGAGCGCTGCCGAAAACGAAGAAGGCGGCGAAAAGAACGAAAAAGCCTCACCCCTTGAGCAGTACACGCAAAACCTCAACCAGATGGCCAAGGACGGCAAGATTGATCCGCTGATCGGCCGCCACTACGAAGTCGAGCGCGTGATCCAGATCCTGTGCCGCCGCCGCAAGAACAATCCCTTGCTGGTGGGCGAAGCCGGGGTGGGCAAGACCGCGATTGCCGAGGGCCTGGCCTGGCGCATCACGCAAAAAGACGTGCCTGAAATCCTGGCCGAAGCGCAGGTTTATTCACTGGACATGGGCGCCTTGCTGGCCGGCACCAAGTACCGCGGCGACTTCGAGCAGCGCCTGAAGGGTGTGCTCAAGGCGCTCAAAGACAAGCCCAATGGCATCCTGTTCATCGACGAGATCCACACCCTGATCGGTGCAGGTGCAGCCTCGGGCGGCACGCTGGATGCCTCCAACCTGCTCAAACCCGCACTCAGCTCGGGCCAGCTCAAATGCATCGGCGCCACCACCTTCACCGAATACCGCGGCATCTTCGAGAAAGATGCCGCCCTGTCACGCCGCTTCCAGAAGGTGGACGTGGTCGAGCCCACGGTGCAGGAAACCGTCGAGATTCTCAAGGGCCTGAAGTCGCGTTTTGAAGAGCACCACAGCGTCAAGTACGCTGTGGCCGCCCTGCAAGCCGCAGCGGAGCTCAGCGCCAAATACATCAACGACCGGCACCTGCCCGACAAGGCCATCGACGTCATTGATGAGGCCGGCGCTGCCCAGCGCATCCTGTCGCCGTCCAAACGCAAGAAAACCATCACCAAGACCGAGGTCGAGGAGATTGTGGCCAAGATCGCGCGCATTCCGCCCGCCAACGTATCCAACGATGACCGCGGCAAGCTGCAAACGCTGGAACGTGACCTCAAGAGTGTGGTGTTCGGCCAGGACAAAGCGCTCGAAGTGCTGGCCTCGGCCGTCAAGATGGCACGTTCAGGGCTTGGCAAGGACGACAAGCCGATTGGCTCCTTCCTGTTCTCCGGCCCTACCGGCGTCGGCAAGACCGAGGCGGCCAAGCAACTGGCCTACATCATGGGCATCGAACTGATCCGCTTCGACATGTCCGAGTACATGGAGCGCCACGCGGTGAGCCGCTTGATCGGTGCGCCCCCGGGCTATGTCGGTTTCGACCAGGGTGGCCTGCTGACCGAGGCTGTCACCAAGAAGCCGCATTGCGTGCTGCTGCTCGACGAGATCGAGAAGGCGCACCCGGACATCTTCAACGTGCTGCTGCAGGTCATGGACCACGGCACGCTGACGGACAACAACGGGCGCAAGGCCGATTTCCGCAACGTGATCATCGTCATGACGACCAATGCCGGCGCCGAGACCATGAACAAGGCGACCATCGGTTTCACGAATCCGCGCGAATCCGGCGACGAGATGGCCGATATCAAGCGCCTGTTCACGCCCGAGTTCCGCAACCGCCTCGACGCGACCGTGAGCTTCAAGGCCCTGGACGAAACCGTCATCCTGCGTGTGGTTGACAAGTTCCTGCTGCAGCTCGAAACGCAGCTCGCCGAGAAAAAAGTGGAAGTGACCTTCACCGACACCCTGCGCAAGTATCTTGGCAAGAAAGGCTTCGATCCGCTGATGGGTGCGCGCCCGATGCAGCGCCTGATCCAGGACACGATCCGCCGCGCGCTGGCCGACGAACTGCTGTTCGGGCGCCTGGTCGATGGCGGACGCCTGACGGTGGACATGAAAGTCACCAAGGACGAGAAGGGTGTCGAGACCGGCGAAGTCCAGCTCGACATCACGCCGCTGCCCAAGAAAGAGGGCAGGGCGAAGCCGGAAGCCGAGCAGGCCGAAACCAGCTAGGCGCGGGCGGACAAGCTCTCCGAAAAGGCCGTTAGCATAGCGCTGACGGCCTTTTTCTTTGCTCCGCCGGCGAACCAGGTTCTGGACCGGTTCGCGGCATCACCCGCTTGCCCATCTTGACAATCCCGCAACTCAGCGCTGAATGGAAGACCGGCCTTTCCCTGGCCTGGAGCGCCTACATCGCCATCCTGTCGATCTGGATCGTGCTGCAAAAGCGGGCGCCGGTGTCCACCATGAGCTGGATCCTGTCCATGGCGCTGTTGCCGTTTGCCGGCTTTGTGGTTTATTACTTCCTCGGTCCGCAACGTCTGAAAAAGCAGCGC
The DNA here is from genome assembly GCA_946479075.1 of uncultured Polaromonas sp. The sequence continues at coordinate 11,156 of CAMLDT010000033.1, forward strand.
CTCAAACGCCTGCGCAGCCGGGCGGGTGAACGTGGCGAGGCCGACCTGGCGCTGCTGCGCGGTGCGGCCGAGAGGGCGCCTCCTGCCTTGAGGCAAATGGCCGCGCTGGGCACCGCGGCCTGCGGTCTGCCGGTGTCCAGCGCCACGGCGGTGCAACTGCTGTCCGGCGGCGCGGCAACTTTTGACAGCATGTTCGAGGCGGTACGCGAGGCACACCATCACGTTCATCTGGAGTACTACATCTTCGAGCCCGACCGTATCGGCACGGCGCTGCGCGACCTTCTGGTGCACAAGGCGCAGCAGGGCGTGGCGGTACGTTTGCTGGTGGATGCGCTGGGCTCCAAGCGGCTCGGGCGAAGTTTCATGGCGCCCCTGCATGAGGCTGGCGCCCAGGTCGGCTTGTTCCACGACACGCGCATAGGCCGGCGCTTGCGGCCTGTCAGCAACTACCGCACACACCGCAAGATCCTCGTCTGCGATGGCATGGTCGGCTTCACCGGCGGCGTCAATATCACCGACGAGGAAGACCTGCGCACCCGGGCCGACGCCTACCATGACGTACACCTGCGGATTGAGGGCAGCGCCGTGCGCTGGTTGCAAACCACGTTTCTGGAAGACTGGGCCTATGCGACCGGCGAGTCGCCCCGGGACAGCAACAAATCCCTGCCGCACCTGCTGCCTCATCTGCATCGCACCGAAGAAGCCGGTGACGTGCCGGTCCAGATCGTGACCAGCGGGCCCGACAGCCCGCTCGAAGCCATCCACCGCATGCACATCGCCGCGATCAATGCTTCCAGCCACCGCGCCTGGCTGACCACCCCGTATTTTGTCCCCGGGGAGCCCGCGCTGATGGCGCTGACCAGCGCGGCGCTGCGTGGTGTCGATGTGCGCCTGCTGGTGCCACGCCGCAGCGACAGCCTCATCGTCAGCGCCGCCGCACGCTCGTACTATGACGAGCTGATTGCCGCGGGCGTCAAGGTCTGGGAATACAAGGCGCGCATGCTGCACTCCAAGACACTGGTGGTCGATGACAATTGCGCCATGATAGGCACCGCCAATTTCGACAACCGCAGCTTCCGCCTCAATTTCGAAGTCATGGCCGTGGTGTATGGCCCGGTGCTGGCCGGCCCGCTGGCCGCGCAATTCGAGACCGACCTGCGCCGTTCTGCTGCGGTGCCCGCACAGCGGCCGCAACGGTTTTTGATGCGCCTGTTCGATGCCACCGCGCGCCTGTTTTCTCCCCTGCTTTAAGCTGCACCATGGCACATACCTTTCTCTGGCACGACTACGAAACCTTCGGCCTGAACACACGGCGTGACCGACCCGCGCAGTTCGCCGGCATTCGCACCGACGCCGAGCTCAACGAGATCGGCGAGCCGCTGATGATTTATTGCCAGCCGGCGCGCGACTACCTGCCCGATCCGGCGTCCTGCCTGGTCACCGGCATCACGCCGCAGCTGTGCCTGGAGCGTGGCCTGCCCGAGCACGAATTTGCCGCGCGCATCGAAGCCGTGCTGGCGCAGCCCGGCACGATTGGTGTCGGCTACAACACCATCCGCTTTGACGACGAGGTCACGCGCCACCTGTTCTGGCGCAACCTGATCGACCCCTATGCCCGTGAATGGCAAAACGATTGCGGCCGCTGGGACCTGCTTGATGTTGTGCGCATGGCTTATGCGCTGCGGCCCGAGGGCATCGAGTGGCCCATGAAGCCCGACGAACGCCGGCCCGGCGAGCCGGGGGCGTTGCGCCCCAGCTTCACGCTGGTGGACCTGGCGCGCGCCAACGGCCTCATCCACGAATCAGCGCATGACGCCTTGTCCGACGTGCGCGCCACCATTGCGCTGGCGCGTTTGATCCGCACAGCGCAGCCGCGGCTGTTCGACTTCTGCCTGTCCTTGCACAAAAAAGACCGCGTCGCCGCGGAACTGGGCCTGCCGACCAGCCCGCAGACGGCCCAGCCCTTTTTGCATGTCTCGGGCATGTTCGCCCCCGAGAAAGGTTGCCTCGCCGTGATGTGGCCGCTGGCCATGCATCCCTCGAACAAAAACGAGCTGCTGGCCTGGGACCTCGCTTTCGATCCCGCTGAACTGCCACTGCTCGACGTGGCCACCCTGCGCCAGCGCCTGTTCAGCAAAAGCGCCGACCTGCCGGAAGGCGTGGCGCGTCTGCCCATCAAGTCGGTGCATCTGAACAAATCGCCCATGGTGGTGCGCAAGCTCGCCACGCTCAGCGAAGCCATGGCCGCGAAGTGGGGTGTGGACATCGAAGGAGCGCTGCGCCACGCCGAAACAGCTGCTGGCCTGCCCGACATGAGCGCCATCTGGCCCGAGGTGTTTGCCCGGCCCCGGGAGGGCGTGCCGGATGTCGATGAAGACCTCTACGGCGGCTTCATCAACAACGACGACAGGCGACGGCTCAACAAACTTCGCGCCTTGCCGCCCGCAGAGCTGGCGCACAGCCGCACAGGCTTTGATGACGAGCGGCTGGAAGAGCTGGTGTTCCGTTACCGCGCGCGCAACTTCGAGGTCACGCTGTCGGCCGATGACGCGCAGCGCTGGGAAGCCCACCGTGCGGCGCGCCTGCTCGAAGGCGAGGGCGGCGCGCGCAATGTCGATGCTTTCCTGGCCGAGCTCGACGTGTTGTCAGAAACGGCGGATGAGCGTGGCGAAGAGGTGCTGGGCGCGCTTTACGAGTATGCGGAGATGATTGCGCCTGAGGTGTGAATGGTGATCTGCTTACCCCCAGCGCGGCATGATTTGCTCTGTTTTTGATAGCTTGTCATGCAGGCGGGATATGGGCGGAGGCCGGATTTGATGCGCAAGCTGGCAGCAGGAACTTGCTGGCGTCTCAGTGTTCGCCTGCTTGCCACGGCTGATGTTTCTGCATGACACCGTTGTACAAGGCGCTGGCTTCGAAGGCAGCCAGCCAGCCCTGCAGGCGCGGCCAAGGCTGGGTCGCAAACCAGCCGGTATCGGTGTGTGCGAACTGGCGCACAAAGGGCAGCACAGCCATGTCGGCCAGACTGGCCTGAGCGCCCATCAGCCAACCTGAGACCAGACGATGGTCGAGTTGCGCCAGCCAGCGCGCTGCTTCGCCGCGGTGTTTCAGCGCAAAGCCAGTCTCGTTCCCGGTGGATTCCTGCGGATAACGATTGGGGTATTTGTAGCGGTCCAGGTGGTGTTTGAAGTCAACATCGTTGCCGGCAATCAGCCCATTCATGTCATCGGCCGACACTCCGGGCGGCGACAGCCACTGCGCCGGGTCGTGCCGCGCCAGCGCCCAGCGCATGATGTCCAGGCTTTCATCAATCACCGCGCCATCGGGCAAGACCAGCACCGGCACGGTGCCTTTGGGCGAGGCGGCCAGCAGGGCGGCGGGTTTGTTCCTGAGCACTACTTCGCGGTGTTCGCAGGCCTCGCCGCTGACGGCCAGCGCCAGCCGGGCGCGCATTGCATACGGGCAACGCCGGAACGAATACAGAACGGGCAGGGTGCCTATCAATTGCTGCTGTCCTTGTCGCCAGATTCACTGGAAGAGGCCAGCTTCGCGCCGATGTGCGGCTGGCGCCGGCGGCTGGCGTACTCGACCTGGCGCTGGCGCTCGATGAAACCGCGCTTTTGTTCCTCGGTCTTTTTGTCATGACAGTGCGGGCAGCTCACGCCGGGCACATACAGCGGCGAGGCCTTGTCGGCTTCACTGATGGGGTCGCGGCAGGCGCGGCACAGGTCGTAGTGGCCGGTCGCCAGCCCGTGCACCACGGACACGCGCTCGTCGAACACAAAACATTCGCCTTGCCATCGGCTCTGGTCCTCGGGCACGGTTTCCAGGTATTTGAGGATGCCGCCTTCCAGGTGATAAACCTCGTCAAAGCCCTGGGTGCGCATGAAGGCGGTGGACTTTTCGCAGCGGATGCCGCCGGTGCAGAACATCGCGACGCGGGGTTTTTTGCCGTCTTTTTCAGCCAGCAGGCCACCGGGCGCAGACTGCTCGGCGACCCAGGCCGGCAATTCCGAAAAGCTTTGGGTGTGGGGATCGACCGCACCTTCAAAGCTGCCGATGCCGACCTCATAAGCGTTGCGCGTGTCCACCACCACCACATCGGGCTCACTGATCAGCGCGTTCCAGTCCTGCGGCTTCACGTACTGGCCAGCCATCTCGTTGGGGTTGATGCCCGGCACGCCCAGCGTGACGATCTCGCGTTTGAGCCGCACCTTCATGCGGTAGAAGGGCAGCTTTTGCGACCACGACTCCTTGTGCGCCAGGTCGGTCAGCCGCACATCGCTGCGCAAATGCGCCAGCACCGCACGCACGCCATTTTCCGGGCCGGCGATGGTGCCGTTGATGCCTTCTTCGGCCAGCAGCAGGGTGCCGCGTACATCCTGTGCCTCGCAAAAAGCCTGCAGCGGCGCCTGCAGCGCGGCAAAGTCGGGCAGCGGTACGAACTTGTAGAGTGCGGCGGTCAGGAAGTCGGGCATGACAAGGGTGAAGTGGCGTAAAAGCGTTCAAAAACAAGGGTGCAGGCGGGGGCGCGCGGCCCAATCGTACCAAGGGCATGCCAAAGCGCTTTTGCGCTGCGTCAGCGTCCTGACAGCTACGCGGCGTGCAGGACCACACCAAGGGCAGACAGCGCCGTGGACGCAGATGCTGCAATGCAGCAAAATGGTTGCATGCTTACTAATTCAGGCCGATCCGGCCCCGCCGGGACTTTATGGCCAAAAGCCTGAGCAGCCTCTGGCTTAAAAGTGTGCGCCGCATGGGCAAGGCGCAGCAGGCGCAGGGCCGCCGGCTGCTGCAAAGCCTGGTGCCCAAGCCGCCCCGCGTGAAGGCGCCTCGGCGCACCCCGCCCCTCAAGACCGCGAGGGCCCTGAAGGCCGTCAGATCCCGCCCGGTGGTGGCCGTGCGCCCCGGCCCGGCCATACCCGCCCGCCCGGCGGCCGGCCTGCCGGGCAGCTGGCAGAAGTCGTGGTTTTCGGTGCCGGTCGCAGGCCAGGTGGCATCGGCACGGCGCATGTTGTACTGGCTGTACCTGCCGCCCGACGCGGACAGGGACGCGGCCGCCGGGCCGTTGCCGCTGGTGGTCATGCTGCACGGTTGCCAGCAGTCGGTTGCCGACTTTGCCCTGTCCACCCGCATGAACGAGCTGGCCGCGCGCAAGGGTTTTGCCGTGCTGTACCCGCAGCAGTCGGCCGCCACCGATGCCCACCGCTGCTGGCACTGGTACAAACGCTCGACCCAGGAAGGGCTGGGCGACGTGCGGCTGATTGCCGACATGATCAGGCAGGTGCAGCGCAAACACGGGCTGGACAGCTCGCGCACCTATGTCGCCGGCCTGTCGGCCGGCGCGGGCCTGGCCAACATCCTGGCGCTGCGTTACCCGGCCATGGTGGCGGCCGTCGGCCTGCACTCGGCGCCGGTGTTTGGCACGACCGACTCGCCGATGAGCGCCTACAGCGCCATGCAGCATGGCTCGGGGTCCACGCACCGCGACAGCGTGCGTGCGCTGGGCGATCCGGCGGCAGGCTTTCCGGGCATGCCGGCCATCCTGATCCATGGCACGCGCGACACGGTGGTGCGGCGTATCAACATGACCCAGCTCACCGAGCAATTTGCCATCCTCAATCAGGGCTTCATCACGCGCGAGGATGCCGTGCTGCGCACCTGGCCGGCGCGCAGCAGCGGCCGCCATCCGCGCCACGCCTACGAAAGCGCCACCTGGTACGCCGGCCGCAAACCCCAGCTGGTGGCCTGCGAGATTGAGCAACTGGGCCATGCCTGGAGCGGCGGCGACGGCAGCGTCGAGTTCAGCGCGCCTGAAGGCCCGGACGCCACGCTGATGATGTGGACGTTTTTTGCGCGTCACCGGCGCTTGCCGGCCGGCTGAGCCGGCTGCACCAAAGCCGCCACCGGCGGCGAGCCCTGCACTGTGTTGGGGCGAGAAGGCGTTCAACAAGGCCTTCAATGTTCTGAATTGGCGGCAGGGTCACCGGTACGCCCGCCTGATTCAGGGTGGCACAGTCTGTGCATAGTGATTGGCAACCCAGGCCAACAGCGGTCTGGGCAGTGTCTGACGACAGTTCGTTGCAGCACTGGTTTTCTGGACAACGGCGTCCACTTCTGCCCCCGCTTGCGGGAGCCATGAGGTGGGCGCTTTTTTTTGTTCTTTGTTTTTTCGTCACTACAGCCAAGGAAATAGCATGTCTTATCTCGTGCCCACAGAATTTGTGACCAAGATGGTGGATGCCGGTGAATCCAAGATCTTCATGTCCACCCGCGACACCCTCATCCGCGCCTACATGGCCGGCGCCATCCTGGCCCTGGCGGCCTGGTTCGCCGTCACCATCAATGTGCAGACTGGCCAGCCCCTGCTGGGCGCCGTGCTGTTTCCGGTGGGCTTTTGCATGCTGTACCTGCTGGGCTTTGACCTGCTGACCGGCGTGTTCGTGCTGGCGCCGCTGGCGCTGATCGACAAGCGCCCGGGCGTCACCATCCAGGGTGTGCTGCGCAACTGGGGCCTGGTGTTCACCGGCAATTTTGCGGGAGCCTTCACGGTGGCGGTGATGATGGCCATCTACGTGACCTATGGCTTCTCGGTCGAACCCAATGCGGTAGGCAAGGCCATCGGCCACATCGGCGAAGGCCGCACGCTGGGCTACCAGTCACACGGCGCCGCCGGCATGCTGACGCTGTTCATCCGCGGCATGCTCTGCAACTGGATGGTGGCCACCGGTGTCGTGGGCGCCATGATCTCCACCCACGTCAGCGGCAAGGTGATCGCCATGTGGATGCCCATCATGCTGTTCTTCTACATGGTGTTCGAGCATTCCATCGTGAACATGTTCCTGTTCCCCTCGGGGCTGCTGTTGGGCGCAAACTTCACCATCATGGATTACCTGATCTGGAACGAGATCCCGACGGTGCTGGGCAACCTGGTGGGCGGCCTGGCGTTCACCGGTCTCACGCTGTACGCCACCCACATGAGAACCGGCGCGAAACGCTCCTACAACTGAGTGGAATGTCCGGTGAACTGAAGATCACAGCGGGCCAGTGTTCCGACAAGGGCCGCAAGACGATCAACCAGGATTTCCACGGCATCTACGTTCCGAAGGAGCCGCAGCTCAGCGCCAAGGGCATTGCGATTGCCCTGGCCGACGGCATCAGCAGCAGTGAAGTGAGCCAGGTGGCCAGCCAGTACGCGGTCACCGGCTTTCTGGAAGACTACTACTGCACCTCGGAGGCCTGGTCGGTCAAGACCTCGGCCGAGCGCATTCTGGCTGCGACCAATTCCTGGCTGCATTCGCAGACACAAAAAAGCCACTACCGCTACGACAGGGACAAGGGTTATGTCTGCACCCTGAGCGCCATGGTGATCAAGTCGGCCACCGCGCATATCTTTCACGTCGGGGATGCGCGGATTTACCGCTTGCGCAACCATGCGCTGGAGCAGCTGACCAGTGACCATCGTGTCTGGGTGAGCCAGCACGAGAGCCACCTGGGGCGTGCGCTGGGTGTCAACGCGCGGCTGGAGATCGACTACCAGACCGTGCCCCTGGAAACCGGCGATGTGTTTGTGCTGGCCACCGACGGGGTGTATGAACACTCCGACGCCAAATACATCGCCGCCACCGTGGCGGCAGGCCTGGATGATCTCGATGCGGCCGCCCGGCGCATCGTGGACGAAGCCTTGCGCCGCGGCAGCACCGACAACCTGACCTTGCAGCTGGTGCGCATCGAGCAGCTGCCGGAACAGGGCGAAGGCGAGTTTTACCAGCAGCTGCATGAGCTGCCCTTGCCGCCGATTTTGGAGGCGCGAAAGGTCTTTGATGGCTACCGCATCGTGCGCGAAATCCACGGCAGCAGCCGCAGCCACATCTACCTCGCGGTGGACAGCGAAACCAGCCAGATGGTCGCCATCAAAACCCCATCGATTGACCTGCGGAACGACGCGGCCTATCTGGAGCGCTTCCTGACCGAGGAGTGGGTGGCGCGCCGCGTCAGCAGCGCGCATGTGCTCAAGCCCTGCCTGCCGACCCGCAAGCGCAACTACCTGTATGGCGTCAGTGAATACATCGAAGGGCAGACGCTGGCCCAGTGGATGATCGACAACCCGCGGCCCGCGCTGGAGACGGTGCGCGGCCTGGTCGATCAGATCGCCCGTGGCCTGCGCGCCTTTCACCGGCTGGAAATGCTGCACCAGGACTTGCGGCCCAACAACATCATGATCGACCGGACCGGCACGGTGAAGATCATCGATTTCGGCGCCACCCGGGTCGCCAGCCTGATGGAAGCCGCCCCCGGCGGGCCGGAGGACATCCTCGGTACTGCGCAATACACGGCGCCCGAGTATTTCCTCGGGGAAAGCGGCTCGCCCGCCTCCGACGTGTTTTCGCTGGCGGTCATCACCTACCAGATGCTGACCGGGCGCTTGCCCTATGGCGCGCAGGTCGCCCGGGCGAGAACGCGTTCGGCGCAGAACAAGCTGAGTTATGAGTCGGTGCTCCACGAAGACTTGGAAATCCCCGCCTGGATTGACGGCGTGCTCCGCAAGGCCCTGCACCCCGATCCGGCCAGGCGTTATGCGGAGGCAGCAGAGTTTGCCTACGATCTGCGCCACCCCAATGCAGCTTTCCTGGGCAGGACGCGAGCGCCGCTGATCGAACGGCATCCGCTGCTGTTCTGGAAAGCGTTGTGTTTCATGCTCGCGGTGCTGCTGATCCTGTCGCTGGCGCTTCATACGGCCAGGCCTTAGGGCCGCGTGGCCGGTCAGCGCTGGCCTGGTCTGCTACTGAATCCATAGCTGACCACGCAAGGTGGGCAAGGGCTGGAGGCCATTTTGATGCTCAATTTGCAGCGAAGGGAAGCAATTCTGCCTTCAGGGCCTGGCCTCGCGCCACAGCGCAAACGGGTTCAGCGGTGTGCCGCGCCACCATTGTTTTTCGGCCCCGAGCTTGAACACGGCGAAATGCAGGTGCGGCGCATCGGGTGACGCGTTGCCGGTGCTGCCCACATAAGCAATCACCTGGCCCTTGCGCAGCTGGGCGCCTTCAACAATACCGTCGGCATAACTGTCGAGGTGGGCGTAGTAATAGGCGTATTGACCCGACGGATCGAACTGGTACAGCGTGACGCCGCCGGGCTTGCTGAGGAAAAGTTTGGCCACCGGGCCGTCCTCGACCGCCAGCACCGGCGTGCCGCGCGGCGCCATGATGTCCAGCGCTTCATGCTGCGCACCCGCGGCACGTGCCTGGGTGTAGGTGTCGCTCAGTTGCGCCGCGGTGACCCCGCGCACCGGCAGCGTCAGCCCGCGTGCGCGCAGCCCTGACACGTCAGAAGCATCCGCCGGTACGGCCAGCACGACGGGCGTGGGGCCGATGTTCGGCGCAGGTTCTGAAAGGGCTTGGGAAGCGGGTTGAGAAGCGGCTTGGGACGCAGGTTCGCCGGGCATGGCCGGGGAGGGCACCGCCACCGCGGCGACCGCGGCAGCGCCGGGCGCGGCAACCGGGACGGCGGCAGGAAGCTGCGTGGTCGGAGCGGGGCGGAACCAGGTGCCGATCACCACGCCCGCGGCCACGGCGAGCAGCGCGCCCCACATCAAGGCCTTGCGCCAGGGGCGCGGAGCGTGGCTGGCGGTCACAGCTTGACGTCAACCTTGAAGCCGGCCTTGGCCAGCGTGGAAAGGCGCTCGGCGTCCCAGTTGGTCAGATGAATGCAGCCATTGGTTTCCGAATGCCCGACGTTGGAAGGATTGGAGGTGCCGTGAATCCCCCAGTGCGGCTTGGTCAGGCCCAGCCAGATGCTGCCGACCGGGTTGTTGGGGCCGGGCGCGATGTCCACCTTTTCCGCATCTTTCGGTGCGCTCTTCAACAGCTTGGGGTCGTAGGTGAAGCTGGGGTTTTTGACCTCGTTCTTGATCGCCATCATGCCGACCGGCAGCGGGTCGTTTTTCTCATTGCCTATGCTGATGGGGAAACCTGCAACCGGGCGTTGGTCCGCGTCCAGCACATACAGCACACGTGCGGACTTGTCGATCTCGATGGACGCCGCCTTGACGGGCGTGACCGTGCTGGTGATGTTGGGCACCACGATGTCCTTGCCGGCTTCGACCTTGCGCCCGCCGTTGAGCTGCTGCAGGTAGGCGATGCTGGTATGGAATTTCTCGGCCAGCGCCTCGTCCTCAGACTCGTACACCATGGCCTTCATCTTTGCGCGTTCGGACATGTCGGCCGGTGTCTTTTCAAAAGGCCCGGCGGTGTCCTTGTCGGTCGCGGTATAGGCCACCAGCAGTGGCGCGCTGTCCTCGCGCAGCGATTTCCAGGTTTCGGTGGTGACCGTGCCTGTGGCTTTCAGGCCGCGCGCGGTCTGGTAAGCCTTGACCATGCGCTGCATGTTCGCGGCATACCGGCCATCGATCTCGCCGCAGGAAAACCAGGCGCGGTCCAGCAGGATCTGGGCACGTGCCACGGCGGCGCCCTTGCTGCCGGTTTTGAGCAGCGGGCTGTCGCTGGCGTTGTTGAAACTTTCCATCATGGCGAGGCTCGCCTTGGGCACTGTTGGGCTCAGGGCCTCTCCCTCTGCCTTCGCGCTTTGCGGTGCGCCCGCTTTGGAAGTTTGCGCTACCGCCGATCCACCGGCTGCACCGAGGGCGGCAACCCACAGGCTGATCGCCAGCAGGCGCAAGACCGAAACACGTGAAGGGGCAGCAGGGGCAGGACGGAAGGCGGGAAAGGGCAGGGCCATGGGAAAGCTTTCAACAGTTGTGCCCCAGTGTTGCCGCACGGCGGGGCGCGTGCTGTAGGAAGCCGCGCAGGCTGTTGGTCAGGCGGAGACGGTTTGCGAAGGCCGCCACCCGCTGCTGCCCCGGCCGCGCCTCGTCTGCGTTCAGCTATCAAATAAATAGCTGGATACGCCCGCCGGTCGGGGGCCAAAGGGTGTTTTGATGCACAAGGGTGGCTGTGGGCCGGATCGTGCGGCTCAGGCCAGGGCGCGTGCTGACTGCAGGAAGGCCTGCAACGCGGCAAAGTCCAGCGGCTTGGTCAGGTGCACGTCAAAGCCCGCTTCCAGCGCGCGGCGCTTGTCCTCGTCGGTGCCAAAACCGGTGAGCGCTGCGCTGGTCACTTCGGCGCCGCCAGGCAGTGCGCGCAAAGCCGCCAGCACCTCATAGCCGTTCATGTCGGGCATGCCGATGTCCAGCACGATGACCTTGGGCAATTGTTTGCGCGCCAGTTCCAGGGCCGTCGGGCCATCGTAAGCCACCTTGACCTGGCAGTCGAGCAGCCGCAGGATTTCAGCCAGGCTGTTGGCGGCGTCGCGGTTGTCATCCACCACCATGACCAGCGGTACAGGCGCTGCCTCGCTCTTGTGCGGCGGGGCTGCGGTGCCGGCGTTCGGCACGAAGAAGCTGAAGGTGCTGCCCTGGCCCGGTCCGGCGCTGCTGGCGTTCAGGACC
>CAMLDT010000034.1 GCA_946479075.1 uncultured Polaromonas sp.
CCAGGCGCATCGCGTGGTCGAGGAAGGCCTTGAACTTGATCTCGGCGTTGCACAGGATGTCGGGGTTGGGCGTGCGGCCGGCCTGGTATTCGCGCAGGAACTCGGCAAACACCCGGTCCTTGTAGTCGGCGGCAAAGTTGACGTGTTCGATCTCGATGCCGATCACGTCGGCCACGGCGGCCGCGTCCACAAAGTCGATGTTGGACGAGCAGAACTCGCTGTCATCGTCATCTTCCCAGTTTTTCATGAAGATGCCGACGACCTCATGGCCTTGCTGTTTGAGCAGGTGCGCGGTGACCGCGGAATCCACGCCTCCGCTCAAACCGACCACAATGCGTTGTTTTTGCATCACCCGATTTTAGGTGGGCGGCCTTAAACGGACAGCGTCAGGGCTTTGGCTGATAAACGCTGGCATCGACCGTCAGGAGGTCCAGCGGGTAACGTTTGCCCGCCAGGTAATCCTCCATGCAGGTCAGCAGCAGCGGGCTGCGGTGCCGCGGCACGCAGGCGCGAATCTCCTCGGGACTGAGCCACAGGGTACGCACAATGCCTTCGTCCAGCGCCTGGCCGATCACCTCGTCGCCCAGGCTGCCGCAAAAGGCAAAACGCATATAGGTGATGTCCAGTACCTCGGCCTGGCCGGGCACTGCTTTCTCGAAGCGCGACATATAGATGCCGACCAGCGCATCTGGCGTGAAATGGAAGGCGGTTTCTTCCAGCGTCTCACGCACACAGGCCTGCACCGTGCTCTCCCCGGGATCAAGGTGGCCGGCCGGGTTGTTCAGGCGCAGGCCGTCCTGGGTGTGCTCCTCGACCAGCAGGAATTTGCCTTCCCGCTCAATGATCGCGGCAACGGTGACACTGGGTTTCCATCGGTTGTTCATGCGCGCATTATCCGTGTCGGCCGTGTCAGCGGCGGCTTGTACCTGTCCGGTTACCCGGTGGAAAAAACAGCTTGAAACTCATGTAAGCTAGCTGACAGTTTCAGAAAATCACGTAGAACTACTTACACGCAACGAGGAGACACCCATGCGAATCGGGGTACCGGCCGAAATCACGGCAGGGGAAACACGCGTCGCCGTCACGCCCGAGACGGCCAAAAAACTTAAGGCCCAAGGGCACACGGTGGTCATCCAGTCGGGTGCCGGTGTGGCTGCCAGCGTGCCTGACGAAGCCTACGTCGCCGCCGGCGCGGAGATCACCGATGCCGCCGGCGCCTATGCCAGCGACATCGTGCTCAAGGTGCGTTGCCCGCTGGACAGCGAGATCGGTCTGGCCAGGGCCGGCACGGTGCTGGTCGGCATGCTCAACCCGTTTGACGCCGAAGGTCTGCAGCGCCTGGCCGCCGCGCAACTGACAGCGTTTGCGCTGGAAGCCGCGCCGCGCACCAGCCGCGCGCAAAGCATGGACGTGCTCTCTTCGCAGGCCAACATCGCCGGCTACAAGGCGGTGATGATGGCGGCCGAGAAGTACCAGCGCTTCTTCCCGATGCTGATGACCGCCGCCGGCACCGTCAAGGCCGCGCGCGTGGTGATCCTGGGGGTCGGCGTGGCCGGCTTGCAGGCGATTGCCACGGCCAAGCGCCTGGGCGCCGTGATCGAGGCCAGCGACGTGCGCCCCAGCGTCGAGGAGCAGGTCGAGTCGCTGGGCGGCAAGTTCATCGACGTGCCTTACGAGACCGACGAGGAAAAAGAAGCCGCTGTGGGTGTCGGCGGTTATGCCAAACCGATGCCGGCCAGCTGGCTGGAGCGGCAAAAGGCCGAGGTCGCCAAACGCGTGGCGCTGGCCGACGTGGTGATTACCACCGCGCTGATCCCGGGCCGTGCCGCACCGGTGCTGGTGACCGAGGACATGGTCAAGGCCATGAAACCCGGCAGCGTGATCGTTGACCTGGCCGCGCCGCAAGGCGGCAATTGCCCGCTGACCGAAGCCGGCAAAACCGTGGTCAAACACGGCGTCACGCTGATCGGCGAGACCAATGTGCCGGCGCTGGTCGCCGCCGACGCCAGCGCGCTGTACGCGCGCAACCTGCTGGACTTCCTCAAGCTGGTCATCAGCAAGGAAGGCACGCTCAACATCGACCTCGAAGACGACATCGTGGCAGCCTGCCTGATGGCTCAGGGCGGCGAAGTCAAACGCAAGTAGCAAGAAAAGGAAAAAAACACCGTTCGGGCTGAGCCTGTCGAAGCCATTGGCGCTTCACAGAAGACCCTTCGACAAGCTCAGGGCGCACGGAATTGGAGACCCCTATGGACGCAGTATCCCCCACCATCATCAACCTCATCATTTTCGTGCTGGCCATTTACGTGGGTTACCACGTGGTCTGGACCGTCACACCTGCGCTGCACACGCCGCTGATGGCGGTGACCAACGCGATCTCGGCGATTGTGATCGTCGGCGCCATGCTGGCCGCCGCGCTGACCGTCACGCCCCTGGGCAAAACCATGGGCGTACTCGCCGTGGCGCTGGCCGCGGTCAATGTGTTCGGCGGCTTTCTGGTCACGCGCCGCATGCTGGAAATGTTCAGGAAGAAAGAAAAGAAAACCGTGGCGGCTGACGCTTCTGCCGCAGGAGTGACCAAATGAGCATGAATGTTGTCACGCTGCTGTACCTGGTGGCCTCCGTGTGTTTCATCCAGGCGCTCAAGGGTCTGTCGCATCCCACGACCTCGATCCGCGGCAATCTGTTCGGCATGGTTGGCATGGCGATTGCCGTGCTCACCACCGGCGCGCTGATCGTCCAGATCTCCGGCGGCAAATCCTTCGGCATGGTTTATGTGCTGGGTGCGCTGGTTGTCGGCGGTGCCGCCGGCACGCTGATGGCCCAGCGCGTCGAGATGACCAAGATGCCGGAGCTGGTGGCTTTCATGCACAGCATGATTGGTCTGGCCGCGGTGTTCATCGCGGTGGCGGCCATGGCCGAGCCCGGCGCCTTCGGCATCGTTGCCGCCGGCCAGCCGACCTCGGCCATCCCGGCCGGCAACCGGCTGGAACTGTTCCTCGGCGCCGCCATTGGCGCGATCACCTTCAGCGGCTCGGTGATTGCCTTCGGCAAGCTCAGCGGCAAGTACAAGTTCCGCCTGTTCCAGGGCGCGCCGGTCACCTTCGCCGGCCAGCACATGCTGAACCTGGTGCTGGGCCTGGCCACACTGGCCCTCGGCCTGGTCTTCATGTTCACCGGCAACTGGAGCGCTTTCTTTGCGATGCTGGCGCTGTCTTTTGTCGTGGGGGTGCTGATCATCATCCCTATCGGCGGGGCCGACATGCCGGTGGTGGTGTCCATGCTCAACAGCTACTCGGGCTGGGCCGCGGCCGGCATCGGTTTCTCGCTGAACAACGCCATGCTGATTGTTGCGGGCTCCCTGGTCGGCTCATCCGGCGCCATCCTGTCCTACATCATGTGCAAGGCGATGAACCGCTCCTTCTTCAACGTGATCCTGGGCGGTTTCGGCGGCGAGGCAGGCACTGCCGCCGGCGGCGCCAAGGAGCAGCGCCCGGTCAAGTCGGGCTCGGCCGACGACGCGGCCTTCATCCTGGGCAACGCCGAAACCGTGATCATCGTTCCGGGTTACGGTCTGGCGGTGGCGCGGGCCCAGCACTCGGTCAAGGAGCTGGCCCAGAAACTGATCGACAAGGGTGTCAGCGTCAAATATGCGATTCACCCGGTGGCCGGTCGCATGCCGGGCCACATGAACGTGCTGCTGGCCGAGGCCGAAGTGCCTTACGACCAGGTGCACGAGATGGAAGACATCAACGCCGAGTTCGGCCAGGCCGACGTGGCCATCATCCTGGGCGCCAACGACGTGGTCAACCCCGCCGCGCACGTCAAGGGCAGCGCGATTTACGGCATGCCGATTCTGGAAGCCTACAAGGCCAAGACCGTTATCGTGAACAAGCGTTCCATGGCCGCCGGTTATGCCGGCCTGGACAACGAGCTGTTCTACATGGACAAGACCATGATGGTTTTCGGCGACGCCAAAAAAGTCATCGAAGACATGGGCAAGGCCATCGAGTAAAGGCCTCGCCGGTGGTGGGCGGTTAACACTTTGTGCCGCCTGCATAGCCCTGATCCCTAGGGAAAACACAATAGCCCCGCAGAGGGTAGCGCCACGAAAATCCGTGGCAGTTGTTCAATCGTCATCTGGAGACAAGCATGAATGCATCCACCGCCGAACGTCCCTGGCTCAGCGCCTATCCCGCGGGCGTGCCAGCCGACATTGACGCGTCACAGTACGCCTCGCTGGTGGCCCTCATGGAGGAAAGTTTCTCCAAAAATGCAGCGGCTGTGGCCTACAGCTTCATGGGCAAGGACGTCACCTTCCGCCAGACCGACAGCCTGTCGCAGGCTTTCGCCGCCTACTTGCAGGGCCTGGGCCTGAACAAGGGCGACCGCGTTGCCATCATGATGCCCAACGTGCCGCAGTACCCGATCACGGTCGCGGCCATCCTGCGGGCCGGTTATGTGGTGGTCAACGTCAACCCTCTCTATACCCCGCGTGAACTTGAGCATCAGCTCAAGGATTCGGGCGCCAGGGCCATTGTCATCATCGAGAACTTCGCCAACACGCTGGAGCAGTGCATCGCCAATACCCCGGTCAAGCACGTGGTGCTGGCGGCCATGGGTGACCAGCTGGGCATGCTCAAGGGTGCCCTCGTCAACTACGTGGTGCGCAACGTCAAGAAAATGGTGCCGGCCTACAACCTGCCGAATGCCGTGCGTTTCAACGACGCCGTAGCACGCGGCACACGCGCCACGCTCAAGCGGCCCGACATCAAGCCCGACGATGTGGCGGTGCTGCAGTACACCGGCGGCACCACCGGCGTCTCCAAGGGCGCGGTGCTGCTGCACCGCAACGTGATTGCCAACGTGCTGCAGTCCGAAGCCTGGAATCAACCCGCTATGGCGTCCATGACTGCTGGCGTGCAGCCCACCTATGTCTGCGCGCTGCCGCTGTATCACATCTTCGCTTTCACCGTGAACATGATGCTGGGCATGCGCACCGGCGGCAAGAACATCCTGATCCCGAATCCGCGCGACCTGCCGGCCGTGCTCAAGGAGCTGTCCAAGCACAAGATCCACAGCTTCCCGGCGGTCAACACCCTGTTCAACGGCCTGGCCAACCACCCCGACTTCAACACGGTGGACTGGTCGCACCTGAAAGTCTCGCTGGGCGGGGGCATGGCCGTCACCAGCGCGGTTGCCAAGTTGTGGCTTGAAAAAACCGGCTGCCCGATTTGCGAAGGTTATGGCCTGTCGGAAACCTCGCCCTCGGCCAGTTGCAACCCGACCAACAGCAAGGCCTTCACCGGCACCATCGGCGTGCCGCTCCCCAGCACCTGGTTCAAGCTGCTGGACGACGACGGCAACGAGGTGCCGGCCGGACAACCCGGCGAGATCGCCATCAAGGGTCCACAGGTCATGGCGGGCTACTGGCAGCGGCCCGATGAAACCGCCAAGGTCATGACGCCCGATGGTTACTTCAAGTCCGGGGACATCGGCGTTCTCGAAGCCAACGGCTTCTTCCGCATTGTTGATCGCAAGAAAGACATGATCCTGGTCAGCGGCTTCAATGTTTATCCGAACGAGGTGGAAGACGTGGTGGCCGGCATGGAGGGTGTGATGGAATGCGCCTGCGTCGGCGTGGTCGATGAAAAATCGGGCGAAGCCGTCAAGCTGGTCATCGTCAAAAAGAACCCCGAGCTGACCGAAGCCCAGGTACGCGAGTTCTGCAAAACCAACCTCACCGGCTACAAGCAGCCCAAGGTGGTGGAGTTCCGCACCGAGTTGCCCAAGACGCCGGTCGGCAAGATCCTGCGCCGCGAGCTGCGCGACAAGAAGTAGCAGCCGGGGCAGGCGTGCTCCTGCTTCAGCAAGGCGGCTCCGGCCGCCTTTTTTTGCGGTTTGCTTTTGGGGCAAACTCCACGCCATGACAACTACCGCCATTCTCAGTGCACTGGCCGAAGAGCAGCAGGGCCTGATCGAACTGCTGCATGCGCCGGAAAAAGTCCGGCACGCGGGGCGCGACTTCTGGCAAGGCCGGTTGCATGGCCAGCCGGTGGTGCTGGCGCTGTCGCGCATCGGCAAGGTCGCGGCGGCCACCACCAGCGTGGCACTGATCGAGCGCTTCAAGGTTGGCCGCATTGTGTTTACCGGCGTGGCTGGCGGGCTGGGTGATGGGGTGCAGGTGGGCGACGTGGTGGTGGCCAGCGGCTTCGTGCAGCACGACATGGACGCCTCGCCGATTTTCCCGCGCTACCAGGTGCCGCTCTACGGGCAGGATTGCTTCAGCTGCGACAAGCCGCTGACCTCGCTGCTGCTGCGCGCCAGCCGCGGCGGCCTGGACGCCCTGGCCTTGCCGGCAACCACTTTGCTGCACCAGGGCCTGATCGCCAGCGGTGATCGTTTCGTGTCGGGCGCCGCCGAGGTGCGGGCGCTGCGGTCAGCGCTGGGGGAAGCCGGCCATCAAGTCCTGGCGGTCGAGATGGAAGGCGCCGCCGTGGCGCAAGTGTGTTTTGACTACGGCCTGCCGTTTGCAGCGGTCCGTGCCGTGTCGGATCGCGCCGATGACACGGCGCACGTGGACTTTCCGGTTTTTGTCAAGGACGTGGCCAGCCTGTACGCCCAGGCCATCATCCGCGAACTGATGAAATTGCTATAAAAAGCAGAGCTGCTTGCACCCGTCAGACAAGGGCTGGAGCCCGATTTTCTTCATAAAAGCTGCTTCCTTCCCGGCGCGCGCTTCCCGCTGAAATGCACGCGTTCGGGCCAGTCTTTACCGGTCCATCGCCGGCCGCTTGGGATCAAACTTCCAGCCCGGGATCAGGCATTGCATGGCCACCGCGTCGTCGCGCGAACCCAGGCCGTGCTGCTTGTAAAGCTGGTGGGCCTTGTCGACTTCTGCCATGTCGAGCTCCACACCCAGGCCCGGCTTCTTCGGCACCTGCACCAGGCCGCCTTCGATTTTCAAAGGCTCTTTGGTCAGGCGCTGGCCGTCCTGCCAGATCCAGTGGGTGTCGATGGCGGTGACCCGGCCGGGCGCGGCGGCGCCGACCTGGGTGAACATCGCCAGTGACACATCGAAGTGGTTGTTCGAATGCGAACCCCAGGTCAGGCCCCAGTCGCGGCAGGTCTGCGCCACACGCACCGAGCCGGCCATGGTCCAGAAGTGCGGGTCGGCCAGCGGGATGTCCACCGACTGCAGCGACAGCGCATGGCTGAGCTGGCGCCAATCGGTGGCGATCATGTTGGTGGCGGTGGGCAGGCCGGTGGCGCGGCGGAACTCGGCCATCACCTCGCGGCCCGAAAAGCCGTCTTCGGCGCCGCAGGGGTCTTCAGCGTAGGCCACCACGCCGCGCATGTCCCGCATCAGGCGGATCGCGTCTTTCAGCAGCCAGCCGCCGTTCGGGTCCAGCGTCACACGCGCTTTCGGGAAGCGTTCGTGCAGCGCGCGGATCGCCTCGACCTCCTCCTCGCCGCGTAACACGCCGCCCTTGAGCTTGAAGTCGTTGAAGCCATACTTTGCGTGCGCGGCCTCGGCCTGGCGCACGATGGTTTCTGGGGTCAGCGCCTCTTCATGCCGCACCCGCGACCACGCGTCGGGCGCATCCGGCGCGCTGGCGTAGGGCAGGTTTGTTTTCGACTTGTCGCCGACAAAAAACAGATACCCCAGCATCTCCACCGCTTCACGCTGCTGGCCTTCGCCGAGCAGCGCCGCCACCGGCACTTCCAGATGCTGACCCAGCAGGTCCAGCAGCGCCGACTCGATGGCGGTCACCGCGTGGATGGTGGTGCGCAGGTCAAAGGTCTGCAGGCCGCGGCCACCCGCGTCGCGCTCGGCAAACTGGCGCTGCACCGTTTGCAGCACCTGCTGGTGCGAACCGATGGCCTGGCCAACCACCAGCGGTCGCGCATCTTCCAGCGTCTGGCGGATTTTTTCGCCCCCCGGCACTTCGCCGACACCGGTGCGGCCGGCGCTGTCGGTCAGGATCAGCAGGTTGCGCGTGAAAAAGGGGCCGTGCGCGCCGCTGAGATTCAGCAGCATGCCGTCGCGGCCGGCAACAGGGATCACGCGCAGGTCGGTGATGCGGGGGGTGGAGGTCTGGGGCATGGGGTTCTTCAGTCAGTTCAGGCGATTCAGGCAAGTCAGTCGATGCTTATTTTTCCGGTGGCTATCACTTTCTTCCAGCGCGCGAATTCCTGCTGCTGGAAGCTGGCAAATTGTGCCGGTGTATTGGCCACAATTTCAAAACCGACCGAGGTGAATTGCTGCTTGACCTGCCGATCGTTCAGCGCAGCGACGATGGCCGCGTGCGCCTTGCTGCGCACGTCCGCTGGCAGGCCTTTGGGCGCCACCACGGCTTGCCAGGAATACACCACCAGGCCTTTCATGCCGGACTCCTCCAGCGACGGCACATCGGGCAACAAACTGGAGCGTTTCGCGGAAGTGACTGCCAGCGCCCGCAGCTTGCCGGACCTGATGTGCTGGATCACCGCATTGATGTTCTGGAAAGACGCATCGACCTGGCCGCCGAGCAGATCGGTGATCGCGGGCGCACCGCCTTTGTAGGGCACATGAACGCCGCTGGTGCCGGTCTGCTGCCAGAACAGCTCGGCCGTCAGGTGGTCGCTGGAGCCATTGCCCGACGACGCAAAAGTCATCTTGCCCGGGTTGATCTTCTGGTAGGCCACAACCGAGCCCAGCGTCTTGTAGGGCGACGACGCCGGCACCACCAGCACGTTGGGCGCCTGCACCGCCACCGTGATGGTGTCGAAGTCCTTCAGCGCGTCGTACTGGACGCCGCGGATCAGGTGCGGCGCGATGACCAGCGGGCCCAGCGAGGTGACGAGAAAGTTGTAGCCGTCGGGGGCGGCGCGTTTGACCTGCGTGGCGCCGATGGTGCCGGTCGCACCGGCCTTGTTTTCCACCACCACCGACTGGCCGAGGCTGGCAGACAGCTTGGGGCCCAGCGCGCGCGCCACGGTGTCGGTGGACCCGCCGGGCGGAAACGGCACGACCAGGTTGATGGTTTTGGCGGGCCATGCCTGGGCATGGGCAGTGGCACTGACGGCCAGCCCGAGGGCAAGAATGCTCAACAATTTTTTCATGGGATGTCTCCTGGATCGCGCCCCAAGGACGCAGGGTTGAAAAACCAGCAAAAGCGCCTGCCCGAAAGCAAAAGATAGCGCTACCAAAAAAGAATGGTAGCGCTATCTTTGAGCTTGTCAAGCCAGAAAACCCCTGTTTGCCAGGTGATTGGTGTCAGGGAAGCCGATGCCGATGCCGATGCAGCGGCCGAGGCTTCAGGCGCTCTCGCGGTCCACGATGGAAAAACCCACATCCACCACGCGCTGCCCGACCTCCCGGCCTTCGGCACGCTCGACGATGAATTGCGCAGCCTGCCGGCCGATGGCCATGCTGTCGATGCGCACCGTGGTCAGCGCCGGGTTCAGGTCGGCCGCGAATTCCATGTCGCCAAAACCCACCACCGCCAATTGCGCGGGCACGTCCACCCCGCGCACCTGCGCCTCGGTCATCACGCCCAAAGCCAGCAGATCCGAGCTGCAGAACACCGCATCCATACCGGGCAAAGTTTGCAGCAACTCACCCAGGGCAGCCCGCCCGCTCTTGAGCGTGGTCGGCGCCGGCACAATGATCACCGGCACCGCCGGCAGCCCCGCCGCCTGCGCGGCGGCATGAAACGCCTGCTGGCGCCGCCTGGAGCGCTCGTCATCGCCGGCGATCATGGCGAGCCGGCGCCGGCCCTTGGCATACAGAAAGTCCACCACCGCGCGGCCCACATCGACATGCGAAAACCCGACCAGCATGTCGATGGGCGTGGGCGTCAGGTCCCAGGTTTCAACCACCGGGATGCCGGAGGCCAGCAGGCGCTTGCGCCCGAGCGGTGAATGCATGATGCCGGTCAGCACAATGCCGTCGGGTCGCCGGCTGATCAGCGCGTCCAGCAAATCGTCCTCGCGCGAGTCGGCATAACCACTCTGACCCAGCATGAGCTGATACCCCTGGGCCACCAGCGCCTCGTTGAGCGCGCGAACGGTGCCGAGAAACACCGGCCCGGAAATCGTCGGCACCAGCGCGGCCACCAGCCGGCTGCGCGCCGAGGCCAGCCCGCCGGCGACGCGGTTGGGCACATAGCCGGTGCTGGCCACCGCTTCAGTCACACGCCGCAACAGCTCGGCCGACACCTGGCCGGGCGTGTTCAGCGCGCGCGACGCGGTGATGGGCGCCACCCCGGCCAGACGCGCCACGTCATGCAGCGTGACCGCACCGCTGCCGCGGCGGCTGCGGCGCGCGGGAGGATTGTCGTTGTTCATCGCCAGCTTCCGGTTGCGGGGGCCGCCGGCTGGCGTGCGCCCCCATTTACTATTAATTTGATAGCTGCTTGCGCCCAACCGGCGGGGGCTGGAGGCCAAAAATGCTTGAAACTTTGCATCATCACCGCATCGCGTCCCGCAAGCGCGCAAACACCTTCCAGAACGCCGCTTCCTGCGTCGTCGCGAAATTGATGCGCATCAACGTGGTCGGCGTGCGCACCGCGTGAAACAGCGCGCCCGGCGCAATCAGGTAACCCTCGTCGAGCATGCGCTGCGCCAGCGCGTCGGTGTCCACACCGGTGTCCACCCAGCCGAACAGCCCCGCCGGCTCGGCCGCGAAGCTGCAGCCGTGCGCCAGCGCCAGCTTGACGCTGCGCGCGCGCGCCGCGTCAAGCCGGGTGCGCACGCGTTCGGCATGGCGGCGCAACTGGCCCTGGTCGATGCACCAGGCCAGCGCCTTTTCGAGCAGGGCCGGTGTGGTCAGCGTGCCCAGCAGCTTGGTGTCGAGCAGGCGCCCGACCATCTCGGGCGGGGCCGCCATGAAGCCGACACGCCAGCCCGGCGCCAGGATCTTGGCAAAGCCGCTGACATAAATCGTGCGCTGCAGCCCGTCCAGCGCACACAGCCGCGTGGCATGTTCGGGCGCCAGGTGGCTGTAGGTGTCGTCTTCAACAATGTGGAAATTGTGGGTATTGGCCAGTTGCAGCACGCGGTGCGCGCTGCCGGGGCTCAGGCAGTAACCGGTCGGGTTGTGGAACACGCTGACACTGACAAACAGCTTGGGCGCATGGGCCTCGCAGTAACGCGCCATGACCGCCAGGTCCGGGCCATCGGCACGGCGCGGCACCGGCAGGATGCGCATGCCCAGCGCATCGAGCCGCGCAAACTCGACCGCCCAGCCTGGTTCCTCGACCATCACACAATCGCCGGCGCGCAGCAGGGTGCGGCTGACGACATCCAGCCCATGGGTGGCGCCGACCGTGGTGATGATCTGATCGGGCGCCGCGTGCACATTGAGCGCGCCAAGTTTTTTTGACAGCGCGCGGCGCAGGCTGCTGTCGCCCATGGGTTCGCCGTAACTGAGGGAAAAATCGCGCAGCGCGCTGCCGCTGGTGACCTTGCGCACGGCAGCCGGCATGAAGCTGGTGTCCAGCCACTCCGGCGGAAACACGCCCATGCCCGGCTGCGGCTTGTTGCTGACGCGGTGGAACATGCCGCGGATCAGCGTGCTGGCATCAATCGGGGCCTGCCGCGCGGCCATCCACGCCGACGTGCTCCAGGCGGCAGGCGCCGGGCTGCCGGCAAGCGCTGACGCCTCCGGGTGAGCCACCTCACGGGCCAGGGCCGGAGCCAGGGTGGGCGCGGCAGCGGCATCACGCACAAAAAAACCGCGGTTCTTGCGCGCTTCGACCAGGCCCTGGGCCAGCAACTGGTCATAGGCCGCCACCACGGTGGAGACACTCACCCCCTGCTGCTGCGCGCACTGGCGCACCGACGGCAGGCGCGCGCCGGGCGCCAGCAACCGGTCGCGGATGCGGTCGGCAAAACGCGTGCTGAGCTGCTCGGTCAGCGATTGCGAAGCGGTTTTCATCAACATGTGTCTGTCCTGGTCGTGCGCAAACAATGCGCGAAAAGCGGGTGTGCTGACAATCAGGGCAATACAGTTTCAAGATTTGTCCCCAAAACTGTACTGGTGGTGTGCTGGTTTGGACTATAAAGTCTGTCGCATGAACTGGCAAGAATTTACTGCTTTGCTGGTGCTGGCGACCGCGATGAGTTTTTCCCCGGGGCCCAACACCACGCTGTCAACGGCGCTCGCGGCCAATCATGGCCTGCGCCGCGCCATGCCTTTTGTCTGCGCGGTGCCGGTCGGCTGGGGCGTGTTGCTGAGCCTGTGCGCACTGGGCCTGGGCGCGCTGCTGCTGGCGGTTCCGTTGCTGGGCTTGGCGGTCAAGCTCATCGGCGTGGTTTATTTGCTGTGGCTGGCGTCCAAGGTCGCGCGCTCGCGGCAACTCAGCGAAGCCGACGCCGAGCGCATGAACGTCGGCTTCTGGCAGGGCGCGGCGCTGCAGTTCGTCAACATCAAGGCCTGGATGCTGGCGCTGGCGATTGTCAGCGGCTGGATTGCCGGCCGCGCCGACCCGGGGCTGCGTTTTGCCGTGGTGCTGCCGGTGATGCTGGCTTATGCCTTTGTCAGCAACCTTGTGTACGCACTGGCCGGCTCGCTGCTGCGCGACTGGCTGTCCGGGCCCGCTGGCTCGGGACGGCGGCTGGTGGGGTTCAACCGCGCGATGGCCCTGGTGCTGGTGGCCACCGCGATCTGGATGCTGTTCCTGTGAGGCAAGCGCACATCACCCAGGGCCTGTGGCTGGGCCTGCTCGGCACCATCATTTTTGCGGTGACCCTGCCGATGACGCGGCTGGCCGTCGGCACGCCCGAGGCACCGCAGATGTCGGGCTTGTTCATCGCCATGGGGAGGGCCGTGGTGGCCGCTGCGCTGTCGGCGCTGTTCCTGCTGGCCACACGCGCGCCGCTGCCGCAGCGACGCGACTGGCTGCCGCTGGCCGTGACGGCCGGCGGCGTGGTGTTCGGCTTTCCGCTCTTCACCTCGATCGCCATGCGTTATGTCGAAGCCATGCACGCCAGTGTGATCGTCGGGGTGTTGCCGCTGGCCACCGCCGCGGTGGGCGCCCTGCTGCACCGCCAGCGCCCGTCCGCCGGTTTCTGGGGGTGCGCGGCGCTGGGCAGCGCGCTGGTCGTCGCGTTTGCGCTGCTGCGCTCGGGCGCTGCCGGGCTGTCCATCCACTTTGCCGACATGTTGCTGCTGGCGGCCATGCTGTGCGCGGCCGTCGGTTACGGCTACGGTGCGCGGCTGTCGCAACACATGCAGGCTGAACACGTGATCTGCTGGGCGCTGCTGCTTTCGCTGCCGCTGACACTCCCGCTGGCGCTGCTGAGCTGGCCGCAAACAGCCATCCGGGCCAGCGCCTGGACCGGTTTCGCCTACCTCGGCGTGTTTTCGATGTGGCTGGGCTTTTTCGCCTGGTACCGCGGCCTGGCCCTGGGCGGCACCGTGCGTGTCAGCCAGGTGCAACTGGTCCAGCCTTTTTTGTCCATGCTGTTTGCCGTGCCGCTGCTCGGCGAGTCGCTGGACGCGGTGACGGTCGGCTTCGGGCTGG
Source organism: uncultured Polaromonas sp. (assembly GCA_946479075.1). The sequence continues at coordinate 13,512 of CAMLDT010000034.1, forward strand.
CCGTGATCGCCACTGTCTTCATCGGCAAACAGATGCCGGTGCACACCCCCCGACTGGAGCCTGCCGCATGAAGATGACGGATATTCCTTTTGGCACCACCGACTGGGAAGCCATCCCCCCGACCGAACATCCGGCCCAGGCCGGGCAGGCTTTCTGGCGCACCCGGCAGTTCGGCGACATCCGCGTGCGCAGGGTCGAGTACACGCCCGGCTACGTGTCGGACCACTGGTGCAGCAAGGGCCATATCCTGCTGTGCCTGGCCGGCGAGTTGCACACCGAACTCGACAACGGCAGCGTGTTTGTGCTGCGGCCGGGCATGAGTTACCAGGTGGCTGACGGCGCCGAAGCACACCGCTCCAGCGCGCCCAAAGGTGCGACACTGTTTATCGTGGATTGACAGACCACAACGGGACACGAAAGACAACAACCATGGACACCCCCAACATGCAATGGAACCTGGCCGCACGCGCGGAAAAAATGAACCCCTCGGTGATCCGCGAGATCCTCAAGGTCACGGAAAAGCCCGGCATCATCAGTTTTGCCGGCGGCCTGCCCTCGCCCAAGACCTTTCCGGTCAGCGCTTTTTCCGACGCCTGCGCCAGGGTGCTGCGTGAAGACGGCCAGGCGGCGCTGCAATACGCGGCCAGCGAAGGTTATGGCCCGTTGCGCGAGATGGTGGCGGCCATGCTGCCCTGGAAGGTCGATCCGGCGCAGGTGCTGATCACCACCGGCTCACAGCAGGGCCTGGATCTGCTGGCCAAAATCCTGATCGACAAGGGCAGCCCCATCCTGGTGGAGACGCCGACCTACCTCGGTGCGCTGCAGGCCTTCACGCCGATGGAGCCGGAAGTCATCAGCGTGGCCAGCGACGACAACGGCATTGATGTGAATGACCTCGCGATGAAAGCAAATATGGCCCCCACGCTTGCGACTTCGTCTGCTGCGCTGCCCCCCGAGGGGGCTCGCTCGCCTTGGGGCGGCCCGGCGGCGAGCGGGCCGGCGCGCTTTCTGTATGTGCTGCCCAACTTCCAGAACCCGACCGGCCGCACCATGACAGAAGCCCGCCGCGCGGCGCTCTCGGCCAAAGCCGCAGAGCTGGGCCTGCCCATCGTCGAAGACAACCCCTATGGCGATTTGTGGTTCGACACGCCGCCACCACCGCCGCTGTCAGCGCGCAACCCGGAAGGCTGCCTCTACCTCGGCTCTTTCTCCAAGGTGCTGGCGCCTGGTCTGCGGCTGGGTTTTCTGGTCGCGCCCAAAGCGCTGTACCCCAAGCTGCTGCAGGCCAAACAAGCCGCCGACCTGCACAGCCCGGGCTTCAACCAGCGCATGGTGGCCGAGGTCATGAAGGACGGCTTCCTGGACCGCCACGTGCCGACGATTCGCGCCCTCTACAAGTCGCAGCGCGACGCCATGCTGGCAGCGCTCAAGCGCGAGATGCCCGAAGGCGTCAGCTGGAACACCCCCGACGGTGGCATGTTTTTGTGGGCGCGTTTGCCGGCCGGCATGAACGCGGTCGAGCTGCTTCCCAAAGCGGTCGATAAAAACGTGGCCTTTGTGCCCGGCGCCGCTTTTTACGCCGACAAGGCCGATGAGCGCACCTTGCGCCTGTCCTTTGTCACGGCCAGCGTGGAGCAAATCAACATCGGTGTGGCCGCCCTCGCTGCCGCCATCCGCGAGAATTTTCCTGCGGCCCTTCGACAGGCTCAGGGCGAGCGGAATGCGGCGGAAACAGCAGGAGCGAAATAGATGTTGAAAATCTGGGGGCGCATGAGCTCCATCAACGTCAAGAAGGTCGTCTGGACCGCGCAGGAACTCGCGCTGGACATTCAGCGCACCGAGGCCGGCGGCCTGTTCGGCGTGGTCAAGACGCCGGAATACATGGCCTTGAACCCGAACTCGCTGGTGCCGGTGATCGAGGACGAAGGCTATGTGCTGTGGGAGTCGAACGTCATCGTGCGTTATCTGTGCAAAAAATATTCTGCCGGCGACATGTACCCGACCGAGCTGCGTGAGCAATTTGATGCCGAACGCTGGATGGACTGGCAGCAGACCGCGCTGAACCCGGCCAGCCGCCCCGGCTTCTGGCAACTGGTGCGCACACCGCCCGAGCAACGCAATGCGGCCGTCGTCGAGGAATCGAACGCCGCCGTGGAGGCGCTGATGGCGGTGCTCGACGCGCACCTGGCGCAGCGCAGCTTCATGGTCGGCGAGCGCTTCACCGTCGCCGACATTCCCATCGCCTGCGAAATCCACCGCTGGTTCGGCCTGCCGCAGCAGCGCCAGAGCCGGCCGCACATCGAGCGCTGGTACGACAGCATCCGCGCACGCCAGGCCAGCAAGGGCGTGCTGGATTTGCAGCTCAGCTGATTTTTTTCCTGCTTCAGGCCACCCATGAAAACCCGTCCATTCAAGCAAGTCGATGTCTTCACCGATCAGCCCTACTTCGGCAACCCGCTGGCCGTGGTGCTGGACGGCAGCGGCCTGGATGACGCAGCGATGCAGCGTTTTGCGCAGTGGACCAACCTGTCCGAAACGACTTTCGTGCTGCCGCCCACCGAGCCCTCGGCCGACTACCGCGTGCGTATCTTCACGCCCGGCGGTGAGCTGCCTTTTGCCGGCCATCCCACGCTGGGCACCTGCCACGCCTGGCTGGAAGCCGGCGGTGTGCCGAAACGCAAGGACCTCGTCATGCAGCAATGCCAGGTCGGGCTGATCCCCATCCGGCGCCTTGGTGCGCGTCAGGCCTTTGCCGCGCCGCCGCTGAAGCGCTCCGCGCCCAGCCCGGTGGTGCTGGCGCAGGTGGCCGCCGCACTCGGCCTGAAGGCGCAGCACATCATTGCGGCGCAGCTGCTGGACAACGGCCCGGTGTGGCTGGGCCTGCTGCTGGACAGTGCCGACACCGTGCTGCAGCTGGCACCGGATCACCTGGCCCTCAAAAAATACGGGCTCAAAGTGGGTGTAGCCGGCGCCCACCCTGCGCAGGAAGCTCCTCTTTTGATAGCACGCTCCAGCCGCGAGGCACGCGCCTTTGCCACCAGCGACCACCGCGCGCCGGCCGACCCTGCCGACTTCGAGGTGCGCGCCTTTGCCGCCCCCATCGGCATCCAGGAAGACCCGGTCACCGGCAGCCTGAACGCCAGCCTGGCGCAGTGGCTGATGGCCGAGGGCCACGCGCCCGATACCTATGCCGTGGCGCAGGGCACTTGCTTGGGCCGCGCCGGCCGGGTGCACCTCTCGCGCGAAAGCGCGGGCGGCACCAGCGTCGTCTGGGTCGGCGGCGAATCGGTCACCTGCATCTCTGGAACGGTCACCCTGTGAGCATCGCCCAGGTCGATCACCTGGTCGTGATGGCCGCCAGCCTGGACGAAGGCGTGGCCTGGTGCGAACGCGTGCTGGGCATCACACCCGGCCCGGGCGGCGAACACCCGCTGATGGGCACGCACAACCGGCTGTTCAGTGTGGCGAGCCAAGCCTTCCCGCGCGTGTATGCCGAAATCATCGCGATCCAGCCCGGCGTGAAGCCTGCGCGCAAGCCGGGCCAGCAGCGCTGGTTCGACATGGACGACCCGCAGCTGCAGGCACGGGTGGCTGCCGACGGGCCCCAGCTGATTCATTTTGTCGCCCGTGTGCCGGCCGTGGTGTCCGCCGTGAAGGCGCTGGCCGCCGCAGGGCTGGACCGTGGCGCCGTGGTGCCGGCCTCGCGCCGGACGGCCACCGCCTTGCTGAGCTGGCGCATCACCGTGCGTGACGACGGCCAGCGGCTGTTCTATGGCGCCCTGCCCACGCTGATCCAGTGGGGCGGCGCGAACGAGGGCCCGGCGCAGGCCGCGCACCCGATGGACACAATGCCGGCCTCGGGCGTCACGCTGGAGGCGCTGCAGGTCAGCCATCCGCGGCCCGAACAACTGCAGGCCGCCTATGCGGCCATCGGCCTCGATGCGGTCGATGTGCTGCACGGCACACCCAATCTGATCGCTACCTTGCAGACGCCACGCGGGCCGGTCCGGCTCGAATCCCAGGGACTTTAGGAGCGCCCATGCTGACGATGACCGAGCTCGCCTGGTTTGCCCTGGTCGCGCTGGCGCTGGTGCTGACGCCCGGGCCCAACATGATTTACTGCATCTCGCGCACGCTGTGCCAGGGGCGCGGTGCCGGGATGATTTCGCTGGGCGGGGTGGCGCTCGGCTTTGTCGTGCATCTGCTGGGGGCGTCCTTCGGCCTGAGCGCCCTGCTGCTGGCCGCACCCGTCGCCTTCACCGCGATCAAGGTCGCCGGCGCGCTTTATCTGCTGTGGCTGGCCTGGCAGGCGGTCAAACCCGGCGGGCTGTCACCCTTCGAAACCCGCACCCTGCCGCACGATCCGCCGCGCAAGCTGTTTCTCATGGGTTTCATGACCAACCTGCTCAACCCCAAGGTGGCCATGTTCTATTTGTCCTTCTTCCCGCAGTTCCTGCATCCCGAGCGCGGCCAGGTGCTGCTGCAAAGCCTGAGCCTGGGCGCGGTGCAGATCGGCGTGAGCATGGTGATCAACACCGTGATCATCTTTTTTGCCGCCGGGCTCGCCGTCTTCCTGAACCGCAACATCACCTGGATGCGTGTGCAGCGTTATGTCATGGGCACGGTGCTGGGCCTGCTGGCGCTGCGCCTGCTGACGGAAAAGCGCGCTGCATGAACGCCCTGCCATCGCTCGCCCAGATCGAAGCGGCGTCGCGCGTGGTTTACCGCGAGTTCCAGGCCACACCGCAATACCGCTGGGGCCTGTCCAGCCAGCGCCTGGGCACCGACTGCTGGATCAAGCACGAAAACCACACACCGGTCGGCGCCTTCAAGATCCGCGGCGGCCTGACCTACTTTGACGCGCTGAAAAAACGCGGCGCACTGCCGGCGGAAGTTGTCAGCGCGACCCGCGGCAACCACGGCCAGAGCATCGGCTGGGCCGCCCGGGCACACGGCGTGGCCTGCACCATCGTGGTCCCGCACGGCAATTCGGTCGAAAAAAACGCGGCCATGCGTGCGCTGGGCGTGAGCCTGATCGAACACGGCGATGACTTCCAGGAAAGCCGCGAATTCGCCATCGCGCTGGCGGCCGAACGCGGTGCGCACATGGTGCCGAGTTTTCATGCCGACCTGCTCAGCGGGGTGGCGACGTATTGGTGGGAGTTCATGCAGGCGGTGCCGCAACTCGACGTGGTGTATGTGCCCATCGGCCAGGGCTCCGGCGCCTGCGCGGCCATTTCCGCCAAACTGGCACTGGGGCGCACGCTTCGCATCGTTGGCGTGGTCAGTGCGCACGCCACCACGTATGCCGATTCGCTGGCGGCCGGCCGTGTGGTCGCAGCGCCAGTGACGACGCAACTCGCCGACGGCATGGCCTGCCGCATCGCCGACACCTCGGCGCTGGACATCATCGCGCCGCACATTGACCACATCGTGCAGGTCACGGACGACGAAGTGGCGCAGGCCATGCGCGCCTTGTATGCCGACACGCACAACGTCGCGGAAGGCGCCGGCGCGGCGAGTTTTGCGGCGGCCATGCAGGAGCGGACCCGATTGAAAGGCCAGGTTGTCGGCACCACGCTGTGCGGCGGCAATGTAGACAGTGCCACTGTCGCCAAGGTGCTACTGGCCGGTTGATCCGTCACCCCGGCGACTGGGCGCCTGCAGCCATGTCGCCACAATTTACCGATGGGAACCCTCTACCTCGTGCGCCACGGCCAGGCCTCGTTTGGCGCCGACGACTATGACGTGCTCAGCGACATGGGCTACCGGCAAAGCGTGCGCCTCGGCGAATACTTCAAGTACAAGGGCATCAGCTTTGAAGCAGCCTTCACCGGTACGCTGCAACGGCAACTCAAGACCTTTGCGGGCATCTGCGAAGGCATGGAAACACCGATGGAAGCGGCGGCGTGGAGTGGGTTGAACGAATACGACAGCGAAGCCGTGATCGGCGCCGTCCACCCGCACAAGCTGGAAAAGCCGACCTCGCCCGAGATGTACCGCAGCCACTTCCGCCTGCTGAAGGACGGGCTGGCGCAATGGATGGCCGGCGTGGTCAGCCCCAAAGGCATGCCCAGCTACACCGACTTCGTCGCTGGCATCACCGGCGTGCTGGACCACATCCGCACGAACCACAGCGGCAACGTGCTGCTGGTCTCCAGCGGCGGGCCGATCTCCACGGCCGTCGGCCATGTGCTGGGCACGGCGCCGGAAACCACCATCGAGCTGAACCTGCGCATCCGCAACTGCTCGCTGACCGAGTTCGCCTTCACGCCCAAGCGCCACATGCTGGTGACCTACAACACCTTGCCGCACCTGGACGCGCCTGAACACGCGAGCTGGATCACCTATTCCTAGCCTGCCACCGGTACGCTACATATTTGATAGCTGGTTGCGCCCGCCAGCAAAGGGCTGAAGGCACTTTTAACGTGCAGGCGAGGCGGCCACGCGCCAGATCACATTGCCCACGTCGTCGGCCACCAGCAGCGCGCCACGTTTGTCGATGGCCACACCCACCGGCCGGCCATAGGCCTTGCCGTCCGGGCTGACAAAGCCGGTCAGCACATCGATGGGTTTGCCGGACGGCTTGCTGCCCGCAAACGGCACAAACACCACCTTGTAGCCATTGAGCGGCTTGCGGTTCCAGGAGCCGTGTTCACCGACAAACACGCCGCTGGCCAGCGAAGGTGGCAGCGTGTTGCCCTCGGCAAACACCATGCCCAGCGGCGCGACGTGGGAACCCAGCGCGTAATCGGGTGCCATCGCCTTGGCCACCAGGTCCGGCCGCGGCGGCGTGATGCGCACATCGACGTTCTGGCCGTAGTAGCTGTAGGGCCAGCCGTAAAACGCGCCGTCTTTCACCGAGGTCAGGTAGTCGGGCACCAGGTCGCTGCCGATCTCGTCGCGCTCGTTGACCACGGTCCAGAGCGTGCCGTCAGGCGCCCAGCCCATGCCGTTGGGGTTGCGCAGGCCCGAAGCAAACAGGCGGCGGGCGCCGGTCTTCGTATCCACCTCGTGGATGGCGGCGCGGTCCACCTCGATGTCCATGCCGTTTTCGCCGACATTGCTGTTCGAGCCGACCGTGACATACAGCTTGCTGCCGTCGCGGCTGGCGATCACGTTTTTGGTCCAGTGGTGGTTCAGGCCCGCCGGCAGATCCACCACCTTCACGGGCGTGGCGGTGATCGCGGTCTGGCCGTCTTCATATGGCACTTTCACCAGCGCGTCCGCGTTGGCGATGAACAGTTCCTTGCCCACCAGCGCCATGCCGAAAGGCGACATCAGGCCCTGCAAAAACACGGTGCGGGTTTCCGCCTTGCCGTCGCCGTCAGCGTCGCGCAGCAGGGTGATGCGGTTGGCGCTCGGCACGCCAGCACCAGCCTTTTTCATGACCGTGCCCATGATCCAGCCCTTGAGGCTGAAGCCCGCGTCGGGTTGCGGCGGTTTGTTGCTCTCGGCCACCAGCACGTCGCCGTTGGGCAGGGTGTACACCCAGCGCGGGTGGTCCAGGCCGGTGGCCAGTGCGGTCACCGTGGTGCCGGCCATGGATTGCGGCATGCGGCCTTCGGGCCAACCCTGGGCCGGCGCGATGTTGACGGTGGGAATCAGCGACCTGACCGGCTGGGGCAATGTCGGCGTGGCGCCCACATCGGCGCCTTCCGGCAGCCGGGTGGTGTCACCGCAGGCACTGAGTCCCAGCGCCAATGCGGCGCACAAGGGCAACACGGCTGGTCGGCCAGCCAGAAGCCGCAAGAACGGGGGGAGGGAAAGGGCACGCATGGTCAATCCTTGGTCAGTGAGGAACGTCCAGGCGGGACGCACCATGTCCGCATTGTCAGCCTGCCGGGCACGCCGCCCTGTCAGCCGACCGCCCCTGTTTTTGTGGGGTGGCCGGCGGCATGTCAAGAAAGCGCTGGGAACTGCCCGACCTCGCCCAGCAAACGCGCCAGCGCCTGGCCGCTGGCCTGCAGCACCGCCCGGCCTTTTTCGGCGGTGGCTGCGGAGGCATTGCCGGCCGCACCCGCCGCATGCAGGTCCTGCGCGGCCCAGGCCAGTTTGGCGCTGCTGCCGTTGCCGAGGATGGCGTAGGTCTGTGCGCGGTCCTGGCTGCTTGAATGGAAATTTTTCGCCTGCGTCATGTCCACCTTGTGCGGATGCAGCGCCAGCATCATCGAGGTCTCGACATCACCGCCGTGCACGCCGAAACGCTCCTCGTCCGGACCGAACAGCTGCTTGACCTCGGCCGGTAGCGGCAGGCTGAAGGTGTTGACCATCCAAACCGTGAGGCCGAAACGTGCCCGCAGTTCACGCCCGACGATGTCCAGCGTGGAGACGTTGCCGCCATGCGCGTTGAGGAGCACCAGCTTTTTGATGCCGGTGCGCGCCACGCACTCCCCCAGGTCCACCCAGCTCTGGATCAGCGCCGCCGCGCCCAAGGTCAGCGTGCCGGGAAAGTTCACGTGCTCGATGCTGCGGCCAATGGCTTGTGTCGGCAGGAAGAGCACGGGCGCGTCCTGGTGTTGCAGGTGCGGCAGGCAGTGCGCAATTACACCGTTGACCAGGTCGGTATCCACACTGAGCGGCAGATGCGGCCCATGCTGCTCGATCGCCGCGACCGGCAACACGGCAATCGCCGCCGCCGCGTCGAGCCGCGCGAAGTCGGGGCTTTTGAGGTCGGCCCAGAAGTGGGGGAAGGTGTTGGCTGGCGTCATGGGGGTATTTTGGGGCCAATTCGGGCGATTGGCCGGCGTCCGGTTTGGCACAAACTCGCCGCGTGGGCGTGCCTGCAAGCCGGGGGGTGCCCGGCGGCAACTCACTTTCTTTTTGCGTCGCCAAAAAGAAAGTAAGCAAAGA
>CAMLDT010000035.1 GCA_946479075.1 uncultured Polaromonas sp.
AAGGATCAGGCAATTTTTAAAGATAATGTCTGAGGATATGTATTTTTCTACTTACTATTGATCATGCGACGTTTGTATCTGTTTCCTTTGCTTTTTTTCACCTCTATATCCTGGTCTCAGGCTCAACCCCTCGTTTTCTCGACAAGCAAAACAACAATCACAATCGGGGAAGAGGTTGAGTTCACCATCAACAGCAGCTCTCCCCCCTCATATTGCGGCATCCGCGTTAACTACCTCGGTACCACAGAGCCTCAAACACTGATCCGTATCAATCATCAAGGCAGTACGTTTCCCTATACCTTCAAGAAGGCGTTCAGTGCCCCAGGAACCATTCAAATCGTCGCTAAAGGCGAAAAGGTTTCCTCCGCTTTAGGATGTGTTGGTCAGGCCAGCACCACCATCACAGTGGCAGCCCCAACGCCTCTCGCTTCAAACTCGTCGACATCGGCCAATGCACTTTCCGAGTTGAAGGCAAAGGCTCAAGCTGGCGATCTTGATGGAATGTATGCGTTGGGTAATTTGCTCGCTCACAATAAAGAAAATGGAGAGGCTCTGAAGTGGTTCATGGCTGCTGCGAAGCGTAATCATGCAAAAGCAATGAACAGCGTTGGGTTCATGCACGAAGAAGGTCGTGGCACTTTGCAGGACCACAAGGAAGCCGCAGAGTGGTACGCACGCGCAGCGCTGCGTGGCAATGCCGATGCCATGGTGAACCGAGGAATTTTGTTATTCAAGGGTCTGGGCGTACCCGCCAACAAATCCCAGGCATATGCGCACTTCAGCCTTGCCACTGTGCATGCAACCGATACCGCACTTCGCGACGAGGCACTCAAGCTGCGCGATGAAGCCGCGAAGCAAATGAATCCCAACCAGTTAACCGCAGCTCAGGCCGAAGCAAAAAGAATGGCTGGGCAAATCAAGAACTGACTTGTCAATTTTTGAATAAAAAAAACCCCACCCCCTACGGAGTGGCGTTTTCACATGAGGCCTCGTTCAGCCAAGCTTGTGATTTGGCCCGCGCCAAACACAATGTGATCCAGTACCCGCACATCCACAAGCGCAAGCGCCTGTTTCATCGTCTGAGTCAAAGCTTCGTCGGCCCTACTTGGCTCCGCACACCCGCTCGGGTGGTTGTGCGACAACACAACGGACGCAGCATGATGGTCAAGCGCCCGAATCACTACCTCCCTCGGATACACACTTGTTTGGGTAAGCGTCCCGCGAAATATCTCCTCAGCGGCAATCAGCCGGTGCTGCGCATCAAGGAAAAGCACCAGAAACACTTCATACGCTTTCGTGGCGTAAGCCATGCTCAGATAGTCTTTCACGGCCTGGGGCGTAGTGAAGTAAGTGCGCTCCTGCAACTCGTATCGGTACATCCTTTCCCACAACTCACGCGCCAGAAAGACGGGGCGTAACTCAGGATTTGGAAGGCCCGCCTGTAGCAACTTCAACAGTGACTGTTTGTAGATGCGATGTGCTGCGTCTTCACCGATAAGCTCCGCAAGGAGATCACGGGAAGACATGCTTTGTATGTCTTCCATGAAAACTCCTTTGTTAAGAACAACTGCAAGAACAGCTATCAAACAGTTTCTCAAGAAGAAAGCGCTTTGAAACGAGGGGGTAATGTTCCTGCCAGGCAACTTTTCCTGTGGACTATGTGGATAACGTGGAAGCACGAAAGGATGATGACGGCGCACCATCAATCATGAGACGCAGATAGATGGTGAAGTTGGCGAGTCCAATTAGATCTCCTATCGTGACCACTTCCCCGAACTCAGTCGATATGAGTCGTGCATCTTCCGCACCCACACGGAATGAGATCAGGGTGCCAGCGTTTCCGATGACTGCATGCCTCACACCCTCATCGAGCTGGTCTAGGTGTTGGTGAGCAAGTACCAGTCGAAGTTTGTACTTCCGCAATTCCGAGATCATGTCCGCAACTGCCAATGTGGTGAAGTTTTGGAACTCGTCGGCGTAAAGATAGTGAATTTGTCGAGCGGGCTCGGGCACGCTGGCGCGTGAGTAGGCGGCAAGCGCTATGCTCGTTACGAAGAGCGCACCGAGGAGTGATGAACTGTCTTCTCCCACTGTTCCGCGAGCCAAATTAACAATGAGCACACGACCCTGATCCATCGTCTTGCGGAATGAAAGATCGATAGCGGGTTCAGTGACGATGCGCCGCATTCGGGGGTCAGCAAGGAAAGCCCCAAGCTTGTTCTGAATAGGCGCGGCGGAATCAATGCGATACCGGTCGGAATAGTTGGGGAACTCCGATTTCCAGAATTCACGCACCGTCTCGTTTTTGATTCGCTTGGCCATGTCCTTGCGAAAGTCCTTGTCCGCGAGGAGCTTTAGAACGTCGGGAAGCGTGCCTCCGCCAGTATCCAAAATGGCGTAGAGCGCGTTTCGGAGGACATGCTCCATACGCACCCCCCATGCGTCAGAGAAACGTTTCTTGAACGTCTCAAGCAGGCCAGACACTGCAAGTGGAATGTATTCAGCCGCTATTGGTCGAAGCGGGTTGTACCCATACGGCGGGTCCGAATCAGCGGCATCGACATACGTTATGTCCTTTCTCCCTGACGATTTCGCATGGGCGTAGACGCGCACTGCTAAGTCGCCGTGCGGATCGATTAGGGTGAGGCCACGGCCAGCCTCGATGTCCTGACGGAGAAGCACTTCAAGCAGCGACGTTTTACCCGTGCCCGTCTTTCCGATGACATGCATGTGAAAGGCACGATCCGCCTGGCGAAGGCCAACCAATTTCTTTACCCGTCGCACGTTAGTCTCCGCGAAGTAACTTATTTCCCGTTCTTTGTGATCCATTTCACCAAAGTAGCGCGACGCTTCTCCTCTGAATAGAGGAGGAAATTTTCCAGAAAGGAGCGTAGTGTCTTCTTGCACAACCGCGGAGAATAGGCATGGAGTTACTTCTTACACGTGAGCAAGCTGGCGGCATGTTAGGCGGCATCAAATTTCAGCTGACCGCCAAAGCCAAGCTTGAGCAGCATGAATCCGATGCAGTAAAGAAGTACAAGATGGCAGACACCATCTTGTATGAAAAGCAGGGCGAGCGGCCCGACGCCTCCAGTTTTATGTCGATTGCCAGGCATCGCTTCATGGTTCCACGCATTCAGGTACGGGACTTGGTGGACGGCAAGACGATTGAGACCAAGGACATCTTGGAAATCATCGACGCCGAGGAACAGCTGAAGGACGCTGCAAGAAACTTCCACCGCATGCTTACTGCTGCCTCCACGTTTGGCGGCGAGACGGTACACACTTTCGTCAACGAATGAACGTCCTATCCAAGGAGGTTGGCGATACGCACGTCCTTCTTGCACAGGTCAAGACGCTTAAGAGTAGAAGTTCCGTCCCCGACGACGACAGCGAGCTTGCGTTTATCAAGTCCGTTATGGAGGAAGCTGGGGCTACAAACGACTGTACGCTTGGCATGCGTATCGGTTCCCCAGTTTTCGAACTCATCGCCACGCTTTTCACTCACGAGCCTCTTGCGGTCCCCTTCCTTTCGAATGTGTCCAACCTTTCCCTGGCTGATGGCGCGAAATATCGGAACCGTTTGCGTCAGGCTGCTCGCATGTTCACAAATGAACGGCACTTCCTCGGCAAGTGGAAGGAAGCAATGGTTTCGCTTCTCATGGCGTTATATAGGGAGTTCCCCGAGCAAGCATTTGTTGACCCAGATGAGAACGGAAATTTTGAGGAGTATTCAAGGCTGTCACCTACGGCACCCCTGTACACGTATGTGAAGGGCATTCCTGTCCTCATTCAGAAAATCATCGCAACCGTCTTTGCCAAGGACTTGCAGAATGACGAGTTGTTTGACCGTCTGCGTGACCAACTGCTCATCAACCTTGCTCAGGCCTCAAACATTCCCATTGAAGAGCGGCGTACAACAAGCAAGAACTTTGTTCTGCCCCAGGACCACTCAATCACAGATGACGGTGAATTGCTTCGTGTGTATCTGTCGGGCACCCCATTCTTCGACATCTTCTTAGTAGAAATTCCGCTTCACATCCCCGAAGCTGTCAGATTCGAGCACACCCATATCCTGGCTGGCACGGGGCACGGAAAGACCCAAACACTTCAATTCCTCATTGCTGGTGACATTGAAATTGCGCTCAGGGAGAAGCGATCCGTCGTTGTCGTAGACAGTCAGGGAGATTTGCTCCAGACGCTCATGCACAGCGAGTACTTCGCCGACCCGTCACTGCGGGAACGCTTTATTTACATCGACCCGCAGGATATGGAGCGTCCTGTCGGACTCAATCTCTTCGATATTGATCTCTCCGCAGGCAGTATTCCAAGCCCTCAAGCACGCGAGACCATTCTCAACAATACAGTCGAACTGTACGACTTCTTTTTTGGCTCGCTTCTTGGGGCAGAACTTACCCAGAAGCAAGGTTTGGTGTTCAGGTACTTGGCCGTACTCATGATGCGTATACCAGGGGCCAACGTCCACACACTGCGCGAGCTGATGGAGGACGGTGAAAAGTTCCGTCCACACATGAAAACGCTTCAAGGCAGCGCCCATATCTTTTTTGAAACCAGGTTCTTCGACCGCGCTTTCAACGAGACCAAAAAGCAGATCTTGAACAGGCTCTGGGGCGTACTGTCGAACCAATCCCTCGATCGCATGATGAGCGCCCCGAAAAACTCCGTCAATCTCTTCAAGTCACTGCAAGACGGTTCCATTGTCTTCATCAATACCGCAAAAGACTTCCTGGGCGAAGAGGGCTCCACTATCTTTTCTCGGATGTTCGTAGCGATCCTTGGTCAAGCACTCATGCGCCGTGCAATCATCGAGAAACACGCCCGCACACCAACGTATATTTATATCGATGAAGCTGAGCGCATCGTGGACGCAACGCTTACGCGGATGCTGGCTCAAGTTCGCAAGTACAAGGGTGCCATCACCTTCGCTCATCAGAATCTTGACCAGTTGGAACCAAGCATCCGCGCCGGCGTCATGGCCAACACCTCGATCAAACTCGCAGGCGGCGTAAGCGCTAAGGATGCTCGCGCTCTTTCGGAGGACTTCAGGTGCAGCTCAGACTTCCTCCTGGCCCAAAAGAAAGGACGCAGTGAAGCGAACTTTGCCTGCTTTGCAAGGAACGTCACCGATCAGGCAGTGGCACTTTCCATCCCACTCGGATATCTCGAGTCCCTGGGAATGCTTTCAGACGTCGGGTATGAGGCGCTTATCGAAAGCTCTCGCCAGAAGTACGGTGTGGTCTATGTCGAGGATATTCAGGAGTCGGATGTAGCTACCGATTCTCCGAGTGATTGGCTGGGAGACGGTCCTGTCGAAATCGAAGCTGAGCTGCTCGTTCCTGCACAGCAGTTAAAGCCCGCACCACTAGACCAAAGCGATGAGATTGTCATCACTCGAGCACCAGTAGTAGCGAGGGGCGCAGAGCGCCGGGATATTGGCGGGGGTGGTGTCAAGCACAAGTACATCGAACATCTCATCAAGGAACTTGGCGAAGAACGCGGTTTCCGAGCATCTGTTGAAGAGTCAATTCACAACGGTGCTGGTCGTATTGATGTCATTCTCAGACGCGAAACTATTTCTCTTGCATTTGAAATCTCAGTGACAACCACACGAGACCATGAATTAGGGAATATCGAAAAGTGCTTGGCGCTTCCGTTCACCCATGTTGTCATGCTTGCGTCTCATCAAAAGCACCTCAAGAGCCTTTCTTTGTTCATTGAAAAAGGACTTGAAGACGATGAGAAGAAGCGCGTCTCCTTCCTACTGCCTGAAGACTTGCCTGGATTCCTTGATGGATACCCGATGGCACAAGAACCCAAAGAGAAAACGGTAAAGGGCTACACGGTCCGTAGTCGCATGACAGAAGCTGATCCGAATGAAGCGACAGCTAGACGAAGGGCGATTGCTGCGGTAGTAGCGAGATCGATACAGGCGTAGTTTGATGATGCCTTATGAGTTTCAACTATTGGAGCATGTATGAACAACAAAGTAGCTTCAGTTTTTTGCGCCGTTGTTTTGCAGTTTTCTCTTGGGACGGCTTCGGCTCAGACTAGTCCCGAATTAGTTTCGGAAGGATTCAAGCGTGCGTTCAGGAGTGACCCCGCTCGACTTGCCCTGATAACAAAAATTGAACGGTCTGTGGCAATTGTTTTTGTTCCAGGCATTCTAGGTTCACGTCTTACATCCAAGTCGCAAGGAATCATCTGGGGAGGCAATGGCTTACCAGATTCAGCAGCATTAATTTTGCCTTCAGCTCTCATCGATGAAACAGCAGAATCCGATATCCAAGCATCATTGCTGGATTCATATTTTGGGGATCAGTATGGGGAGTCCTTTGCGAAAGTGCAGAGCGTTGCAGCGGCGTTGCGGATTAAGGCAGTTGCTTGTGGTTACGACTGGAGGCGAGACATCAGATCCAGCGCCCGCGATGTCGAACGGTGTATTCAAAGCGAACTCGGCGATGAACGCTACACGCTTATCTTTGTGTCCCATAGCATGGGAGCCCTGGTTACAGCGGTTTGGAACCAGAAACACGAAGGCAGAGAATACAGCAAGCAACATCTAGTAGGAGGACTAGCGCTTCTAGGAGCTCCACTCGGTGGGAGCTGCGAAATTATCCGAATGATCAACTCTGGGTATGTTCAACCGATTAAGAACACATTACCCGATTCACGATTCGAATATGAGATCGAAAAGGTTGAATCATGGTTTAAGAGTGGCATCAATGGCATGACAAGTTTCCTAACCGATGGTATTCGTGGAGCGGCATTAAGCTGGCCTGGCGCATTTGGGCTATCACCTCGGCCAGCGGCAATTGACACAGACCGCAATTGCGTACTCCTTCGGGCGGGAACTGGAGACACAAATCCGAATTTGATTAGTTACTTTGAATCCGAGTTCTGGGCAAGCCCTACTGCTCGAGATTTGCTCAATCAACTAACACCCTCAGCGACATTTCCTCTCGTTCTCAAGAAAGCTCGGGAGTTTAGGGGAACATTTTCGTTTACCCAACCAAAGGCACCCTTGTATGCGTACTACTCAACATTTTGGCGCACACCTGAAGCGGCACTATCGCGTAGAAATTCACGCTTGGCGCTCAGTGGTGAATGGGATGAAGTCGACGGTGATGGCCGAGTACCGCTGATTGCGGCGAGGCCAAACGTCGCATGGCTTTCAGATTTTCACAATGTTTACAGCGTACATGGCGCGTTGCCCAAGGATAAAGTGTTTCAAGAAAAGTTTCTCGAGAAACGCTTGCCCGCACTGATCAAAGCACTAACAAGCTATCGCATGGTCGAGGAGCTGGGTCGCGGGTCGGAGGTGCTTAAGCGGTACGCCGCGGCAATGGGACCAGTACCTCTGCCAAACGATTTCTGGGGGGCTATCGAAGCGAAAGAACAATCCGAGAACCGTCCAAAGTCTCAACTAGCTATTGATATCTTGGGTTCTATCAACCAATTTCGTAGTTCGCTTTGCTCAAACTCCAGGAAGTGTGTTGGATTTTCAACCGCTCGACGAAGTGCGGGATTGATTTCCGCGAGTGCAGTTCAAGATAGGCAAGTTCTCGCGACGTTCGGCGGAGCAATCGCGAGCGCAAATACTTCTGATTTTGAAAGGACACAAACCCATGCACAGATCGGTCTTGCACATGCGCGGCTCGGGAATTCTGTTATGGCGATGCCATCACTTTCCAGAGCAAGTAGAGAGCTTGAAGTGCAACTTCCTAATTTAGATTTTTCTGAGAAAGGCAAGAAGGATCTAGTGGATTTGCAAAATGTGGTTGATCGTAACTTGGCTGTGTCGTTACGGGAGTCGGGACAGTGTCTTGATGCTAAAGAAGTTCTGACGATTCTGAACCTGCGAACACAGAAGTATCGGGGGGACATTAATATGAAATGTTTCGATAGACACCTAGGACATTACAAACCGCTTTCTGCCTATTAGGAATTTTCATGAGCGGTTGTTGCAGCAAATCACTCGTCTATCGTGGTGCACGAAAACATTCCGGCAGTGGTAGCGAGATCAATTGGTACTTTTGCTAGTTAGTTTGCTTAACCCCTGGAGGTCATATGACAGACAAGATGCGTCGAACCATTGCCGGAGTAATCGCAGTCGCACTTCTTCTCGGATTTGTTGCGCTGTACACCGTCGCTATCTGGCGATGCTGGATTGAAGCTGCCTCTTCTACGGTGAAATTTGGCCCAGAGATTGTTTATGCGGCTACCGTCTTGGCAGCTCTAGTAGGCAGCATCGTGGCAATGTCATTCAATGAGCAGCTACCTGTCACGCCAGATGCAGCGAAGTCGGCAGAAAGAAAATCTCTTGTGGTTGCATCGGATACCGGCTTTAAAGCAGGTAAGACGGCTGCCGGCGAAGCACTTGATCCAACTACACAAGACATGCTGCACAACATTAATGCAGCATACGCAATCGCCTACTTCATCACTGGAGTTGCTGCCATCATCACATGGTTAACTTTTGGCGAGAATACCCCCGATCTGATCAGAAACTTCGCGCTCATTGTGCTTGGGCTGGTCGTAGCAATTGTCAAGGCATTTGTGCCTGTTCCGAGGAACACACCATGACTCAATCTTGGTGCTTCTGTATTGAGGAAACAGTTGACGTTTCGAGAAGTTTATTGCGCTTCAGTTCGCTGACTGCGCATCTTGTTCAACAATTCCTGTAACTGCTATTTGGAGGATCAAATCATGATTTGTTTTCGGCCTTGCCGCATAAACGCGGGGAAAACTATGGGGGTTCTGTCAAGACTAGTCGCGCTAGTTGTTCTAACAGCTAGCGCAACCGGCTGCGCAAATCTGGAAGCTGTCCGGGATTTTGCGGGTAGTAGCGCAAAGCTTACCTCCTACAAAGATGTCACGCTTCGCTACGTAGACAGTTCCAATCGACGTCTGCTGGAAATTCCGGACACAGACATATTCGCTGCAGAGGCTGCGTCAATCAAGGAGACTTCTGCCGACATGAAACGGCAGAAGGATGACCTGCTCAAGCTGCACAACGCCGCGACGGGCTACATGGCGGCGCTTGCTTCCCTAGCGGGAGATGAGACGTTCGACATCAGCGGAGACATTGACAAAGTCGTGGGTTCAATTGCTGCCATTCCAAAACTAGGAATTACAGAGGCACATGCAAAAGCATTTTCTGGAATTGCGCAAAAAGTAGTAAGTTGGATTCTGGCCGCTAAGCAGTCGAATGATGTTCGAACAATGGTCAAGACCTACGGCGCGGATATGGATCAGGTGTTAGAGGCGATGGAACTCGCCGCAAAAAACTATGTGGGAGTACTGAGCAACGAAGCCTCTTCCATCCACTCATATCAAGAAGCGCGCCAGGCGGCATGGGCGCCTACAGCTGAGGAGAAGGCGCAAGTTAACTCACGTCGTCTCCTTGTCGTGTCACTCGCGGATAGGTCGGCACGAATGATTGCTAAGGAATCCGCCGATGCGGTCGAGGCGGCAAAAGGAGCTGGCAAGGGTGTGACTACGGTACGCGATGGCCACAAGGAAATGTTGAAGAACGTTGACCGGCTTGAAGCAAAGGATGTGGTTGCTCTGCTAAAGAAAGCTGCCGCAGATCTCAAGGAGATTCGCGCAAATCTGAAGAAACTTTAACCGGAGAGGCTAGACATCATGAATGACATACTAAATACGGCGGCCAAAGTTCAGGCCGTGGCAGACGACTTCACGATCATTGCCGATGAGATGAAGACGAAACGTCGCAAGACATTCGATGACGGAAAAATAACGGCCGATGAGGTCATGCAGAACGTCAGCGAAGAAACAATGCTTCGCGAACTCGCCACGAAGCTCTACGTCATGTCTAACGACTATGTCGTGAAGGGGGCTCAGGGCTCGCAGTTGGAGCTGAACAAAGCAATTGCTGAAGCCAAGGCAAAGATCGCTAAGATTGCGCAGTTCAAGAAGGCGGTGAATATTTTTGTCTCCGTCATTGGACTAGCTGGCTCAATCTTGTCTGGCCAGCCGTTGGCCATAGTTGGCGCCATTTCAGGTGTGAAGCAGGCTGTGAAGGGAAGCGAGGAAGAAGGCGCTGCTGCCCAGAAGAAGGCCGGCAAATAGAGGGCTCTGCATGGCGGGCAACCTCATCATTCACCAGCAATCTATAACTCACCGATCTCTGCGCTTGGGTGCAATGACGCGGGCGAACGCTTTGCCATAGTTTCTAAGGGCGCCAACCAATCATCTACGACAAGCCCGTGATCATAGAACGCTATCAGCTTGTTACCTTTGGCCAACTCGCCTAACCGAGGCTGCTCATTTGTGATGAGAAGAAGCGGGACATATTCAATACAGACCCCCTCTATGGCGGGAGGATCTGGAAGATTGCTCAACTGCTGGCTCGATTCGCTGATAAAAGCGAGCATAAAATTTTCATAGGAATATTCCTTATGATTTTCCACTGCGGCCACTAGCATTTTCTCGATTTTCTCAGCTTCAAAGCCACGAACGTCCGCCAAGATATAGTCGATCATGAAAAACTTCTGCTCAATCGCACCCAAGTGCGAGAAGTAGCTGTAGTCACGGGGTATTCCGTATTCAGAGGCTAGCCTCATACGATGCTCGTATCGCCAGCCGATCCAATCGCGCAGCAGAAGTTCTATCAAATCTTTTTTCTGAAATCGATCAGCGATTTTTCCTAGCTTGGCCTTTGCTGATTCCTCCAGTACATTGGCACTAGGTACCAATATGCTCCATCCTTTTTCGTGCAACGTAACGTTGGACATAGTGACCTCTTGCCACCAGCAAATATCTGCCGAAGGATCGCAAAGGATCAGAATGACTGGGACACTATAGTCACTCCAGTATTGCAAATGCGAATGGTTTCCTCTATAAATATGCCCTTCCGCCACCCGCTCCTTTAGATAAGATGGGCCGCACTTGATCTGAACGGCAATAAGACGCCCATGACTGGTTCGGTCCTTCTCCTGGACTTCGATTTCTCCGTCAATGCCGATATCACTTGTTGGCTTCTCTCGAAATGTCCATCCAAGGTCTTTTTGGACTCTAAGCGCGACAAGCGCTACTCCAATGCGCCCCTGGCCATCTTCATGCGTGAGAGTAGGTTGAGAAGCCTTCTTGCGTTTTGCTTTGGACTTCGGCACATTGTCTTGAAGTTCATTCCCGCCCTCCAATTTTGGCGTGCCAGAAACCACGAAGGCGCTCTCATTTTCTGGTGGAAGAGTTTGTTGAACTACATGATCAATCGAGGTCGATGTAGTTAGGCCTTTGGCGTTGACGTCGAGTTCCGCATTAGGTAACTCGGGACTTAAGTTTGCGGCGGAGGGAAACTCAACTTCGCCCTTCGTTCGGCCTATTGAATTCGGGACTGCCAGCATAAGGCTCGATTGAGCCTCTCCCACACTTGGATGTTGCACCTTCTCGTCTGCGGCAATCAATCGCACAAACGCTTCGATATCAAGAACGACCTCTGGAAAGCATCCTCTTTTGAGAAGAGAAACTAGACGTGCACATGATCGCGCTTGGCAGTTCAGTGATTTTTCTGGATTGAACTCAATATCCGTGAATCCATCGTAGAGATAAAGACGTTCTTTGAGAAAACTAGTGTGATCTCTCAATGCGTACATGTATAGCCAGTCGTAGAACGCAGTTTTAGGAGTTAAGTCCCAATGGATTTTTCCAAAGGAAAATCCCGTAAGAGGTCCAGACTCTTTTAGTCTTACATCCTGCTTTGCGTCTTTTGGAGATGCAAAGTACAGATCATGATATGGGCCACCGTCCCTAAATATTTTGCTGCCTTGATACGCAGACTCAAGAGGCACTTTTTCACCAGTAGGAAGTTCCACTGAAAGATTGAATGCACTTAACCGCTTACCGATGGGCTTTTCTGACTTCGTTGAGACCTCGAGCAAGCGTGAAAGTCCGAGGGAAGCTCCGCCCGCATGAAGCGCTTCAATATTTTTTTTCTTTTGTACTGCTGCAAATCCAGAGTTCCAATGGAAATTGATGGATATCTCTTCGAAGAGTCGTGCGCCGCCCTCCTTCGGAATAAAAATCGGTCGTGTTGCCATCAGGCTTTTTTAAGAAGTTTCAGAGGAATATCGTGAGGCACAAGAATTTCATATTTTCGAGCCACCTTCAGTCGGCTTTGAATGCTCGCATCTTTCCAGTTGGTTCGAGTAAAAAGCACCTCAAAATCCAAATCTGCTTCGGCAGCTTCAACGAAAGTCAGGGGTTTGACATCAGCCTTGTTGGATACGCCTGGCGAAAATCGCACATTACTCAAATCCATCACACTGAGATCCACGCTGATCCAATACACAGTTTCTATCCGCTTGTCCTGCTGCGCGTGGTAAAGCATTGGATGGTTTTGATCAAGGCAGAGATGAATGTACTTATCCATGCCCAAGCGTTCATCTGCATCGTGACTCCATTCGTTTCCGCCTGCCGCAGGTATTTTTACTCCGCGTCGGTTAAGTTCACATAGACGAAGAAGTCCCAACGCGTTGATCGACTGAATATTTTTGGAATCAGTGAAATGGTAAAGCGAATTAATACCAAACTGCTTTGCAAACTGGGCACCCGTCATACGCTCTCCTTAGAGACATACTTACACAGGCGCTCATTTTAAATCCTAGATAGGCATGCTGCCTGGTCTGTTATACACGAAAGCATATATGGCCATCGATCCAATTTCATCGACCGTAAAGCCTCCTGTTCTTAAATTCACTACTCGAGTGCTTTTGCACGAGCCAATAGTGTCCGAAGACTATGAAAACCTTCATCAAGCCATGGAGGATGAAGGCTTCAGTCGGACCATTGTTGGAGCTGACGACAAGCGTTACGACCTTCCCCAAGCTGAATACAACCTGGTGGCACCGTTAACAGCACAGCAAGTACTTGAGAAGGCGAAGACTGCTGCTGGAAAACGCAATAAGAATTTCGCCGTTTTGGTAACAGAAGGGACTCGCGTTTGGAGCGGGTTAAAGCCAACCAAGCCCGCCAAATAGCCTTTGCCCGCCGCTGAGTTAATCCAGAGTTGAAGCAGTATTCCCACGGTGTTCACTGGCTGGACCGATTGCCCGCAACGCCTTGTCGGTCGCATTGACTAGCTCCTTCAAGAAGCGAATTACTTTCAGAAGATCATCCTTATTGACAGGGTGAGGTGGTGTTGGTCCAGGCAGACTCTTGCGGGAGCGATGAACCACGTCACCCCGCAGCTTCATATAGTCGTCAAGACGTTTCCGAGCAGAAGGTGCATCCATTTGGTTCCATGTCCAGGCGGTCGAGAGGTCAACACCAGCGAAGTCCTTGAACAACTGAATCGCTTTCACAGAATTGGGGTTGTGCAGTCGGTTGATTTCATCGATGAGGCGACCTTGAACGTAGCCCGCAATATGCGAGTCCCTCACACCTTTGAGTCTCTCCATCGCTGCTTCAGTGAGGCGATCTTCTACATAGGTCTCCCACGCCGTCATCGCCATCACCAGACCAGCCCTTTTCAGCACCTCCGTTTCTGGTGGTGGTTTTTCGGGGTTTAGTGTGACGAAGTGAGCGAGTAGATGCTCGGCATCCTTGATCGATTCTAAAAAAGTCAGGCTCGCCTTTGATTCAGACATGGAGTTCTCCCTGGCAGAATCATAGTGCTGGACATTACCCCCTGATAGATGTCTTAGAGATTTCTCGTCGCTGGTTTTGCGCTCCTCTCCCCACGCCGAGATTGGGCCTTCCTGACCTGTCGAACATGACTGGTTAAACACTCGTTTGGCGTATCCAAAAACTCTTGAAGGAATTCCTGAAAGCGGGGATAGGCAGGCCATCGCCCCAGCTTCTCCCACGCCTCCCATGTGGACTTATCGACCGAATTCCGCCTCGCTGCTTCGGCTGTCGTCCATCCAAGTGACCGACGTTTCCACCTGAGTTGCCCGCCAACTGACTCTGGCCGCGGCTCTGGGTTGTGGCCCAGGTACTCAATAACGGCGGGCATAAACGCGACTGGAACGGTCTGGGTTCGGCCCAATTCCCAGTTCATGACGGTGTATCCGTCTATCCCGAAGCGCACCCCAAGCTCCCGCTGGGTTAGTCCATCACCGAGCCGCTTCTTGAGGATGTGCTCACCCACGGTTTGTGGCGCACCTTTAAAACCCTTAGAAATCAAGACCTTACGTGTGTACGGAACGTATGGCAAAAGGGCAACGCGACTATGCCCCTGCGGCTACCTCGGCTCCTCGTTGCGCGCCTGCCGCTGCTCACCCGACCAGGTGTCGCGTTACCAGGGCAAGCTCAGCGGCCCGCTGCTGGACCGCATCGACCTGCATGTGGAAGTCGGCGCCCTGGCTGCCGACGAGCTGATCAACACGCCGCCGGGCGAAAGCACCGCCGCGATCCGGCAGCGCGTGGTCGCCGCCCGGGACCGCGCGATGGCGCGCCAGGGCAGCAGCAACCAGGCGCTGCAGGGCAAAGCCATCGACACCCAGTGCCAGCTCGACGAAGCCGCTGCGAAGTTTCTGAACACGGCGGCCGCGCGGCTGGGCTGGTCGGGGCGCAGCATTCATCGCTGCCTGAAGGTGGCGCGCACCATCGCAGACCTGGCCGGTGCGCAGTCCGTGCAACTCCCGCACGTGGCCGAGGCGGTGCAGTACCGGCGCGCGCTCAAGGCGGCGCACTGAGCGACTGCCCGGATCCGGACCGGCCGCTCAGATGTGGGACGGCAACCACGTCGCCAGTGAAGGCCACGCGTAAATCAGCCATGCGAGGAACAGGATCAAAACCCAGTAGGGCACGGCGCCGGCAAAAATTTCGCTGACCCTGATGTTGCGGTCCGGGATGGCGGCCTTGACCACAAACACGCCAATGCCGAAGGGGGGCGTCAGCACACCGGCCTCGATCACCAGAATGCCGATCAGCGCGAACACGATGGGATCGATGCCCAGGGCCGTCGCCACCGGCCAGAAGATGGGCACGGTCAGCAGCATGATGGAAATGCTGTCGATCATGGCGCCCAGAAAGAACCACACAGCCACCATGAACAGCAGGGTGCCGCCGCTTCCCAGCCCGAGCGACTCCAGCAAGGCCTGCACTTCCTGCGGCACACCGTTGAGGGCAATCAATTTGCTGTAGATGGTGGCGCTCAGGAGCAATAGCATGATGGGGGTGACGGTGCGACCGGCTTCGACAAACGCGTCGAACAGGCCGCGCCAGCGCATGCCCTTGAACCAGGCCAGAATGGCCGCCCCTACAAGACCCACAGCGCTGCCCTCGGTCGGGGTGAAATAGCCAAACCAGATGCCGCCCAGCGTGATCGCGATGAGCACGCCGACGCCCAGGGAGCCCCCAACCTGCGCGCGGGTGAGGGCCACGCGGTCTTCCTGGGCCACCTCGGGCGCGGCGGACGGTTTGAGTTTGGCGTAGGTCACGCAATACACGGCGTACATCAATGCCAGCAGCAGGCCGGGGAAAACGCCCGCGGCAAACAGCTTGCCCACCGACTGCTCGGTGAGGATGGCCCAGACGATCATGAACACCGACGGAGGAATCAACAGGCCCAGCACCGAGCTGCCCGCGATGCAACCGGTGGCGAAGCTGCGGCTGTAACCCGCTTCACGCATCGCCGGGTAGGCCACGTGGCTGAAGGCCGCAGCGGCAGCCACACCCACACCGGTGACCGCCGCGAACACCGCATTGCCACCGACGGTGGCCACCGCGAGCCGGCCGGGAACGCCACGCAAACCGCGGTTGACCACATTGAACAGGTCACTGGCCGCACCACAGTGTGCGATCAGCATGCCCATGACGGTGAAGCAAGGGATGACGACGAAGTTGTATTCCTTGATGCCGGAGAGCGCCGATTGCTGCAGCAGGTTGATCATGGGCTCCAGCCCGCCCAGCGCGAAATACAGGCCCAGGGCAGCAGATGCCGCGAAGGCGAAAACGATGGGCACACCCACCACCACAAGCACGAGCAGCGCGATGAGGCCGCTCCACATTTCGAATGACATGTTCTGGTCCTATTCCGGCTGTTGTTCTTCTTTGGCACCCATGCGCCCACACACGCCCTCGGCCACGAAGCCGATGCACACCGCGGCAGCGATCACCCACAGCACGATGGAGCCGAAACGCAGCGGCCAGGCCGGAATGCGAAAGGCGTCGTTGCCGAAAAACTCGCCGGTGTGCCAGCCGGCCATCGAGGGCTCCCACGAGGCAATCACCATGGCCACAAAAAATGCGGCGCCCAGCAAATAGGTAAAGGCATTGAACTGGCTGCGCACCGCCGGCGGCAGGCGGTCCAGGAAAAAGGTCACGCGCAGCAGCTTGCGCTCGCGGATCACATAGGGCGTCTGCATGAAGGTCAGCAACACCAGGCCCACGCCGACGAGTTCAGCCGTGCCCGCAAACGGCTTGTTGAACAACATGCGCGCCGCAACGTCATAACAAATCACCAGCGTCAGCAGGGTCAGCACGCAAGCGCCCATCACATGCAGGCCCAGCAGGGCCCGGTCGGTCCATTTCTTCATCACACGCCTCTTTCTCTTCCTCTTCTCTTACTCTTACTTTTCTCAGGTTTGCGCCTTGTTCAAGGCCCCGTCGTCTGCCGGCACCTCGCCGCGGCGAGCAGCCCACAGGGCCAGCAGGCCCAGAAAAATCATCACCGCAGCCACCGCGGCTGTTCTTTGCATCGCCGTTCCGGGCAGCAGCGCGGTGCCGCCGCTGACCAAGGCGCCCACCACCATTTGCAACATGCCGGTGAGGGCCGCTGCCATGCCGGCCCGGGTGGGCAGGGCCTGCATCACCACGCCGAGGGCTGCGGGAAAAATCACGCCGTGCCCGCTTGAATAAACCAGCAGGCCCGCGATCCAGGCCACCGGAGACGGCCACCACACGCAGCCCACGATCATCGCCACACCCAGCGCCGCCAGTCCGCCGCCCCACAGGCACAGCACCAGCCCGCGCTGGCGGCGTGCCTGCCGCGCTGCCCAAAGGCTCCCGGCCAGAAAGCCGAGGTAAGTACCGCCGAGAACCAGCGCGATATCGCGCCCGTTGAAACCCAGCGATTCTCGCAAGGCCGAGGGCCCCTGGGCGATCAGCAAAAAAAACACCGAGCTGATCGCCGCAAAACCGATGGCGACCCGGCGCGGCGTTGCCTCCCGCCAGATCGCTCCCAGGGTGTCCCAGCCGGGTGCGCGGGTCGCCTCGGGCCGGGTTTCCACGTGCCGCCACAGCGCCACCGCACCTCCCAGCGCGATCAGCACCGGCATCACACCCAGCGCCACGCGCCAGCTCCCACCCGCCGTGAGCAGGCCCCAGCCCAGCACCGGCGCCAGCGCCGGCATCAGTGCGAACGCAATCGAGATGATGGCCATGCCGCGCTGCAGCTCCCTGCCACTGGACAGGTCGCGCAGGGCTGCGCGGGGAATCACCAGCACCACGCTGAGCCCCAGCCCGGTCAGGAAGCGGCCGGCCAGCAGCACCAGCGCATCGGGCGCCGCGACGGCCGCCGCACTGCCGCACAGCGCCAGCGCCAGGCCGGCGAGCAGCGTGCGCCGCCGGCCCCAGTGGTCGGCACCGATGCCCGCCATCGGCTGGCCCACGGCCAGGCCCATCACGTAAAGGGCAATGGCCGCCTGCCCCTGGAACACCGTCAGCCGCAAGCTCTCCCGCAGGGCCGCATCCAGTGGCACCATCAGATTCAGCCCCAGCGGCGGCAGGCAGGCAATCGCGGTGAGCCAGACCAGCCATGCACGCAGGGAGCGGCTACCTGAAAGTGAAAGGGCGGTCACCGCACCGGCGCCCTGGCGCTCAGAGCGCGTAATCCACCGGGAAGTTGTAGCCCGCCTCTTTCAGGAAGCGCACATAGGTCTTGAGCACCTCGGTGGCGGGCATGCCCTTGCCATCGAGTTCTTTCGCGGCCTTGCCCGGCAGATCCTTCAGCAACTCGGCCCAGTGTTTCTTCTCGGCATCGGGCAGGGTGTTGACCTTGACGCCGGCAGCCTTCATGCGGTTCTCCACATCGATGTCACGCTGCTTGCTGATCTCGGCCACACGCATGGACGCCTCGCCAGCCACCTCGTCAATCACGGCAACAACCTCCTTGGGAAGTTTGGCGCGGGTATCCAGGTTCATGAAAGCCACCAGCGTGCTCAGCGAGCCGAATCCGGTTTTGTTGAAGACCTTGGCCACTTCCTGCAGTTTGAACGCTTCCATACCGGAGATATAGAACAGGCTGCCGTCGGCCAGTCCGTTTTGCAGGGCCTGGTAGTGGTCGCCAATGCCCAGCGTCACCGGCACGGCGCCCAGCGGAATAAACAGCGGCGCATTGGTGCCGGCCAGCGCAATGCGTTTGCCCTTGAGTTCAGCAACGGTGTTCCAGTCGAACTTGGTGGTCAGGCCGTAGGCTTCCGAGGTCATGGCGCCCAGCACATAGCTGTTGTAGGGCTTCATGCTGGCCTGCAGGGCTGGCACTTCCTTGAGCATGCGATTGGACACCTTCTGCTGGAGCACCGGGTCGGGCGAGGTAAAGGGTACGTAGGCGCTGTAGTTCAGCAGCGCAGCGCGCGACTGCTCAAAGCCGATGGGCGAGAGGCCGATATCCAGCGTGCCCTTCTGCACCGCCTCGATCACACCGTCCACCTTGGCAACACTGCCGCCCCAGGCCTTGATGAAACGGACATCGTGGCCGGTTTTCTGCTTGACGCGCTTGGCCACCTCGGTGGCGAAGTAGGTGTCATAAACACCGACATAGGTCAGCCCGGTGGGGTGGCCGCCACCCATGCGCAGCGTAAAGCTGTCGGCCTGCGCGGCACAAACGGCTGCGGCCAGGGTGGCGAGTGTGAAAATTTGCTTGAACTTCATGGTTGTCTCCTTGTTGAAATGGTCAGTGCATTGCTGCGAGAAAAGCCTCGTAGGCCGCCGGGTTGAGCACGTGCGGATAGTGTCCCCCAGCCGGCAGGCTCAGGTGGCGCGCGTCAGGGTACTGCTGGCGCACCCGCTCGCGCACGGGCGGCGGGATCAGCGGATCGTCGTCGCAATCCAGCACCGTGATGGCGCTGGCCGGCAGGGCCAGCGGCGGGCAAATTTGCGCCCTCACCACGCCCAGAAAGCGCGCATGCAGGTTGGCCGGTGACTGCCGCTCGGCCAGCATGATTTCCTGCAGCTGCTGCAGCGGGGCGACAGGCGTTGCGCGCACACGCTCCAGCCACTGGGCATGCAATGCCTCGGGGCTGACACTCTCCACGAACTGGCGGTCGAACATCGGGTTGGCCGCCAGATCGGTACCATCGACAAAGCCGTTGCCGATCACCAGTGCGTGAACGCGTGCCGGATGCCGGAGCGCGTAGAACTGGGACCAGTAGGCCGAGAACGACGAGCTGACCACACGGTGCGGCGGCAAGGCCAGGTGGCTGGTGACGGCCGCCAGGCCGTCGGCGAGCTGCGCAGCGTCGGACAAGGCCGGATAGGTCACCGCGACCAGCCGCATGCGTTCGCCCAGGTCGAGCAGCGTGCGCACAAACATGGCCGCGTCTCCCACGGAGCCTGGCAGCAGCACGGTCACCGGCCCGCTCGAGCCGCTCGTCCCGCTCGTCCCGGTATCCAGCCAGCGCCATTCATGGCCGTCCACCGAGAGCGACTTCCAGGGGTAACGCGCCTCCAGCTGCGCCAGCAATTCACGCATCACCGGCTCAGAATTCGCCGTCGGCATTGACATAACCCTTGGCCTTGAGCTCGTCCATCGCCTCGGGCGAGAACTCTGCCTCAGGCTGGTTGCCGCCGATCACGAACAGCAGCCAGTGGGTGGTGTCGGGCTCTTCAAAGGTGATGTTCTCGAAGCGGCGCTGCACGCCGGCGGGGAAAGAGATCACGTCGCGCGGGCCCAGCTCGAAGGCTTCGACGCGGCCATCGACTTCCCACGAACAGCGCCAACGGCCGGTCAATGGCATGAAGGTCTCGTTGGTGTCGTGGTTGTGCATCATCGGGCCCTTGCCCGGCGAGGTCTCGCACATGCCCATGTTGAAGCCTTCGTTGATCTTGATCGCGGCGTTTTGCGCCGAATTGGCGCCCACCGGGGAGTGCTTGTCCGGATCGCCTTCAGGCGGCTGGAAACCGATCACGTTGTACAAGGTGCGCACGGCGCTCGGGTAGCGGCTGTCAGGCAGCCCGCCGTCGGAGCCCTTGAGTTCGCTGAACAGGGCGACGCGCTTGCGCATCTCTTCGCGGGTGACACGGATGGTTGGGATTTTGCCCATGATGGCTCCTCAGGGTATAAAAATGGCGCGGCCGCCCGTGGGGGTGGCACGTGGATTGAAAATGCGGGTCATGTGCATGGTGTCTCCAATGCCCGCCGTGAGCTGATGAATTTACGGCGCTTCCTTCCCGGGGGCAATTGCGTCTGCCGATAGCCGTTATCGCGCTCTCGATGCTTACAATGGCCCGGGAGCTGAACGGCCGCTAGAGCCTCACGACAAGGAGACCCTGTGCGACTGCGCGAAGCCGACCTCAACCTGCTGGTGGCCTTTGACGCCCTGATGCGCGAGTGCCATGTGACCCGTGCCGCCAACCTGCTGGACATCAGCCAGTCGTCCATGAGCCTGGCGCTGGCCAAGCTGCGTGTGATGTTCCATGATCCCCTGCTGATCAAATCGGGCAACGCGCTGATTCCGACCGTGCGTGCGCGCGAGCTGATCCCGCAGGTGGAACAGGTGCTGCGCAGCGTGGACATGCTGATCCACGAACAGGCGCCCTTCGATCCGGCCCAGGCCCGCCAGGTCATCACCATGATCGTTGTCGATTACATCGACTTTGTCGTCATGCCCACCCTGATGGCGGCGCTCGAACGTGAAGCGCCCCATGTGTCGCTGAAGCTCATCAACCCCAATCCCCGCCGCCTTGGCGAGATCATGAGCCGGGGCGACATCGATCTGGCGCTGTCGTACTTCCCGACGCCGCCGGAGAACATCCGCACGCGGCCGCTGTTCACCGACCGCCTGGTGGGCATCGCGCGCACGGGCCACCCGATGTTCGAACGCCCGCTGTCGCTGGAGCGCTTCTGCGAATACGGGCATGTGGCCATCGAACCCGGCGAAGGCGCCACCATGTACAACGCCCTGGTGGACGATGCCTTGCAGAACGTCGGCATGCAACGGCGCTCCGTGCTTTCCAAACCCACGTTTCTGGGTGTGCCCTTCGTGATCGCCAAGACCGACCTGATTGCGACCTTGCCCGAGCGCCTGGTTCAGCGCTTCACCGACATCGCGCCGGTGCGCATCTTCGAGCCGCCGCTGCACCTGGACCGCCTCAACGTGGTGCTGATGTGGCACGACCGCACCCACAACAACCCGCTGCACCGCTGGATGCGCGATCTGGTCGCCCGGCTGTTTGCGCAGTGAGACGGGCGCCGCCCCGGCTCAGAGATTCGGCGCCAGCAGCCGCTGCAGGTCTTCGGCCTTTTCGCCGCGGCGCCTGGCCAGGTCCTGCAGCTGGTCGTCGCCGATCTTGCCGACGTTGAAGTACACGGCTTGCGGATGGCTCAAGTAGAAACCGCTGACGCTGGCGGCCGGGGTCATGGCCAGGCTGCTGGTCAGCGCCATGCCGATGTCACCGGCCTGCAGCAGCTTGAACATGTCTTTCTTGACGCTGTGGTCGGGGCAGGCCGGGTAGCCCGGCGCTGGGCGGATGCCCTGGTATTTCTCGGCAATCATGTCCTCGGGGCTCAGGCTTTCGCCGGGCGCGTAGCCCCACAAATCCTGGCGCACACGCTTGTGCATGGCCTCGGCAAACGCCTCGGCCAGCCGGTCGGCCAGGGCTTTGAGCATGATGGATGAGTAGTCGTCGTTGTCGTCGTTGAAGTACTTTTCCTTCTTCTCGGCACCCAGGCCGGCGGTAACGGCGAAAACCCCGATGTAGTCCTCTATTTTTGAGTCTTTTTGGCCTGTAGCCCCCGCCAGTTTTGCGCGCACAGCTATCAAATCAGGAGCAAGAACCTTGGGCGCCACAAAGTCCGACAGGCAGCGGCTGGGCCGCATCACGCCGTCGAGCGCGGTCTTTTCGGCTTGCTGGCGCAGGCCATACCAGGTCATGGCGACCTCGCTGCGCGACTCGTCGGTGTAGACCTCGAC
>CAMLDT010000036.1 GCA_946479075.1 uncultured Polaromonas sp.
GGGACGTTCTCAAAAACGAACAGCTCGGGCGGATCGTCGCCGAAGGCTTCCATGGTGAGCCAGACGCCGCGCAGCGTCAGCTCGTTCAACGCCTGGTATTTGGCGCTCAGGCTCTTGAGCGAGCTGAGCAGCCCGCTGAAACCCTTGCAGGGCATCGATGTGAAGACGATGTTGGGGAAGTGGTGATGGGCAGAGGTGCGGATGTCCTGGGCGCCCACCTCGCGCCAGCCTGGCGGCGGTGGCCGGCCATGGAAAGCCTGATACTGACCCAGCGTGAACAGGTCCAGCTGGGCCTGCGCTACGCCGGTGAGCTGCTTGAAGTCGGCGCAGGCCTTGGCATCAACGTCAACGCCGCCCACGCACACCATGCGGCCGGCGATGGGGCCGACTGAGGGTGTGGCGTCATTGAAGCCTGCAGCGCCGCTGCCGACCCCGCCGCACATGTGCCAGTGCTTGATGGTGGAAATATCGGTGTGCAACATCACTCCACCTCCGATGGCTTGGCTGTCACCGGCGCCGGCTCTGCGGGGTCGAAACCCACGATGTCATAGCCCAAGAGGTACTGGCGAAAAGCTTCCACACCGCCAGAGGCGCGCCAGCGGACCAGTTCCTGGTAGTAGGCTGGCGCTCTCGCCGGCGGCGCCTCGATCAGCAGAAAGCGGCAGTCGCCGTGTTCAACAGGTCCTGGCGATATTGCGTTTGTCAGAATCACCAGGTTCATGCGGTTCCGCTCGATGCGCGTTAGTTGACCCTTGGCAGTGACCTGAATCAAACGCGATGTGATCAGGTACTTAAGCCGTGGCGCGCTTTTCGCGTCAACCGCAATACCGTCGAAAATGACGAGTCGCTTGCCGCTGCACCACGCGTTGAACTTGCTGGTCAGCTGCCACAGATCGCTTACCTCAGCCTCTTCACGGTAGATGTCGGCCATGATGCTAAATAGCAGCGTTTTTCCGGATCCGTGCCCACCGTACATGTAGACCGCCGTGTCGAGCTTTGCGCCGGGTTTTTGCAGCGGGTAAGCCAGCCAGCAGAGCAGCCAGTCAAGAACAACCTCATCGCCGCCTACCAGGTGGTCTATCAGGTCCAGGACGGGCGCAACCTCGGCATTGGCCTTGGGTTTTTTGAAGGCATTCGCGCACCACGCGAAAGCGGCAATGATCGAATAGCTGAGCGATTTCATCGTGCCTCCCTCAGCGTCGCGCGCAGGTCATAGCCGCGCATGGCGGGCGGCTGCTGCGGGACACACTCGATGGTGACCACCACGCCGAACTGCAGCGCCTGGGCCAGCAGGTATTCAGCCGATGAAGCCACGTAGCGCAGCCGCGCCTCGGCTTCCTCCCTTGCCTCGGGTGCCAGGGTGTTGTCAATGATGATGATGGTTTCAAGGGCTTTCATGCGGCCTCCGATTCCGACTGCTGAGCAGCCTCCTGGCGGGACAGGTCTTCGGCCACCTTGTCGCTCACGGCCAGGATGTCGATGCCGTAGGCGGTGACGATCTCCAGCGACTCTTCCTCGGTGGCGACTGCCCACGATGTGATCGCCATCTCTACCGCTGCCATGGCAATGGCCTGGCCCAGCGTGTCGGCATCCATCAGCCCGATCTTTTCTCGCAGGATCCGAGAAGCCGCCTCAATGTCCTGGTCTTCCAGTTCAGATTCCCAGCCGAGGTAACGCTCTGTGTGCAGCAGCGTTTCTTCTTCGTTGCCCGACACAAACAGGGCCAGGGCGATCAGGCGCATTTCGTTCAAGGTGCGCGGACCGGTGCGGATGGCGTCAAACAGGCGGATCATCAGCGCCCGGCGAACCATGGAGTTACGCAGGGCATTGAGTTCTGGTGGCGTGGTGTCCACACGGGGCGCGGAAGCCCGGCGTTCTTTCTCTGCTGCCGGTGGGGGCTCCGGCGTCAGCTTGTTCGCCAGCTCCAGCGTGATGACTTTTTCAGCCTTGCCGGAGTGAGGGTCAATGAACAGCCGTGGCTTTGGCGCGCTTTTGCCCATGCTGCGCAGGGCGTCTTCAAAGGTGACCTCGCGGTCCTTGCCGTCGTCGCAGTCGTCGCGGATAAACGCCGTGTCAGACAGGCGCACAAAACCTTGAATGGTCGGGCTGTGTGGCGTGGGCTTGGCGCGCCGGGCTTCGTCGCCGTCAATGACCTTGAGGCCCTCGCGCTGGGCGTTTTCTTTGGTGCGGGCGACGTGGGCCATCACCTTGGTGCTGAAACAGTCCGCGTCGGTGCAGTTGTCGGGGCTGTTCGGGTCGCCGAAGATGTCTTCCTGGGCACCGCTGCGCTTGGGGCAGGTCATGCAGTTGCCCACGCCGATGATGAGCGTGTCGTCTTTCGTGTCGAAGACGGCCGTCGCCAGTGCCAGGTTGAAGCGCGTGAACACAAGAGGCGACACCTGGCGAAAGGGCGCTGGTTCACCGTTGACGGCCAGGCTGACGATGAAGTCAACCACCTCGGGCTGCGTGTCCTCAGGGTAGCGCGCCACCAGCAAGCCGGTGGACCGCCCCAGCTTGCCTTCGTCCATGGCCTCCCTGGCGTAGGGGCTCAAGTCCAGCAGCTTCATGGTTTTGCGGACATAGCTTTCGCCCTTGCCCTTGCCGATGCGCTCGGCGATCTGCTCGACGGTGTAGCCCAGCCTGCTGCGCAGCAGCGCAAACCCCTCGGCCTCGTCCATGGGGTCAAGGTCCTCGCGCTCGATGTTCTCGATCAGCTGCAGCTCGATCATGGCCTCGTCGCTGATGTCCTTGACCAGCATGTCTATCGTTTCCAGCCCGGCCACCATGGCGCCGCGCCAGCGCCTCTCGCCGGCAATGATTTCGTACACCGGCCGGGGCGACATGTGGCTGGTGTCCTCCATCCGGCTGGGAGGTATCGGCCGCACCAGGATCGGCTGGGCCTGGCCGTGGGCTTTCAGGCTGGCGCCCATGGCGGCAATGCTTTCGACCGTGAGGCCCGTGCGCCGGCGCGGGTTGGTCAGGCTGTTGACAGCAGAGGTTGGCGGCAGGTTGACCAGGGCGCTTTGGTACTTACCAGCGGCGACTTCAACAATCGCGAAGTCTGTCATGGGCAAGTTCTTGACCCTGTCCCCGATGGCGACGGAATACTGCCCGCCGCCGGTCTGCTGGATAACCTCGCCGTACATGCCGGCCCACATGTGGTCGCCGCCGAAAATGTCCTTTGCCTCGTCGCTGATGCGGACGCGTTTGCCGATGAGCGGATCCCGCGCGGGGGGTAGCTTTTTAGCCATGAGCAAACTCTCCTGTGGGTTGGGTGGATACGTGTCCGCGGTCGGGCGCGCGTGATGGCCGGCCATGGGCGCGCACTGCGGTAGTAAAGGCGTCGAGCGTCTTGAATTGGTGGCGCAGGGTGAAAAAGATCACGGCGGGCTTGTCCAGTGGGGCGGCTTCGTCGTAGCAATGGGAGAGGTCGCCCGACAAGTCGCGCAGGTCAACGCGCAGGGTTTCGCCCTGGTGATCGATGCTGCGCACCAGCGGATCAGCGTATGTCGCGTGCAGCCAGATGCGCTGGCCGTCCTTGAAGCAAAGCTCCAGGCGGGGCAGCTCCAGGCGTGGGAAAAGCGGCGGCAATACAGCCGGCCGCGAAGGTGCAGACGTGACAGAAGGCATGGCTTCCTTTGTGGGTGGTTGGTGATGGGGATGGAAAATCAGTCGTCGCGGTCACCAGCGGCTGCGCGCTTGTGATCGAGGTAGCCCGGTGGCAGCGGCCGCAGGCGCGGCGCGTGCACTGTGCTGGCGCGCGGGGCAATGCGCGCCGTGGGCGGCGCGGCTGGCGCGGGGGCCGGCTTGTCCATGTGGTGGGCATGCAGGCGCACCAGCTGCGCGCGCACGCTGTCACGCATCGTTTCTTCAAACGTGGCGGGCCAGCAGTCGAGCTTGTAAAGCTGCCACGCGCGGCGCAGGGCAGCGTCATCAGGCTCCGCCGTGTGGGCAGCCTGCGGATTGAGCGTGGCGGCTTGCACGTCAGGCCTCGGTTTCGGCGGTGACTGGCGCGGACCTGGCCAGCTTCACCTGGTAAACGCTGGCATGCGCCTCGGCCCAGGCGTCATGCGCGGGCGTGCCTGGCGCGTATCGATTGCGCGTGTACGTACCCTGGCCCATGTCGCGCAGGGCCGCTGCGGCGGCTTGCACCCGGACCTGTGCCAGATTGCGCCGCGCGACACCGTCAATCTTGACGACGTTCGGAAATTTCGGCTCGAACTTCTCGCGCCACGGCAGCGGGTCAGCCTGGGTAGAGCGCGGCTCGGCGTGGGGTGTGGTGCACGGCTTGAGGTAGTGCGTGCGGCTTCGGGCTGATGGCACTTTGGCCTGTAGCGCCCGGGTTTGCGTATCAATCGCCGAGTAGTCTGCCGTGCGGTATTCCAGTGCGTCTTCCACCCGGCGCCAGCTCCGGATATAGAGCCACACCAGAACGCACGCCAGGCACAGCACCAGGGCCAGCAAAAACAGGATGGTGGCGTGATCAGGGATGCCGCCGCTCAGGTTGTCCAGGGCGCCGGATGCGCTGAGCGCAATGGCGGCGAAGAAAGAGCCAAGCCACGTCAGGGCGGTGTCGAGTGCGGCCTTCATTGCGCCACCTCGACCAGATCGCCGAAGTCATCCATCACATATGCGCCGCCTGCCGCAGACCAGTGTCGGCCGTCTGGACCGGATCGGCTCATGTTCAACCGCCAATGTGCTGGGTCCCAGAAGCGGTCCCATCCGGGCGGCATCGTCCAGTATTTGGTGAAGGTGTCCGAGTTGTCACCATCCCCGATGGTCAGAATGATTGAACCGGAATAGCCGGTCCCAAAGTTCACCTTCCGGGTTTTGGGCAGCGGCGGCAGCACGATGGCGCCGGCTGGCACCACGTCCAGTCCGTGGGTTTCTTGCAGCATTGCGGCCTGCAGCTGGTGCCACAGCTTGGCGACGGCCGGCGACATGGGCGCGAGGGTGATGGCGGCGGTCATTGGGCACCGTCGCTTTCGCCAGCGATCAACCTGCCGGCGATCTCGCGGGCTTTGAGCTGGTAGGTGGGAATGAAGCGGGGGTGAATCTCGCCAGCGGGCCTGGCGAGTGCCCGGCGCATGAGGCTCAGGCGGTAGGCAAGTATTGACATCGGACCTCCAAGCACCCGGAATGGGTGTGGGGGCGAGTATCACATAACGTGTTTATTTATGTCAACACAGACTGTGTTATTTTTGGGTTGCTCCTCTATTTGGGGGAGACAGGTGCAAAAAAGCCGCCATACAGGCGGCTTAAGGGTTGGGGGCTTGCTTAGCAGCTAACAGATT
The DNA here is from genome assembly GCA_946479075.1 of uncultured Polaromonas sp. The sequence continues at coordinate 5,295 of CAMLDT010000036.1, forward strand.
TTGTCGTCACCATGGTTTGGTCTGGCTTGCTGCACGTGATCAGGACGCTGCCGTCTGATGCGCATATCCGGGTCATTGTCATCAGGGGCGTATTGACGATGCGGATAACCTGGGGACGCCCGCCCGCCGTCATCGCCACGCGGTTTGTGGCTGCGTTGCATTGCTCAAAGCCCATAGACACGGCGTGACTGGTTGGCGATGCGTTGTCGATGGAAGGTAGGGGCGGCGGGAGCCAGTTCTCCTGTTTCTTCTTCAGTTGGGCTTCAAGGTCGGCAGCCACTGCGCGGAGGTTTTGGTCGGCCTCGCGTTTGCGTTGTGCCTTGTCCTGGTCGCTGGCCGTACTTGCGGCAGCTGGCGCGACCTGTTCACGTTCGCAGGGTTCGTGCTGGAATGTCACGCCGCCTTTGGCATCAACGCATTTCTGTATTTGGGCCGATGCTGCGAAAGGGATGGTGGCCGCGAGTAAAAGGGTTCCAAGTCTCATGGTGTTTTCTTCGGAGAATCGAACAAATAAAGTTGGGAACCCAAGATTCCTTGAAAGGGCTCACGCGGCCTTGGTCGGGTGGGAAACGGAATCAGATTTCCCACCCGCAATTTGAGGGGTAGCAGCGTGCTGGGTCACCATGTATCGGAGGTAGGTGATCGACTGATCGCGGCCGGCCGGCGACATCTGAGCGAGCAGGCTGACAGCAATATCAAACACTGGATCCTGAGCGAGTGCCCTAGCCGGTTCGTTTGCGTTGTGCGCCGCTTGCCTGGCATGCGGCCAGTTCTGTCCCACAAACCCATCGAGGAATGGCACGTCGTCACCGTCTGGCCCGCGCAACAGCCAATCGACGCTAACTTTCAGGGCGTCTGCAATTCGGCCGATCTGCTTGCCTCCCGTGCCGCCCGGCCTGTTTTCCAGGTTGCCGATGGCTGACTGATTTTTGTATCCGGAAAGGGTCGCAAGCGTTGCACCGCTCATGCTACGCGCCTGTCTGGCCTGCCGAATTCGTTCACCCACAGATTTCATATCGAGTGATTGAACACATTTTGTGTGTGTTGGTGGTGTTTGTTGACTAACACGAACCGTGTTAGAGTTCGCGCATGCAAAACACCCCCGAACCCACTGAAATGCTCCATCCGCTGGACGTGGCTGCCAAACTGGCTGGCGGCCGGGCAGAATTTGCCCGCCGCCTGAAGGTGTCCCTGGCTGCACCCGGGAACTGGAAAAAGCGCGGCGTGCCAATTGAGCATTGCGTCACCATCGAGCGTCTGACGGGCCGAAAGGTGACGCGGCAGATGCTGCGCCCAAGCGACTGGAAGGATATCTGGCCCGAGCTGGACGGCACTTCTGCGCCGGCAGCAGTTTTGCAGGCGGCTTGACATGCGCAGGCTTCACTGGAAACGCATCACGGGCATCAGCGGCGTGCGGGCGCGGCCCCTCGTCAAGCCATCCCAGCGGATCGCCGACCGAGCTGCGTGGCGGGCGTTGCGCAACCTGATGACAGCGACTTTCCCACCAAGCCGAAACATCCCCGGCAGGCTCCGCTTGATCTGCCGGCGCTGCGCGCCTGGCAACTCGCCGGCATTGACGCATCGGGAGGCGCGGCGTTGAGCCATCTTTTCCAGTTGCCGGACTCTCGTCCTTTCTCCCGGCATCTTTCCCGCCACGTGGCCGCTCTCAGCGGTGGTTGTGTATCCGTTTGGCGTTTCTCCCTCGCCTCCCTCGGGTGCGCGGCCGGCGGTTTTTTCTTCGGTCAATGGGTTGCTGTTCGTCATGCAACCAAGTCTCCTTTTTTTGTCCAAAAATGTCTGTACCGCTCTGTACCTGAATTGGGGACGAGCCGGTACAGGCTCCCGTGGAGTGCCTGATGCAAACCGTTATTCCTGAGTGTTTTGATAGCTTGAACGACGCCTTGAAGAGCCTGGTTATGGCTCTTGGCGGCTTCAAGAAAGTTGGCCCTTTGCTGCGGCCGGAAGATGAAAACAGCGACGACTGGCTGCGGCATTGCCTGAACGGCAGCCGCCGCGAAAAGCTCTCGCCCGAGCAGGTTGTCTTCCTGCTCCGCGAAGGTCGGCGCGTGGGTTTTCACTCAGCCATGGAGTTTCTTGCCATGAACACCGGGTACAAGGCTCAACCGGTTGACGCCGATGCTCAACGGCTGGCCCTGCAGGAAGCCATCGCGGCAGGCGTGGAAATGATCAACAGGCAGATGGCGACGCTGAACCGTTTGAATTCAAGCCTCTGATGGACAACGAGAAACAGGTCCTCCTGCAGATGGAGGCCTTCGGCATCAAGTTCCGAGACAAGGACTTGCCGCTCCGCTTGGACACGACCAAAAAGGTGACCTGCGGCGAAAAGGGCAAAGACTGGTATCGCCTCTATTTGTTTCGGCCGGACGCTGGCGGCTCGTACATCACGGGCTCGTTTGGCACCTACCGGCACGGCGGCAGCTGGGAAAAGGTAGATGTCGATTGGGCCCCCCTGACCGAGGCGGAGCGGGAGCGGCGCGACAAGCAGCGCGCTGCCCTCAAGGAAGAATCGGCAAGGGCACGCGCGGCAGAGATTGCCAACGCTGCGGCCGAAGCTATCGACGTGTGGCGGCGGGGATCTCCGACCGGCGAATCCCCCTACCTTGAGCGAAAGCAGCTCAAGGGCGAATCCTGCCGCTACCTGTCGGCACCCATGACGTTGCGCTGGCCGGGCCGTCGCGACGATGAGCCTGACACGGTGGTGAAGCTGCCTGCCGGCACGTTGCTGGTGCCGATGATCCGCTTCGATTTGCCGCGTACGGATGCGCTGCGGGGGCTCCAGTTCATCCGGCCCGATGGCGCAAAGATCTACTTGCGCGGGCTGGAAAAGCCGGGCTGCGCTGTGCGGTTGGGTTCGGCCGACGAGTCACCGCTGCTCCTGGCCTGCGAGGGCTACGCAACGGGCCTGTCGATCCGCATGGCGGTGGACCACCAGCATCCTGTCTTCGTGGCCTTCGATGCCGGCAACCTGGTGAACGTGGTCCGGCTTCTGCGCGAACTGTATCCCGACGCCCGCATCCTGATCTGCGCCGATGACGACTGGAAGACGGTTGACCAAAACACCAAACAACCCTCGAACCCCGGGCGCTCGACAGCCAAAAAGGTTGCGAAGGAAATAACGGCGTGCGACCTAGTGTGGCCGGTGTTCACGCCCTCCACCCGCCAGGAGAAGGACACGGATTTCGATGACCTCCGCCAGCGCCAGGGCTTGCCGGCGGTGCAGCAGCAGTTGCAGGGCGTGATCAACGCCATGCGGAGGCTCTATGGTTGAAGACGAGCCAGGCAGCAACGGCGATCCGGCGCCGAAGGCGCTCGATGACGCAAGTGCGGCATCGGTATCGCACTCGTCAGCTGACGGCGCGACAGCGCCGCTGGATAACGTTGTCTCTCTCGCGGACGCGGCAGCGCGGCGCGCTGCTGTTGAATCGGAGTCTGTTCAAGGGAATTCTTCGGCCACCCCCCCCACCCCCCCAAAAAGCGCAGCTGCGCAGTCATCGGGGGATGGGGGTAGCCCTGATAAATCGAAGAAACCTGCGAAGGCCGAAAAGCCGGAAAAGAAACCCGACAAAACGATTGATTGGGGCAAGTTCAACCATTTGGCCGAAAACTTCGTGCTGATCTACGGCACCGACACGGTCTGGGACGCCAGTGAGCGCCTGATCATGAAGATCGCGAACATGGGACACGCCCACGGCAGCGAGATGGTCCGGCTCTGGAAAAACTCAGAACGCCGGCGCACCGTTCGCCAGACGGGTGTGGTGTTTGACCCCACCCGGGGCTGTGACCCCGAAACGACGGTGAACCTCTATGACGGCATCGCCATGAAGCCGCGTGCCGGGCCTGTCGGGCCGATGCTCGACCTGATCCGGTATCTGGTGAGTCGCTCGATGCCCAACGCGGACGAGTGCGATGAGGTGATGCACTGGCTGCTGTGCTGGCTGGCATATCCGCTGCAAAACCCTGGTGCGAAGCTGCGCACGTCGGTGGTTATGCATGGCGACGAGGGCGCCGGCAAGAATTTTCTGTTTGACATCGTGGTTGCCATCTACGGCAAATACGGCGCGCTGGTGGGGCAGGATGAGCTGGAGGACAAGTTCAATGACTGGCGCAGCTGCAAGCTGTTCGTCGTCGGCGACGAGGTGTCCAGTCGGGCCGAGCTGGTTCATAACAAAAACCGGCTCAAGGCGCTGATCACGTCGCCCACGGTGCAGATCAATCCGAAGAATTTGCCCCGGCGTGAGGAAGCCAACCACATCAACATTGTGTTTCTGTCCAACGAGCTGCAGCCACTGGCCCTGGACAACAGTGATCGCCGTTACCTGGTGGTGTACACGCCGCGCGCGAAGGATTTCGCCTACTACAAGGAACTCGGCAAGTGGCGTGATGAGGGCGGCATTGAGGCGTTTTATCAGTTCCTGCTGGACTACAACACCAAGGAGTTCGAGCCCTATTCCCCGGCCCCTCTCACCGAAGCCAAGACGGCCCTGATCGGGCTCAACCGCAAGAGCCCTGAGTTGTTTTGGCAGGAATGGGAGGGCGGCGAACTCGATCTGCACTACATGTCGTGTTCCGTGCCGCAGCTCTATCAGGCCTATCTGCGGTGGTGTGCGCGCACTGGTGAGCGGTATCCGTTCAAGCGGGAGCAATTCACGCCTACCGTGGTGCGTTTTGCGGAATCCCTGGGCAAACACGCCCAGGTCAAGCCCATGAACGTCACCTCGGACTCTCAGCAAAAGAAAACGGTGCGCATGTTCCTGGTGTGCGAACCGTTGCCGCCCGAGGGCATGTCGCAGGGGGAATGGGCCACGTCCTGCGTATCCGACTTCGAGAAACATCTGCGCACTTTCCTTGGCAACTCCCGGTCCCACGGTGGGGATGAATCCGGCAAGGAGGTGGCTGAATGAGTTACGCAGTTACGCGGGGGTGTAACGCTGGAATCAAGCACTGGCGCGGGAAGTTACGCGGTTACGCGGTTACGCGGGCCTCATGTATGTGTGTGGGCGCGCGTGCGGGCGTGCAGGCGCGTGCGTGTACGTGCGAGGGGGTGTAACCGCGTAACCGCGTAACAACGTAGGCGGGCTGCGGATGTGGGTGTTACGCGCGCGCGTAACCACGTAACTGATTTATTTTTTTAAGAGAGAAAAGGAAAAGGTATGGATACGCAAACAGGGCAGGGCCAGCCAACGGCCACTGCCATCGACAACATGAAACGCAAAGCCAAGGCGATGCGCAAGGCCGATGGCATCAAGCACGCCGCCGCCTTGGACCAGGTGGCGAATGCAAACGGATATGCCTCGTGGCACGCGGTCACCGTCGCAGCCAGCCGGGCAGGCCTTGGTCGGCTGACACCCCCTATAGGTACTCCCGGCACTTCACCTCACGGGGGTAATTCGACCCCCGTGCCCGCGCCAGTGGCAGGCTCAAACCAAAGTCCGGAAATCAGTCCGGTTTCGGTGGAATAGTCCGGATGGCTGTCGTTCTGCTCAGCAAAGCGGCCTATGCGCGCCATCGCGGGTGCGATGAAAAGGCCGTGCGCAAGGCAATTGCCGAGGAACGCATCAGCCTGATCGAGGGAAAGATCGATCCAGCGGTGGCGGACATCCAGTGGGCGCAGAACACCCGCGCCCGGGCCGACAGCAAGCGCGGGGCCGCGTCAAACGCATCGGTCGAGGCCCAGGGTAGCCTGGTGGGCGATTCCGCGGCGGAAACGCCCTCCAATCCGCCAGCGCCGGCGAATCCTGGCTACTCGGACGTTCGCACGCGGCGTGAAATTGTCGAGCTGGAGCGCTCCGAGCGCGAAAACGCCCGGGAAGCCGGCAAGCTCATCGACCGCGAAACGACCGAGCGGGCGATCTTTGACGCCTTCCGGTCGCTGCGGGACGCCGTCATGGTTGCTGGCCAGCGCGCCGCGCCCAGGCTGATCGGCCTGAGTGACGCCCGCGACATCGAAATGGTGATCACCGAAGAGCAACGCAAGGCTTTCGCTGGCTGGGAAGTCCGGATGCTTGAGCGGCTGCCGGCGAAGGAGGACCGCTGATGTCGAGCAAGGCGCCTGCAAAGCAAGGGCACCGGTACAAGTTGCAGGGCGTCGATGTCCTGGCGCTGGAGTCCGGTGAGGTGGTTCGCGTTGCGCGGATCGAGCCGGAGCAGCTGTGGCCGTTGGGCGAAGTCCGCACCGTGAGCGCCCGGGATCTGGACCCCGTGCCGATGCGCTACTTCCACGGGGAAATTCGATGAGATCGCTGGACCCCAAAACCCCGAACCCGATGCAGTCTCGCGTAGGGGGACAGGGGTGAACATCGCTGACGGCTTCGAGCTGGTAGTCCGCACGGCCACGGCCGCTGCGCGCCCGGACCCGGAGCTGCGCGTTGACGAGTGGGCCGAAGAATTCATGGTGCTGCCGAAGTCTGGTCCGCACCCGGGGGCGTTTCGATTTGACCGCACGCCCTATGCCCGCAGGGTGCACCAGGTCCTGTCGCCAGGCCATCCCTGCAAGCGGATCGTCGCGCGGGTGGCCTCGCAGATGTTCAAGACGCAGACCGCCATCAACTTTATTGGCGCCTGCATCCATCGGGCGCCGGCAAACATCCTGGCGCTGCAGCCCACCGATGGTTTGGCAAAGCGGTTTAGTTCACGCGTGTCTCAGGCGATCCGAAACGTGCGTGTGCTGCGGGAGTGTGTGTCGGCGGAAAAGAGCCGCGACAAGCGCAACACCACCCAAGCGAAAGACTTCAAGGGCGATGCCACGCTGTACATCAACACGGCCGGCTCGGCGTCCAATCTGGCTGAGATCACGGCGCGATACATCTTTATTGATGAGGTGGACCGCTTGCCGCCCTTGGTCGAAGGCGACAGCGTGGCAATCGCCGAAGCCCGTGCCACCCAGCATGAGCGCGATTGCAAGTTTTATGAGGTCAGCAGCCCGACGATCCTCGGTTTCAGCCGCATCGATGAGCTGCACTTGATGGGGACGCAAGAGGTCTACATGGTCCCGTGCCCGGGCTGCGGGCACCTTCACCAGCTGGTGCTGGAGAACTTCAAATACGAACGCGATGCGGACACCGGTTTCATGTCGAAAGCGTGGTTTGTCTGCCCCGAAAACGGTTGCATCATCGAGGAACGCTACAAAACCTCGATGTTCCGGGACGAGGCCCTGGGCGGCACCGCCTACTGGCACGCGCAGAGCCAGGGCGACGGCGAAACCATCAGTTTCACCATGTCGGCGTTCTACATGCCCATCGGTGCCATTGGCTGGCTGGCGCTGGCCCGCGAGTACGACCGCGCCAGGCTGGCCCTGCAGCGCGGCGACCACACCCTCATGCAGGTGTTTTACAACACCCGCCTCGGCCTGAGCTATCGCAACAGCGAGTCTTTCACCAGCGCGAAAGAACTGCAGAACCGCGCTGAGCCCTACGCCCCGCGCGTCCTGCCCGATGCGGCCCTGGTGGCGACCATGGCGGTAGACACACAGGGCAACCGCCTGGAGCTGACCATCGAAGCCTGGGCGCCCGGCCTGGAGCATTGGGTCCTGGACTACATCATTCTCATCGGCTCCCCGGCCGAGCCTCCCGGCACCGAGGGCAGTGTCTGGCAGCGCCTGGACGAGATCAGGCGCACGCCGCTGCTGCATGCCAGCGGCCGGCCCATCATGATCAGCGCCTACGGCATCGATGCCGGCGGAGCTAACACCCAGGACGTTTACAACTACGGTTCTGTGCGCAAGGGTATGAACTGCACAGTGCTGCACGGCGCCACACGCCCCAACCGCCCGATTATTGGCAGCATGCCCAGGCGGGTTGATATCGAATGGGGTGGCACCAAAACGCCGGGCGGCGTGGAACTGTGGGAAGTCGGCACCGACGTGGCGAAAGACCACCTGTTCAACCGCATGAAGCTGGAGGAAGGCAGCGGCGCGATGCACTTCCACGACCAACTGCCGGCAGAGTGGTATGAGGGCCTGGTGGTCGAGCAGCCGCGCATGCGTTACGTGAAGGGCAGGGCGATCCGGGAGTACGTCAAGCCCAACGGCGCCCGAAACGAGCCGCTTGACCTGTCCGTCTACAACCTGGCCATCGCGCACCAGCTGGGGCTGCACAAGTGGTCGGCGCTGGACTGGAAGCGGCTGCGCGACAAGCTGATCCCGCCCAACCTGGACCTGTTCGCCCCCGCACCTCCGGTCCCGCCTCCGGCGCAACTGCCGACAGCGGCCCAGGCCGAGGGCGCTGACCGCCCCTCCGAAGTTGTTCCGGCACCGGTGTCCGAACCTGACGCTGCGGCAGTGGATACGTATCCACCGCCACCCCCACCGGTGCCCGTGCCTGCGCCGCCTCCGCCCAATACCGCCCGCCGTTATCTCTCGAAAGGAATCCGATGACCGACCCTACCAACGAACCTGCAGGACTTCGCCTTGCTGCCGCTGCACCGCCCTCCGACGACGACGGTCTGCAGCCGGAACTGAACGAAAGGGATTCCGACCTCGATGCGCTGTGTGAGCGCTGGGTCTACTGGTGCCGCACCCGGCGCCTCTACGGTCCTGCACCCATCAGCGGCACCATCCTGGGCAAGTTGACCGGTGGCACCTCGCGGCCACTGCGGATCACGAATGACGTGATCAGCAGCGCCGAGCTGTCCGCGTTTCACATTGCCTATACCTGCCAGCCCGCTGACGCCCTGGACCGCCAGGTGTTCGACGCCCACTACGTGCATCGCATCAAGCCGGTCAAGCGTGCCGCGGATGCGCTGGGCATCTCGCGCCAGCACTTTTATGCGCTGCTGAGCGCGTTCCGAGTGCGCGTAGCCAACGCGGCGCAAGCCATCCAGCATGAGAATCTGAATGCCCAGCAGCTCATGGAGCTGCGGCGAACAGAGCGGGACGCGTCGAGCGAGTGATCGTAGGGTTTTTGGATCACCGATTTTTCGGAGAGGTCCGATAAGATGTGCAGCCAAACCAAATTAACGAGGCTATCCAAATGTCAAACGATCACATGTCAGCAAAAGCAATGGACAGGGCGGAAGAGCTTGCAGAGCAGGATACGCGGGAGGCCATCGCGCGACAAATGCCTAAAACACCCAACCCGCCCGAAGCCGACGCAGACGATTCCGATCCTGTCAAGCCCTAAAGTGTCAGGTCAGGACCTGACAAAATAGTTCTCGCCAGCACCTGACACTTTGGGCCAAAATTGACCCCAATTCAGGTAGGTCTAGAAATTACGCCAGCCTGAAAACGCATAACCCGCAACGTGTAGTTGTGAAGCCAGAAAGCCCCGGTAACCGCAAGGTTCCGGGGCTTTCGCATTGGAGGTCCGTAGATGTTGAATGTCACCCGCACCGGCAGCACCGTTGCGGATGTACTCACGTCTGTACGCGGCATCAACAAAAATATTCTGCCCTACGCCGCCGCCACGGCGTTGACCCGCACCATCAAGATCGCCCAGGCCGATGTGGTGGCCGAGATGCGGGGCAGTTTTGACCGGCCCACCGCCTACACCCTGAACTCCACGTTCATCGTTCCGGCCAAAAAAGACCAGCTCACCGCCCGGATCGGCATCAAGAACACCGCCGGCAAGAACACCACGCCGGAAAACTTCCTTTTCCCCGAGGTCCGTGGCGGCCAGCGCCGCGAAAAGCGTTTTGAAGCTGCCATGCGCAATGCCGGCTTCATGAAGCCAGGCGAACGCGCCATGCCTGGCGCTGGCGTGGCCCGGGACGGCAATGGCAACGTCAGCGCGGGCACCATCCGCAGCATCTTGCGCCAGGTAGGCGGGCAGGGCACCGGCGCCCGCATCTTTGCCGGCAGCGTAGGCCGCAAGGAAACCCGAGGCATCTGGCAACGCGACGGCAGGAAGCTCAAGCCGCTCTTTGTGTTCACCAGCACGCTGCCTGTGTATAGCAGCCGACTGGACTTTGACGCCGCCGCCGACAAGGCTGCCCGCGCCAATTTTGCCACCGAGTTTTACAAAGCGGCGACCGAGATCCGCGCAAGGAACCCATGAGCACTCGCGAAGAATTGCAGACGCGCCTTACCGTGTACCTCACCGCCGAAACAAAGATCCTGGCCGCGCAGGAATACACCATCGGCAACGGATCCACGGCCCGCAGGCTGACCCGCGCTGACCTGGCCGAAGTCCGCAAGGCCATCAGCGATATACGCGCCGAGATGGCCCAGCTCGAAACCGTCACCCAGCGTGCCCGCCGGGTGGTCTACCTCCGGCCCTACTGATATGCAAAAAAACGTGATTGACCGCACGATTGAGGCGGTAGCGCCAGCCTGGGCGGTGTCCAGGCTCAAGGCCCGCGCGCAGCTCGATGCCGTGGCCGCGCTGCCTTCGATTTCGGCCATGTCCGAAGACAACGCACCAGGTGGGCCTGCACCCGCCCGCCGCTGGTGGAAGCCCGCGCCGCGTGACGCGCGCGGCGACACCTTGCGCTATCTGCCTGACCAGCGCGCTCAGTCGCGCGAGCTGGCGCGGACCAGTCCCATCGCGGTCGGCGCGATCAATACCAACGTGCAACGCATCGTTGGCACCGGCCTGGCCCTCAGCGCGCAGCCAAACCTCTCCGTGTTGGGCTGGAGTATCAAAAAAGCCTTGGAGTGGAAGGCCCACGTTCAAAACGAATTCAGCTTGTTTGCCGACAGCCTTGAATCCGATGTCGAGCAAACGCTCAACTTCTACCAGCAGCAGGCCCTGGTGCTGCGCGGCACGCTGGAAAGCGGCGACCTGTTCACCGTGCTGCCAGACGGCCCGCGCACCGCAACCATGCCCTACGCCCTGCGGATCCAGCTGCTTGAAGCTGACCGCGTTGGCAACCCGCGCGGCCAGATGGACACGCCCACCATTGCCGGCGGCGTGAAATTTAACGAACAGGGCGCGCCATCGCAGTTTCACATCTATGACCAGCACCCCGGCGGCTGGATCCCTGGTCAGTCAACGCTGCTTGCCGGCAAGTGGGAGGACCGCATCGGGCGCAGCGGCCGGCGCCGGATCCTGCACCACTACCGCAAGTTGCGGCCCGGCATGCCGCGCGGCGTGCCGTACCTGGCCCCCATCATTGATTGCATCAAGCAGATCTCGCGCTACACCGAAGCAGAGATCATGGCTGCCGTCATCACGGCCTATCTCACGGTGTTCATCGAGAGCCCCACCGGGAACGTTGCGCCCGTATTCGACGGCAGCACCGCCAGCACGGCAGAGGCCCCGCAAGAGATCGGCCTCGGCATGGGCGCCGTTGTGGGGCTTGCTCCTGGCGAAAAGGCCTCAACCGTCAACCCCGGCCGGCCGAACCCGAACTTCGAGCCCTTCATCATGGCCGTCATCAAGCAGATGGGCATTGCGCTCAGCCTGCCCTATGAATTGCTGGTCAAGCAGTTCAACAGCTCTTACAGCGCCAGCAAGGCCGCGCTGCTCGACGCCTGGGTTTACTTCCGTACCGAACGTAACTGGCTGGCGCTCAGCTTTTGCCAGCCGGTTTACGAAACCTTTATGGCTGAGGCCGTGGCGATTGGGCGCGTGCCGGCGCCAGGGTTCTTTTCAGACCCGCTGCTGCGCTGGGCCTACACCCGTGCAGCCTGGCCTGGCGACAGCATGGGCTCCATCAACCCCAAGGACGAAGTTGCAGCCTACACCGCCGCCATCGATGCTCGCCTGATGACGCGTGAGCGGGCCGAGTGGGAGCTGTGGGGCAGCGACTGGAACGACACCTTCCCGCAAAAGCAGGCCGAACACCAGCGCTTGAAGGGCGCCGATATGTTGCCCGTGCCCAAGGCCGGTGCAGCTGCACCCGCGCCATCCAAAGAACCTGAAAACGCATGACCATGACCACACCGGACATCCTGCTGCCTGACAACTCGCGCAAGCGTTTCAACTTCGATCCCACGATCAATCTCGGGCATGTCCTGACGTTCATCGGTTTCATGCTGGCGGGATTCGCCGCTTACGGGAATCTCGACAAGCGCCAGACAGTGGTAGAGGTCCAGAACACCGCCGCCATCGAGCGCTCGGCCGACCAGGACAAGCGCATCAAGGAATCGCTGCAGGAGTTGAAGACCGACATCAAGGATGTGCAGCGCGCAGTCAACGATATCAACCGAACGCTTGCCCTCACAGGCAACGGAAAGAAGTAGCCATGACTTTGCTCGAACTCATCACGGGAGCCTGGGCCATGGAGCCCGGCATGCTTTCCGAGATCCAGGCCATTTACTCCACACATCTGCGCGGCGAAAAGATCGATGTGCCCGCCATTGAAGCCCGGCTCGGGCGCCCATTGTCGGTGGAGCAACAGGATTACGTTGTGGAGCCTGGCGGCGTGGCGGTCTTGCGGCTGTCTGGCGTCATGGCTCCGAAGGCCAATCTGTTCTCTCAGGTGTCGGGTGGCATCAGCACGCAGATGGCCATCAAGCAGCTCGAAAGCGCGGTTGCAGACGCCCGGGTGCAGTCTGTGTTGATGGCGTTTGACACGCCTGGCGGCAATGTCATCGGCGTGCCTGAATTCGCGGCAGCAATCTTTGAGCTGTCGGCGGAAAAGCCAATCGTGGTCCATACGAGTGAAAGGCTGATGAGCGCCGGGTATTGGTCGGGCTCCGCTGCCAATGCGATCTACATCAGTGGCCCGGTGGTCGAAGTCGGCAGCATCGGCGTCGTCGTGGACCGCAGCTACAACCCGTCTGCGGTCATACAACAGGAACACATCACCGCTGGCAAATACAAACGTATTGGCAAGGCCAATGCGCCGCTGAGCGATGACGACCGCGCCATCGTGCAGGCTGATGTCGATTATGTGTACACCCTTTTGGTTGACGACGTTGCCCGCTTTCGCGGCACCACGCCAGAACAAGTTCTGGAACACATGGCCGATGGCCGCGTGTTCCGAGGCCAGCAGGCCATCGATGCAGGGTTGGTGGACGGTGTATCCACCTTCGATGCATTGCTGGAAAGCATGGCAGCCGATCCCGCGAAGTACGCAAAACGCCGCAAGGCCGTGTTTGCCGTGCCAGCGGGTGACCCGAAGTCGAAAGGTGCCGGTGCTGCATCCAAAGACAACCCTCAACCCGTGAAAAAGGAAATCAAAACCATGGACACTCCCGTCCCTCTCACGCGTGCGTCTTTCGAGCAGGACCACGCAGCCATCTTCGCGCAAGTGCGCGCGGAGTTCTCCCAGCTTGGCGCCACGCAAGAGCGTGAACGCATCCAGGCCGTTCTGGCTGTTGGCGATGGCCTGCCCGGCCACGAAGAGCTGCTGACCGCTCTGGCCTATGACGGCAAGACGACTGCGGCCGAGGCTTCGGTCAAGGTTCTGGCTGCCGAAAAGGAAGCCCGTGCCGCCGCAGTGAGGGCCCACAGCGACGACGCACCCGCAGCCGTCCAAGGCGCGGCGGCTCCGACCGACAAGGGCGGCAAAACCAAAGAACAGCAGGTGGACGAAGCCAAGGCGCACGCCAAGGAAAAGGGTATCACCCTGACCGCTGCTCTCAAAGACCTCGGCTACGCCAAGTAAGCGCGGCGACCCCACAACCCCTCAACTCCAGGAGAACTACATGAATTCCGGAAACATTTCCCTGCTCACGCTCACCGTCGCCGCTGCGGGTGTGCTGGCCGCTGGCCGCTTCGTCACCCAGGCAGGCGCCTATCCCACAGCCGGCGGCAAGGCATTCGGCGTGACCCGCAGCAAGGCCGACGCTGCTGGCGATCTGATGCCTGTTGATGTGGCTGGCACCACCATCGTGGAAACAGGCGCGGCCATCACCAAGGACGCCGACTTGATGGTTGACGCCACCGGCCGCGTTGTCCCGCTCACCGTTGGCAGCAAGTACGGCGTGGCGCGTTCCATGGACGCGGCTGCCGGCGCGGGTGAGTTCATCGAGGTCCTGCTGATGCCTGGCGCTGGCGCCGTTTCGCCGGCTTCCTGATCTTTTCCACACCCCCAACGGATAGCGAGCTACCAAAAACCGCCTGCCCGACCGGGTAGGTGAAACCTTTTAATTCGGAGATTTCCATGCAACAGAACCTTAACCAGACGCGCGTCATTGACCCGATTCTGACCGCCGTGGCACGCGGTTCCGGCTCCCCCAACGCCAAAGTCGCGAACGTCCTCTTCCCCATTGTTCCGGTCGGTGTTCGTGCCGGCACCATCCTGTCGTTTGGCCCGGATGGCTTCAAGCTGGTCAACAGCGCCCGCGCACCTGGCACGGCCACCAAGCGCGTCCAGTTCGGCTACGAGTCGGGCAAGTATTCGCTGGTGGACCACCGCCTTGAAGGCGAGGTGCCCATCGAGCATGCGGAAGAAGCCAACGCAGTACCGGGCATCGATCTCGGCGAGGGGGCCATCCGCGACGTGCAAAACATGATGGCAAACGAGCGCGAAAAGAAAGCCGCCGACCTCGCGCTCAATCCGGCCAACTACCCGACCGCCAACAAGGTGACGCTGCTCACCGACGACAAGTGGAGCGACCCGGACAGCGACCCTTTCACGGACATCAACGATGCCAAGGAAGTGATTCGCACCAAGATCGGCAAAAAGCCGAATGTGCTGGTGCCAGGCCCCAAGGTGCTGACAGCGCTGCGCAACCACCCCAAGATCCTGGACCGCATCAGCACGTCTACGGACCGCGCGCCGGCCACCCTGGACCAGCTGCAGCGGCTGCTGGAGATCCCGCTGATCGTCGAAGGCGAGGCCACTTACCACAACGGCACCGACTTTGTGGACATGTGGGGCAAGGATGCGCTGTTGGCATACACCATCCCGGCCAGCATGCAGCAGCGTGGTTCGCCGAATTTCGGATACACGTACCAGCTGCAGGACCGCCCGATTGTCGAAGAGCCTTACTTCGAAAAAAACACGCAGACCTGGTATTACCCGTTTGCGGACGCCTACGAGGTTGAACTCGTCGGCGCAACGGCGGGCTTCCTGTTCACCGGCGCGGCGGCTTGATCATGCGTTACCTCGTTGTACAGCCCATCAAGCACGGCGGCAAGCGGATCGAGCCCGGCAAAACTGTCGAGATGACAGAAGCCACGGCCGGTCCGCTGCTCGACAGCGGCGTTCTGCAACACGAACGCAGCAAGGCCTCCACCAAGGCGCCTGACCTCGACAAGAGCGGTGGAAAGAGCGGCGTTAAGGGCGGAGGCTCGAAAGCGGGTAACACCGCTGGCGGCGCTGGGAGCCCTCCTGGCGGCGAAGGCGGTGCCGGTGGTCCTCCTGGCGGCGAAGGTGGCACCGGTGCCCCTCCAGGCGGCGAAGGCGGCGCAGGTGCCCCCGCAGGCGGCAGCGACGGCGCAGGCAACCCGCCGGGCGGCGAAGGCAGCTCGGGCGAACCCAAGGCCTGACCATGGAAGACATGAGCGTGTTCTTTGACCCTGACGGCGGCGCGGTAACCCTGCAGCTCCGCCGCCCTGGTGAACCCGACGCCAAAATCGTCGGGATCCTGGGGGCCGTATCCAAAGACGGGCTGGAAGGCTATGCAATCGGCGTGCGTCGAGAGCTGCGCTACCCAGCCTGCCCGGTGCAGCTCAGGGACAAAGACAGCCTCTGGCTCGGCGAACAGCACTTCACGGTGCGCGGTTCGCCGGAGTTGCAAAACGACGGCCAGGAGTTGGTCGTTCAACTCTCAGAGGTGCGCTCATGAGCCTTCCGCAAAGCGTCGGTTTCGAGCTTGTCAGCAAGGTGGTGGCGGCTTTCGCAAGCGTTCCCGCGTTGTCGGGCCTGAAGGTGGTGCGCAACCCGCGCCGCCCGTCAGATCTGGCAGACGGGGAGCAAGTGATCATCGTCGCCGAGCGGGTGGACCAGCAGACCGACAAGTCCGGCAATCGTGAAAAACGTGTTCGCAGTTTTTCGGTCGGCGCTTTGTCCCGCAAGGACGATGCCGACGCTGATGCCGACGCCCTGGCCGAAGTGGTCAGCAATGTGACGCATGCGGCCCTTGTGTCAATGCAGACAACGTCTCAGATCAGCCAGATGAAAGAGGGCACCGTCCAATTTCATGTTGATGATCTGGAGGTTGACGGCGCCATCGTCATGTCGGGCTGGGAGATCCACTACACCCGCAAACGCGAAACCGCGTAGAGACAGAACTTTTCAGCAAACCCATGCCCGCCCCGTGCGGGCTTTTTTTTGGAGGCCATCATGGCAACTCGGCAAATCGCAAAAGCAATCCTGGGGGCCGGCGACGTCCGGCTCGATATTTACAACCCCGTCACGCAAACCTGGGGCGGCCTCGGCGACAAGCTGGAGGCCGACAAGTTTGAGATCACACCCGACAGCGAACTGAAACGCAAGACTTCCAAGAGTCGCGCGGCCTACGGACAGAACGTG
>CAMLDT010000037.1 GCA_946479075.1 uncultured Polaromonas sp.
ACGACCTCATCGAATCCGTCGCCGCCGCGCTGCAGTACATCAGCTACTACCACCCCGCCGACTACATCGCCCACCTGGCGCGTGCCTACGCGCGCGAGCAAAGCCCGGCCGCGAAGGACGCCATTGCGCAGATCCTGACCAACAGCAAGATGAGCGCGACCGGCCACCGCCCGATCTGCCAGGACACCGGCATCGTCAATGTTTTCCTGAAAGTCGGCATGGATGTGCGCTGGGAAGGCTTCACCGGCAGCATCGACGACGCCATCAACGAAGGTGTGCGCCGCGGTTACAACCACCCCGACAATACGCTGCGCGCCTCGGTTGTGGCCGACCCGCATTTCGACCGCAAGAACACCAAAGACAACACGCCGGCGGTGATCTTCACCGAGATCGTGCCGGGCAACACCCTCGACATCACGGTCGCAGCCAAAGGCGGCGGCAGCGAGAACAAAAGCAAGATGGCCATGCTCAACCCCGGTGACTCCATCGTCGACTGGGTGCTCAAAACCGTGCCGACCATGGGCGCCGGCTGGTGCCCGCCCGGCATGCTGGGCATAGGCATTGGCGGCACCGCCGAAAAAGCCGTGCTGATGGCCAAGGAGTCGCTGATGGACGACCTGGACATGTACGAGTTGCAGGCCAAGGCGGCTTCGGGCGCTGAACTCAGCAAGGTCGAGGCGCTGCGCCTGGAACTGTTTGAAAAGGTCAATGCGTTGGGCATAGGCGCTCAGGGCCTGGGCGGCCTGACGACGGTGCTGGACGTGAAGATCCAGATGTACCCGACCCACGCAGCCAGCAAGCCGGTGGCCATGATCCCGAACTGCGCCGCCACCCGCCACGCGCACTTCGTGATGGACGGCAGCGGCCCGGTTTACCTCGACCCGCCTTCGCTGGACCTCTGGCCCAACGTCGAGTGGGCGCCCGATTATCAGAAAAGCAAAAAGGTTGACCTCAACACGCTGACCAAGGCGGAGGTCGCGAGCTGGAAACCCGGCGACACCCTGCTGCTCAGCGGCAAGATGTTGACCGGCCGCGACGCCGCGCACAAGCGCATCCAGGGCATGCTGGCCAAGGGCGAAAAACTGCCGGTGGACTTTGCCAACCGCGTGATCTATTACGTGGGCCCGGTGGACCCGGTGGCCGGCGAAGCGGTCGGCCCGGCCGGCCCGACCACCTCGACCCGCATGGACGGGTTCACCGAGATGATGCTGGCCGAGACCGGCCTGATCGCGATGATCGGCAAAGCCGAACGCGGCCCGGTCGCCATCGAGGCCATCAAGAAGCACCAGAGCGCTTACCTGATGGCTGTCGGCGGCGCGGCCTACCTGGTCTCCAAAGCCATCAAACATGCCAAGGTGGTTGGTTTTGAAGACATGGGCATGGAAGCGATCTACGAATTCGACGTGGTGGACATGCCGGTGACGGTGGCGGTGGACGCCGGCGGCACCAGCGCCCACATCACCGGCCCGGCCGAGTGGCAGAAGAAAATCGCCACCGGCGAGTTCAAGGGCATCGCTGTCGCCGCAGCCTGAACTGTGCGCACAGAGGCCGTTGGCGTCATCGACAGCGGCCTGGGCGGCCTGAGCGTGCTGCAGGCGCTGCGCGCCGAGTTGCCGCAGCAGGACTTCATCTACATCGCCGACAGCGGCCATGCGCCTTATGGCGAGCGGGATGAAGCCCACGTGATCGCGAGAGCGCACGCCCTCACCGCACATCTGGTGGGCCAGGGCGTGCAGGCACTGGTGATCGCCTGCAACACCGCCACGGCCGCAGCCATCGATCTGCTGCGTGTCAGCCATCCGCAGTTGCCGATCATCGGCGTGGAGCCGGCACTCAAGCCTGCGGTGGCGCTCAGCCGTACCGGGCGTATCGGCGTGATGGCCACGCGCGCAACCCTCGCCAGCGCCCGCTTCCGGCAATTGATGGGCAGCCTGCCCAACCAGGCCGAGTTTGTGCTGCAAGCCTGCGATGGCCTGGCCGAAGCCATCGAACGGGCCACGTTGCAACCTGCGAATGCTCCTGAATTGATAGCTGCTTGCGCCCGCCACACGGGGGCTATGGGCCAATTTGGCTTAAAAACGGGAGACATTGACACGCTGGTGCTGGGCTGCACCCACTACCCCTTTGCCGCCGATGCCTTGCGCCACCTCGTCGGGCCGCAGGTGCAGTTTGTCGCCACCGGTGAAGCCGTGGCACGCCAGACGCGGCGGATGCTGCCGGGGGCATGCAACAGCAACGGCAACAGCGGTGCAAACACCTTGCCGGGCAGGATTCAACTCTTCAGCACCGGTCACCCCGCAGCGCTGGAGGCTGCAGCCAGGCGCTGGATAGCCCCCGCCAGCCGCGTCAGCCTGCTCTCCCTGTCATAACAACCTGCGCCCGCCAGGTCAGGGCTGGCGGCCCAAAAGTCTTTCGCTTCCGGGCCGTCAGATGCCGCGGCGGGCCAACCGTGGGGTTATCGTGCCCGTCAGCGCCGAACGGGCGCACACTGGAACTTCTGAGGAGCCACCCATGACCGCCGCACCCACGTCAACATCAACACCAACGCCCCACCACCCCCAGCGGAATCTTTCAGACCGTTTTGCGTGGCGTACCACGCGTTTCCTGCGGTTTCTGGCCGATACCTTTTTTGCCGGGCGTTACGGCAATCGCGCCGTGGTGCTGGAGACCATCGCCGCCGTACCCGGCATGGTCGGCGGCGCACTGATCCACCTCAAGTCGCTGCGCAGCATGAAGGACGACGAGGGCTGGATCCGCCAGTTGCTCGACGAGGCTGAAAACGAACGCATGCACCTGATGACTTTTGTGCACATTGCACAACCGGGCGTGCTGGAGCGCTGGATGGTTCTGCTGGCGCAAGGCGTGTTCTACAACCTGTTTTTTGTGCTTTACCTGGTGTCACCGCGCACGGCGCACCGGCTGGTCGGCTATTTCGAGGAAGAAGCCGTCTACAGCTACACCGAATACCTGGCCGGCATCGACAGCGGCGTTTATGACAATGTGGCCGCCCCACAAATCGCCATCGACTACTGGAAGCTGGCGCCCGATGCGCGTTTGCGCGATGTGGTCATCGCGGTGCGCGACGATGAGGCAGGCCACCGCGACGTCAACCACCACTTCGCCGACCAGCTTAACGCCGGGGTGGACGTCGCCTAGGGCGTCGCCGCAGCTTCCTTCCAGCCTCCGCCCAGGGTCTTGTAGAGCGTGACCTGATTCTGCAATTGCAAAAGCCGGGTCTGCACCACCGCCTGACGCGCTGCGAACAGCGAGCGCTGCGCATCCAGCAGATCCAGCTGGCTGGCGATACCGTTCTGGTAACGCAGGTCGGACAACTTGAAACGCACAGCCTCCGCCTCCGCCTGCGCTTGCTGGGCACGCAATTGCTCACCCAGTGTGGCCCTGCCGGCCAGCGCATCAGCGACTTCCCGGAAAGCCGTCTGGATGGCTTTTTCGTATTGCGCCACGGCAATGTCGCGGTTGACGTTGGCCGAGTCCAGCCCGGCCTTGTTGCGTCCGGCGTCAAACAGCGGCAGGAACAACTGCGGCGCCAGTGTCCAGCCGTAGGTGCCGCTTTCAAACAGCCCCGACAGGCGCGTGCTGACGCTGCCGGCCGATGCCGTCAGCGAGATACGCGGAAAAAACGCCGCGCGCGCCGCACCGATGTTCGCATTGGCTGCCAGCAATTGCTGCTCGGCCTGGCGGATATCGGGGCGTTTGGTCAGCAGGTCGGACGGCAGGCCCGCAGGCACGTCCACCATCAGGGGCGCATCGGCCAGGGCCTGATCACGCGGAAGCGCAGCGGCCAGTTCGCCGGTGAGCGGCTGGCCCAGCAGCAAGGTCAACAGGTTCTCGTCGAGCGCGCGCTGGCGCTGCAGCTGCGCCAGGCTGATGCGTGCGGCTTCTGCCAGCGACTCGGCCTGTCGCAGATCAAGCTCGGAGGTCACACCGTTGTCAAAACGCAAACGGCTGAGCTTGAAAGACTCTTCGCGCGTGGCCAGGGTTTGCTCGGTGATGCCCAGAAGCTCCTCGTCAGCGAGCAGGCTCAGCCAGGTGTTGGCCACCGTCGCAATCAGGCTGATCTGCGTCGTCTTGCGTCCTTCCTCCGTCGCCAGGTACTGCGCCAGCGCGGCATCCTTGAGACTGGCGACACGGCCGAAAAAATCGATTTCGTAAGAGGTCAGCGCCAGGCCGGCGGTGTAAACACTGGAAATGCTCCCGTTACCGGTGGCGCTGGGCTGGCGCGTGCCGGTTGCCGAAGCGCCGACCGTCGGAAACTGGTCGGCGCGGCGAATCTGGAACTGGGCCCGCGCCTGTTCAATGTTGAGCACGGCGACCCGCAGATCGCGGTTGTTGCGCAGTGCCGCATCAATCAGCAGCCGCAACCGCGCATCACTGAAAAAACTCTGCCATTCAATGTCCGCGGCGGACACCGTCTGCACCGCCGCCGATGTGGCCGAGGGCGCAGTCGCCAGGGACTTCGACAGGCGCAGGCCCGGCCAGTCGGCCGAAATCGGCGCTGCGGGCCGTTCATAGGTCGGCGCCATCGAGCAGCCGGCCAGCAGGGCCATGGTGCCCAGCGACAGCAGAGGGGCCAGCGCTGTCTTACGCATGGGGTTTGTCTTCATGGCTTTCTTCTCCGTCGATGCCGGCCGCATGGGCGTGTTCGGCATACATCCTCTTTTGGCGCTCGCTGCTCTTGAACAGGCCGCGCACCACCACAAAAAATATCGGCACAAAAATCACCGCCAGGGTGGTGCCTGTGAGCATGCCGCCAATCACCCCGGTGCCGATGGCGCGCTGGCTGGCTGAGCCGGCGCCGGTGGCAATGGCCAGCGGCAACACACCCATCATGAAGGCCAGCGAAGTCATCACAATCGGCCGGAACCGCATGTGGGCTGCCGCCAGTGCCGATTCGATGGCGCTTTTCCCCTGGGCTTCGAGGTCCTTGGCAAACTCGATGATCAGGATCGCGTTTTTCGCCGACAGGCCAATGATGGTGATCAGCCCCACCTGGAAGTAAACGTCGTTGGAATAGGCGCGCAGCAGGGTGGCCAGCAGCACGCCCAGCACGCCCAGTGGCACGACCAGAATCACCGCCAGCGGAATGCTCCAGCTTTCGTACAGCGCCGCCAGGCAGAGGAACACCGCCAGGATCGCGAAGCCGTAAAGAATCAGCGCCTGCGAGCCCGCCAGTTTTTCCTCACGCGACTGGCCGGTCCACTCAAAGCCAAAACCCGCAGGCAGTTTGGCCGCCAGGTTTTCCATCTCGGTCATCGCCGCGCCCGAGCTGTAGCCCGGGGCGGCCGAGCCGGAAATGCGCATGGCCGGATAACCGTTGTAGCGAATGGTCTGCTGCGCGCCAGTGACCCAGCGCGTGGAAGCAAATGCCGACAGCGGCACCGGCCGGCCCTGCGCGTTGCTGGCATTGAGTCGCAACAGGTCGTCGGGCTGCATGCGGGCCGGCGCATCGGCCTGCACCACCACGCGCTGCAGGCGCCCCTGGTTCGGGAAGTCGTTCACATAGCTGGAGCCCAGCGCGGTGGACAGCGCGTTGTTGATTGCATCAAACGAAACGCCGAGTGCATTGGCCTTGTCCCGGTCGATGTCGATCTGCAGCTGCGGGCCATCCTCCAGGCCGTCCGGACGGACTTGCGTCAGTACCGGGCTTTTGCTCGCCATGCCCAGCAACTGGTTGCGCGCGGACAGCAGCGCATCGTGACCGGCACCGCCGCGGTCCTGCAGGCGGAAGGTAAAGCCGCTGGCCGATCCGAGTTCAGGAATCGGCGGCGGACTCAACGGGAAGATAAAGGCATCGCGGATGCCCGACAGGGCGCCAAAGGCGCGGCCCGCCAGCGCCTCGGCCGACTGGCCGGCGCTGTGCCGTTCGGACCAGTCCTTGAGCGTGACAAAGGCCAGCGCAGCGTTCTGTCCTTGCCCCGAGAAGCTGAAGCCCAGAACGCCCACCATGCTCTGGACTTCCGGCTGCTTGAGGATGTAGCCCTCTACCTGCTCCATGACGGCCAGCGTCCGTTCCTGCGTGGCACCCGGCGGAAGTTGCACGTTCACCAGAATGTTGCCCTGGTCCTCACCCGGCAGGAACGAAGTGGGCAGGCGCAGGTAAACGACGGCCACCGCGGCAATGATCGCCACATAGATCACCAGGTACCGCGCCGCGCGGCGGAGCAAACGCGCCACGAAGCCTTCATACCCTTTGGCAGTGCGCGAAAACCCGCGATTGAACCAGCCGAAAAAGCCGCGCTTTTCATGATGATGGCCGGCCTCGACCGGCTTGAGCAAGGTGGCGCACAGGGCCGGTGTGAGCGACAGCGCCATGAAGGCCGAAAAACTGATCGACGACACCATCACCGCCGAGAACTGGCGGTAGATGTTGCCGGTCGAACCGGCAAAAAAGGCGAGCGGCACAAACACGGAAATCAGCACCACCGTCACGCCGATGATGGCGCCTGAAATCTGCTTCATGGCCTTGCGCGTGGCTTCCAGCGGCGGGAGTCCCTCTTCGCTCATGATGCGTTCGACGTTCTCGACCACCACGATCGCATCGTCAACCACAATACCGATCACCAGCACCATGCCGAACATGGTCAACACGTTGATCGAAAAACCGAGCGCGAGCAGCGTGCCGAATGTTCCCAGCAAGGCTATCGGCACCACGATGGTCGGTATCACGGTGTAGCGCCAGTTCTGCAGGAACAGGAACATGACGAGGAACACCAGCGCCACCGCCTCCAGCAGCGTCTCGGCCACCTGGCGAATGGAAATCTGCACGAAGCGCGAGCTGTCGTAGGGAATGGTCCAGCTCACGCCCTGCGGGAAATAACGCTCCAGCTCGGTCATCTTCTGGCGCACGGCCTTGGCCGAGGCCAGGGCGTTGCCGCTCGGCGAAAGCTGCACGCCAATGCCGACGGCTGGTTTTCCGTTGAGGCGCGCCGACGTGGCGTAAGCCTGGCCGCCGAGTTCGATGCGCGCGACGTCCTTGAGCCGCACCGTGGAGCCGTCGGTGTTGGCACGCAGCACGATGTTGCCGAACTGCTCGACACTGGCCAGCTGACCGTCAACCACCACCGTCGCGGCAATGCCCTGACCATCCACATTGGGCAGATCCCCAATGGTGCCGGACGCGACCTGGGCGTTCTGCGCGCGAATGGCGTTGGTCACGTCGGCCGGGGAGAGGTTGAAGCCCGACAGTTTGGCGGGCTCGATCCAGATGCGCATGGCACGCTCGGAGCCGAACAGCTGGGCCTGGCCAATGCCGGGGAGGCGCTGCAACTCGGGCACCACGGTGCGGGAGGCATAGTCGCCCAGCGCAATCGGGTCGATGGCCGGGTTGCTCGACGACAGCATCGTGAACAGCAGGAAGTTCGAGCGCGACTTGTCCACACGCACACCCTGCTGGGTCACCGCCTGCGGCAGGCGCGGCGAAGCACGGGACAAACGGTTCTGCACATCCACCTGGGCCAGATCGGCATTGGTGCCGGGCTGGAAGCTGATGGTGATGCTGCCGGTGCCGTTGGCCTGGGCTACCGACTCCATGTAGATCAGGCCGGGCGAGCCATTCATCTCGCGCTCGATGACGGACAGCACGCTGTCCTCCAGGGTCTGGGCCGAGGCGCCGGGATAGGCGGCGTTGATGATGATGGCAGGCGGCGCCACCGGCGGATACTGGGAGATCGGCAGCTGCGTGATCGCCACGCCACCCATCACGATGATGAACAGCGCAATCACCCAGGCAAAGATCGGCCGATCAATGAAAAATTTGGCCATGCAGCGGGCTCCTTATTTCGCAGCGGCCGAAGCCGCAGCGGCTGGCGCAGAAGCGGCAGCTGCCGGCGCGGATGCGGCTCCCGCAGGCTGGCCGGCCACCGGCCGCCAGGGCACGGGTTTGACGGTGGCGCCAGGCTGCAGCTTCTGGAAGCCATCGACCATGACCTTCTCGCCGTTCTTCAGGCCCTCCAGGACCACCCACTGGTTGCCTTTGGCCGAACCGATCTTGATGGTTCGGGGGCTGACCTTGCCGTCCTCACCCACCACCATCACGGTATCGCCTTGCGCGGTACGCGTGACGGCCTGTTGCGGCAAGGTGATGGCATTGGTGGCCTGGGCCTGCTCCAGCCGCACCCGCACATACAGGCCCGGCAGCAAGTCACCGGTGGGGTTGGGCACCTCGGCGCGCAGTGTGATCTGGCCGGTGGTGGCATCCACGGTCAGGTCGGAAAACAGCAGGCGCCCGGCTTTGGGGTACTCGCTGCCATCTTCCAAAACGATGCGCACGCTGGCGGCCTGGCCGTTGCCGGCACGCTTGAACTGACCGCTTTCCAGGCCGTTGCGCAACTTCATCACTTCGGAGGCCGACTGCGTGAAATTCACGTACATGGGGTTGATCTGCTGGATCACGGCCAGCTGGGTCGCATCGCCCTGCCCGACCAGCGCACCCTCGGTCACCAGTGCGCGGCCGATGCGGCCGGAAATGGGGGCCGTGACGGCAGCGTATCCAAGGTTGATGCTGGCGGTCTGCACATTGGCCTTGCCCACGGCGACATCTGCTTCCGCCTGCTTCTGTGCGGCAACGGCATTGGCATATTCCTGCTTGCTCACCGCGTTGGCGGCAACCAGCGGCTTGTAGCGTTCGGCCAGCGCGGTGGCCTGGGCGAGGTTGGCTTCGGCGCGCGCCTGGCCCGCTTTGGCGCTGGCGACCTGCGCCGCATACGGCGCCGAATCGATGGTGAACAGCGGCTGACCGGCCTTCACATCGCTGCCTTCGCGAAACAGGCGTTTTTGCAGGATGCCGGCCGCACGTGCACGCACCTGCGCAACACGAGAGGCCTCAAGCCGGCCCGGCAACTCGGTCACCAGCCCCACATCACCCTGGCTGACGGTGACCACGCCGACCTCGGCGGGAGGAGGCGCGCCTGCACCAGGGGCAGCGGGGCTGCCACTTTTACCGCAAGCCACCACCGAAAGCCCGAGCAAGGCGACCAGCGCCATTTTTTGCAGGCGCCCGTGCCCGGGTGTCGCTTGCAGGGATGAAAAGGGCTTGATCAAGCTCAACGTAGGCATGCTGCTTCCTTGAAGAATGGCGGGGTGCAGGAATGAGAAAAAAGGAACGGGAAGCGTTTCAGCAAGGAAAGCTTGCCCAAAACCGGGGCTTTTCGCGAGCACCAAATTTTACATACATTTATGAATGTATATTCGAAGCCCTCGCAAAATTAAATCACAGGACAAGAATTTTGGCTCGTCGCACCAAGGAAGACGCCCTGGCCACCCGCCACAGCCTGCTGGATGCGGCGGAGGTGCTGTTTCAGGCGCAGGGCGTGTCGCGGACCTCGCTCAATGACATCGCCCGGCAAGCGGGCACCAGCCGCGGCGCGATCTATTGGCATTTCAAGGACAAGGCGGACCTTTTCAACGCCATGATGGAGCGCGTGACGCTGCCGCTGGAACAATCGTTTGAGGACATCGGGCGTGACAACGGCGCCGACCCGCTGGCCCGGCTTTGCGCCGGCATGCGTGGCGCACTGGTTCGCATCGCCACTGATCCGCAGACACGCCGTGTGCTGGAGGTAGCGACCCAGAAAGTGGAATATGTCGATGAACTTCAGGCGGTGCGCGCGCGCCACCTGTCGGTACGCCGGGAATTTCTCGCCAGGGTGCAGCATGGCCTGAGTGCTGCGGCACAGCGCCGGGCCGTCACGCTGGCGGCACCGGCGGCCACCTGCGCCGAAGGCCTGCATGCCCTCATCGACGGACTGATCCAGAACTGGTTCCTGGACAGCGACGCCTTCGACCTGGTGGCGGTCGGCCAGGAAGCGATCACTATTTATCTGACCGGGCTGGGTCTGAAGCAGGACACATAAAGCAGCCTGCAAGCGGCTGTCAGCGTTCAGTGCAGGTGGCGCGGCTTGCGGCCACCGCCATGACCAGAGCCGCCCTGAGGCCCGCCCATGCCCCTCGGAGGGCGCCCGAGCTGCATGGAGTTGACCAGGGTTTCAAAGCGTTTTTCGAAAAGTTTATCCACGGCAACCACCACGTCGCCCAGCTCCGTGGCATCGAAATGCCGCTCCAGCAGTCCGATCATGTCCTGCACCAGCAGATCGCGCTGGACCTGCATGATGGCCGCCGGTGTCGGGCCGACAAAATACATCGCAAAGTCATCCCTGGCTTCTTCGCCTTCACGCTCTTCATCCTCGTCGAAATCGGCGTCGTAAAAAGTGACTTCGATAGGCGCTCCGCTCAAGGCCATCTCGTTGAGCGCCATGCAGACTTCATCCAGGACCTGCCTGAAGTCTTCGTCGCCAGGAACTGTCCAGCAAAACTGCAGCAGGTGCTGACCCGCATCGAAGCGTATGCCCGGTTCTTCCTCGTACACGCTGGCGGCGCCATCGGCCAGCGATTTGGCACCGGCGTAAGCCCACAGCGGCTTGAGCGCATCCTGCAGCTGCACGAAACCGACGTCGTCGCGCAAAGGGACTTCGCCGTGTACGTGGATTTCAAAAGGAGGGGTGTTGTAGCGGGCCATGGAAGCTATCTTAACCAGTTGGTGCGCCGATGAACACCGAACACCGGCGCGGCCGGGGACGTGGAAAAAGCATGCCAGCCGAGAGGCCGGAAACTAGTTGTGGTGCCCGGGACCGGAATCGAACCGGTACGCCCCTTATGCAGGAAAGCGGCGGATTTTAAGTCCGATGTGTCTACCAATTTCACCACCCGGGCAGGCTTTCCATTGTGAAACAAAAAGGCCCCGTCATTTCGACTGACGAGGCCCGTGCAAGAAGAAAGCAAGCGTTTTACTGGAGGCGCGGCCCGGAGTCGAACCGGGCTAGCCGGATTTGCAATCCGGTACATAACCGCTTTGTTACCGCGCCGTGATCTGTCCGCATCCGCAAAACCCGAGGATTTTATCGGCTGCTTTTTTATGCGTCACCCCAAAGAAAAAGGACAGCATTTTAACGTGCTGCCCTTTTGAATTGGAGCGGGAGAAGAGTCTCGAACTCTCGACCTCAACCTTGGCAAGGTTGCGCTCTACCAACTGAGCTACTCCCGCGATTACAGCCTCAAATTATAGCGCAGTTTTTTGCGCTTTTGAAACCATCCTGAAAATTTGCGCCGTCAGTGTTTCACACTGCCCGCCACGTCCGGATTTGCAGCCGCCGGAGCCGCCGCCGCCACAGCGGCAGCTTCTTCTTCCGTCAATGGCACCGGCTGACGCGTCAATGCGATTTGCAGCACCTGATCGATCCACTTCACAGGCAGGATTTCCAGCCCGTTTTTCACATTTTCAGGAATCTCCTGCAGATCCTTGGCGTTTTCTTCCGGAATGATCACGGTCTTGATGCCACCGCGCAATGCGGCCAACAGCTTCTCCTTCAATCCGCCGATGGCCGTGACTTCGCCACGCAGCGTGATCTCACCGGTCATGGCAACATCGCCACGAACCGGAATGCCGGTGATGGCAGACACAAAGGCCGTGGTCATGGCCGCGCCCGCACTGGGGCCGTCTTTTGGCGTGGCGCCATCGGGCACGTGGATATGGATATCGCGCTTTTCGAACACTTCGTCCTTGATGCCGAGAACGCGCGCACGGCTCCGCACCACAGTGCGCGCCGCCTCCACCGATTCCTTCATCACGTCGCCCAGTGAGCCGGTACGCGTGATCACACCTTTACCGGGCATCATGGCCGCTTCAATGGTCAGCAGGTCGCCGCCGACCTCGGTCCAGGCCAGTCCCACCACCTGGCCGATCTGGTTGTGGTTCTCGGCGCGGCCATAGTCGAACTTGCGCACGCCCAGATACTCGTTGAGGTTGTCTGCGGTCACCACAACCTTGGGCTGCAGTTTCTTGAGCTGGATGCCCTTGACGACCTTGCGGCAGATTTTTGAGAGTTCGCGTTCCAGCGAGCGCACGCCTGCTTCGCGGGTGTAGTAACGCACGATATCGCGGACCGCCTGTTCCTGGACTTCGATTTCGCCGTCTTTGACGCCGTTGTTCTTGAGCTGCTTGGGCAGCAGGTAACGCATGGCGATGCTGGTTTTTTCGTCCTCGGTGTAACCCGACAGCCGGATCACTTCCATGCGGTCCAGCAGCGCCGGCGGAATGTTCATCGAATTGGAAGTCGCCACGAACATCACATCGCTGAGGTCGAAGTCCACCTCGACGTAATGGTCCCCAAAGGTGTGGTTTTGCTCGGGATCCAGCACCTCCAGCAGCGCGCTGGAAGGATCGCCCCGGAAGTCCGTGCCCAGCTTGTCGATTTCATCCAGCAGGAACAGCGGGTTGCGTGTGCCGGCCTTGGTCAGGCTTTGCAGGACCTTGCCAGGCAACGCGCCAATGTAGGTGCGGCGATGGCCGCGGATTTCGGCCTCGTCCCGCATGCCGCCCAGCGCCATACGCACATACTTGCGGCCCGTCGCCTTGGCAATGGACTGTCCCAGCGAGGTCTTGCCCACACCTGGAGGGCCGACCAGGCAGAGGATGGGTGCCTTGAGCTTGTCCACGCGCTGCTGCACGGCGAGGTATTCGACGATGCGATCCTTCACCTTTTCCAGACCGTAGTGGTCCTCGTCGAGCACCGCCTCGGCATTGGCCAGGTCGTGCTTGATCTTGGTTTTCTTGCTCCAGGGCAAACCGGTCAGCACATCGATGTAGGTGCGCACCACCGTGGCCTCCGCCGACATCGGCGACATGAGCTTGAGTTTCTTGAGCTCACTCTCGGCCTTCTTGCGGGCTTCCTGAGGCATCTTGGCGGTCTTGATCTTTTTCTCGATCTCCTCGATGTCGGCACCCTCTTCGCCTTCACCGAGTTCTTTCTGGATGGCCTTGACCTGTTCGTTCAGATAGAAGTCGCGCTGGTTTTTCTCCATCTGGCGCTTCACGCGCCCGCGGATCTTCTTGTCGACATTCAGGATGTCCACTTCCCGTTCGAGCTGCTCGTAGAGGTTTTCAAGACGGGCCTTGACGGGATCCAGATCCAGGATGACCTGCTTGGCATCGAGCTTGAGCGGCAGGTGGGCGGCGATCGTGTCGGCCAGCCGGCCGGCATCGTCGATGCTGGAGATCGAAGTCAGGATTTCCGGTGGAATTTTCTTGTTCAGCTTGACGTAGTGGTCGAACTGCTGCATCACCGCCCGGCGCAGTGCTTCGATCTCACTGGTCTTGTCGCCGGGAAGAGCGACTTCCGGCTCCACAGGGGTGACGTTGGCACTGAAGTGCATCTCACCCTCTTCGATCTTGTTGACCTTGGCCCGCTGTTGCCCTTCGACCAGTACCTTGACGGTGCCATCGGGCAGTTTCAGCATCTGCAAAATGGTGGCTACGCAGCCGACCTCGAACATGTCTTCAACCGAGGGTTCGTCCTTGGCCGCGGTTTTCTGCGCCACCAGCATGATCCGGCGCTCCGCCTCCATCGCGGACTCAAGCGCCTTGATGCTTTTCGGCCGGCCGACAAACAGCGGGATCACCATGTGGGGAAACACCACCACATCGCGAAGCGGAAGCAGTGGCAGGTCAATCGGGCTGGAGGGCAATGTGGTTTGTGCGGACATAGAACCTTAAAGGTAAGCCTGGAACGAAAGCCCTGACATCGGGACGGGTATCCGGTATCGGGCTTTCACACCAGGCAACAACGACAAACTCCAACGTGGGGCACAGCAGCGGGTTTTCAAGCCATACCGGCGCCCGGGGTCTCAGGCCTGCCTGGCAGCCTCACGGTAAACCAGCAGCGGCGGCTTGTCTTCCTCGATGGTCGATTCGTCCACCACCACTTTTTCAACGTTGCTGGTATTGGGCAGGTCAAACATGGTGTCGATCAGCGACTGCTCAAGAATCGAGCGCAAACCGCGGGCGCCGGTCTTGCGGGCCAGCGCCTTGCGGGCAATCGCCTTGAGCGCGGAGGGCCGGATTTCGAGATCCACACCCTCCATGGACAGCAGCTTGCTGAACTGCTTGACCACCGCGTTTTTCGGCTCGGTCAGGATCTGCACCAGCGCGTCTTCGGTCAGCTCGGCCAGGGTGGCGACCACCGGCAT
This sequence comes from uncultured Polaromonas sp., assembly GCA_946479075.1. Next base: position 14,041 of record CAMLDT010000037.1, read on the forward strand.
GCGGCCAACCAGTTCGGGGATCAGGCCGAACTTGATCAGGTCTTCCGGTTCCACATCCTTGAAAGACTCGGTCAGGCTGCGCGCCTTCTTGCTCTTGACGGCGGCGCCAAAACCGATGCCCGAAGCCTCGGTGCGGTTCTCGATGACTTTTTCCAGCCCCGAGAAGGCACCGCCGCAGATGAACAGGATGTTGGTGGTGTCCACCTGCAGGAAATCCTGGTTCGGATGTTTGCGCCCGCCCTGGGGCGGCACCGACGCCATGGTGCCCTCGATCAGCTTGAGCAGGGCCTGCTGCACGCCCTCACCCGACACGTCGCGCGTGATCGAAGGGTTGTCGGATTTGCGAGAAATCTTGTCGATCTCGTCGATGTACACGATGCCCTGCTGCGCACGCTCAACTTCGTAGTTGCAGCTTTGCAGCAGCTTCTGGATGATGTTTTCGACATCTTCACCGACATAACCGGCTTCCGTCAGCGTGGTGGCATCGGCCATCACAAACGGCACATTCAGCGTGCGCGCCAGTGTCTGGGCCAGCAAGGTCTTGCCAGAGCCGGTTGGGCCAATCAGCAGGATGTTGCTCTTGGTGAGCTCGACCTCGTCCTTTTTCGCCTTGTCCTTGTGGCGCAGGCGCTTGTAATGGTTGTAAACCGCGACAGCCAGCGTGCGCTTGGCCGGTTCCTGGCCAATCACATAACCATCCAGCGTAGCCTTGATCTCCAGCGGGGTCGGCAGGTCACCGCGCGTTTCGCGCACATCTTCGCCGGCCGGCAACTCGTCACGAATGATCTCGTTGCACAGGTCAATGCATTCATCACAGATAAAGACCGAAGGGCCGGCAATGAGTTTTTTGACCTCATGCTGGCTTTTGCCGCAAAACGAGCAATACAGTGTCTTTTCGCTGGAAGAGCCTTTTTTCTCGGCCATTGGTGGAGTTGCCTTTGTGGGGTCCCGAAAGGGGTGGTTGACTAATGATAACCAAATAAATTCAGCCCCCCACGCTTCGCTGCCCCCCTCCGAGGGGGCGCTTTTTATCTTGGGGCGGCCCGGCGATAAAAAAACGGCGTTTCCTGTGACGGAAAACGCCGTTGCCGTGTCGCAACTGACCGGGTGGAACGCTTGAGGTCAGGGACGCTTGCTGATGACCTCGTCCACAACGCCATAAGCCTTGGCCTCGTCGGCGAACATGAAATAGTCTCGCTCGGTGTCACGCTCGATCTTTTCGATGGTCTGGCCGGTGTTGTTGGCCAGAATGCGGTTGAGCTGTTCGCGCGTCTTGAGGATATCGCGGGCATGGATTTCAATGTCCGTGGCCTGGCCCTGGGCGCCGCCAGAAGGCTGGTGAATCATCACACGCGAATTGGGCAGCGAAAAGCGCTTGCCCTTGGTGCCGGCGGCCAGCAGGAAAGCACCCATGCTGGCAGCCATGCCGGTGCACAGCGTGGAAACGTCGGGCTTGATGAACTGCATGGTGTCGTAAATCGCCATGCCGGCCGTGACCGAGCCGCCGGGCGAGTTGATGTAGAAGGAAATGTCCTTGTCGGGGTTCTCGCTCTCCAGGAAGAGCAGCTGCGCCACCACCAGGTTGGCGGTCTGGTCGTTGACCGGGCCCACCAGAAAAATCACGCGCTCTTTCAGCAGCCGCGAATAAATGTCATAGGACCGCTCACCGCGGCCAGACTGCTCGATCACCATCGGCACCATGCCGAGGCCCTGAATTTCCTGTGCGCTGTTGTAAATCATGTGTTCTCCGATGTGTGAGGCTACTTTACCCAAAAATAAATGGGGCTTGAAGCCGTAGCCGCAAGCCCCTGTTCCGAAAATTTGGCCCGCGCTTGCGCGCAGGCTGCCGGAAGGTTCAGTTCTGTGCCATCAGTTCGTCGAAAGCCACGGTTTTTTCAACCACCTTGGCTTTGCCCATCACAAAATCGGTGACATTGTTTTCAATCACCACCGACTCGACTTCGGCCATGCGTTTTTCGTCGCCGAAGTACCAGCGCACCACATCCTCGGGTTTTTCGTAGCTGGACGCCAGTTCCTGCACATGAGCCTTGACCTGCTCGTTGGTCGGGAACAGGTTGTTGGCGCGGGTCAGTTCGGCCACGACCAGGCCGAGGCGCACGCGCTTTTCGGCTTGCGGGCGGAAGATGTCGTCGGGAATGGGCGCCTTGTCCGCGTCCTTGATGCCGCGTTGCTTGAGATCGGCTCGCGCACTTTCGACCATGCGCTGCAGTTCGGCCTGCACGATGGACTGGGGGACATCCAGCTCGGCATTGGCAACCAGTGCGTCCATCACGGCGTTTTTGTTGCGTGCCAGCAGGCGGAACTTGACTTCGCGCTCCAGGTTTTTCTTGATGTCGGCACGCAGGCCCTCGACGCTGGCGTCGGCGATACCGAGGGACTTGGCCAGCGCCTCGTTGACTTCAGGCAGGTGGGCGGCTTCGATTTTTTTGACCGTCACCAGGAAGTCGGCCTGCTTGCCGGCCACATCCTTGCCGTGGTAGTCGGCAGGAAAGCTCAGTGGGAAGGTCTTGCTCTCGCCGCTTTTCATGCCGCGCACGGCATCTTCAAATTCCTTGAGCATCTGGCCTTCGCCGACCAGGAACTGGAAGTCTTCAGCCTTGCCGCCGGCAAAAGGCTCGCCGTCGATCTTGCCTTCGAAATCGATGGTGGCACGGTCGCCGTCCTGGGCAGCGGCGTCCATCGCGCGCTGGGCGAAGGTGCGACGCTGCTTGCGCAGGATGTCCAGGGTCTTGTCGATGGCCTCGTCGCTGACTTCGGAAGTCAGTTTTTCGACTTCGGCGTTAGCCAGGTCGTTGATCTTGACTTCGGGATACACCTCAAACACCGCATCAAAGGCCAACTCACCCTCGGGCGCGCCTTCCTTTTCGCTGATACGCGGCTGGCCGGCCACACGCAGCTTGGCCTCGTTGGCGGCCTGCGAGAAAGCCTCGCCGACCTTGTCGTTCATGACTTCGTAATGCACCGAGTAGCCGTAACGCTGGGCCACCACATTCATGGGGACCTTGCCGGGACGGAAGCCGTCCATCTTGACCGTGCGGGCCATGCGCTTGAGGCGGGAGTCAACTTCAGACTGGATGGCGCTGACCGGCAGGGTCAGGGTCATCTTGCGTTCCAGCTTTTCAAGGGTTTCAACAGTCACGGCCATGATCTACTCCTAATATCGAGGATGTGTAAAAGACGCACGCCTGCGGCAAAGGCCCCGCGGCAAACGTCCTGAAAATCTCACTGGTGGTGCGCGGGGGGGGACTCGAACCCCCACATCCTTGCGGACGTCAGGACCTAAACCTGGTGCGTCTACCAATTTCGCCACCCGCGCGCCTGAAATAAAAACGGGAATCCGCAACTTTACGGACCCCCGCCTGAAATCGGTCAACTTTCTATTTTAGCCTGTATCGGCGCCCTTCCCAGCCGCCAGTCAGCCCGGGCCCGCTTTACGCGGGAAGCACACCCGGGGTTTCGCGTTTCACGCGAAACCATGCGGGTCTGGCGCTGCGCGCCGGCCCGCTGGGCGGATTATTGAAACGCCGGTGTTTCCCGTTTCACGCGAAACCATGCGGCGTACATCGCCGGCAGGGCCAGCAGCGTCAGCACGGTGGCCACGATCAGGCCGCCCATGATGGCCACGGCCATCGGCCCCCAGAACACGCTGCGTGACAGCGGAATCATGGCCAGCACGGCGGCAGCGGCGGTCAGCACGATGGGGCGCAGCCGGCGCACGGCCGACTCGACAATCGCGTCCCAAGCCGGAACACCGGCTGCCCGGTCCTGCTCGATCTGGTCGATCAGAATCACCGAGTTTCGGATAATCATTCCGAACAACGCAATCACACCTAACAGCGCGACAAAACCGAATGGCCTGTTTAGCAGCAGAAGGGCTCCGGCTACGCCCGCGATGCCCATAAAGCCCGTGAGAAAGGCGAGGATCGAACGGCTGAAGCTATGCAGCTGCAGCATCAGCAGGGTTAGCACGATAAACAGCGCGACCGGCAAGCCGGCGCCAATCGAGGACGAGCCCTTGCTGCTTTCTTCCACCGCGCCCGCGACTTCAATGCGGTAGCCGCTCATGCCGTTCTGGTGCCACTTGGCCTCGATGGCTTTCAGGCCCGGCAGCAGCTCAGCCGTCACGGTCGCGCCCTGCAGGCCTTCGACGATGTCGCCCTGCACAGTGATCGCGTAGTCGCGGTTCTCCCGCCACATCACGCCCGGCTCCCAGGTGAACACCGGTTTGGCGATCTGCGTCAGCGGGATAGCCTTGCCCGAGGCTGTCGGCAGATAGGCGTTGCCCAGATCGGTGATGGCGTTGCGCTCGTCCAGCGGCTGGCGCAACACGATGTCGATCAGTTTGTCACCCTCGCGGAACTGCCCGACGGTGCTGCCGGCGAGAATGGTTTTGGACGCCTGCGCAATCGACTGGCTGGTCACGCCCAGCGCGCGCGCCTTGGACTGGTCCACTTCCAGGCGCAACACCTTGACCGACTCGTTCCAGTTGTCGTTGACACCGCGGGTGTTGGCGCTTTCGCGCATCGCGGCCTTGACCTCGTCGGCGCGTTCGCGCAGCACCAGCGGATCGGTGCCGACCACGCGGAACTGCACCGGGTAAGGCACGGGCGGGCCGTTGGGCAGCAGCTTGATGCGGCCGCGCACCTCCGGGAACTCCTGGGCCAGCAGCGCCGGCAGCTTGATGCGCAGCGATTCGCGCACCTTCAGGTCTTTGGGCAAGACGATGAACTGCGACACATTGCTCTGCGGGAAGACCTGGTCCAGCGGCAGGTAAAAACGCGGCACGCCGGAGCCGACCCAGGTGCTGACGGATTTCACACCGTTCTCCTGGAGCAGACGTGCCTCCACCCGTTTGGCCGTCAGTTCATTGGCAGCAAACGAGGTGCCTTCGGGAAACCAGATATCCACCATGATCTCGGGGCGGCTGGAATCCGGAAAGAACTGCTGCTGCACCTTGCCCATGCCGACAATACCCAGCGCAAAAAACAATATCGTCGCGCCGATGGTGATCCAGCGGTACTCGACGCACCAGTTCACCGCGCGGCGGAAGGTCTTGTAAAACGGCGTGTCGAAGTGCTCCTGGTGGCCCGCGGCAGCGCCTTCCGGCAGCGGCCTGGCCTTGAGCAGCAGTGTGCCCAGGTAAGGCACAAAATACACGGACACGACCCAGCTCAGCACCAGCGCAATCACCGTCACCGCAAAAATCGCAAAGGTGTACTCGCCCACGGTCGATTTGGCCAGGCCAATGGGCAAAAATCCCACCGCCGTGATCAGCGTGCCCGTCAACATGGGCATGGCGGTGATCTCGTAGGCAAAGGTCGCAGCGCGCACCTTGTCGTAGCCCTCCTCCATCTTGCGCACCATCATCTCGACCGCAATGATGGCGTCGTCCACCAACAGGCCCAGCGCAATGATCAGCGAGCCCAGCGATATCTTGTGCAGGCCAATGCCGAAATAATTCATCGCCAGGAAAGTCACCGCCAGCACCAGCGGAATGGTGATGCCCACCACCAGGCCCGGCCGCATGTCGATGTAATAACGCTTCCACAGCGGGTGTTGACCCGGCCGCCGGTGGAAACCCAGCGCGATGAAACTCACCGCCAGCACGATCACCACGGCCTCGATCAGCACGCGCACAAATTCATTGACGGAAGTGGCCACCGCCGTCGGCTGGTCCTGGATCTGCACCAGCTCGATGCCGGCGGGCAGGTTCGCACTGATGCCCTCGGTCGCGCCCTTCAGGGCCTTGCCCAGCGCAATGATGTCGCCACCCTTGGCCATGGACACCCCCAGCGCGATCACTTCGCGGCCTTGGTGGCGCACCTTGACCGCCGGCGGATCGACGTAGCCGCGCTTGATCTCGGCGATGTCCCCCAGTCGCAGCTGGTTGCCTGAATTGCCGCGTATCGGCATGGCACGGAGTTGCTCGATGGCTTCAAACTGCCCGGCCACACGCACCTGCACCACGTCCAGCGGTGTCTGGATGGCGCCGGCGGATTCGACCGCGTTCTGCTGGCCGAGCTGGTTCAGCACCTGGTTGAAGTCCAGCCCGAGCTGGGCCAGGCGTTTTTGCGAAATCTCGATGAACAGTTTTTCATCCTGCACGCCAAACTGCTCGACCTTGGCGACATCGGGCACGCGCAGCAGGCGCTGACGCACGTCGTCGGCAAAGGTCTTGAGCTCGGCATAACTGAAACCATCGGCCTGCAGCGCGTAGATCACACCATAAACGTCGCCGAAATCGTCGTTAAAAAACGGCCCTTGCACGCCGGCCGGCAGCGTGTAACGCATGTCGCCGATCTTTTTGCGCACCGCGTACCAGACACCGGCCACGTCGGACGCTTTGGACGAATCCTTGATCTGGAAAATGATCTGCGACTCGCCCGGCTTGGAATAGCTGCGGATCTTGTCGGCGTAAGGCACTTCCTGCAGCGTGCGCTCCAGCTTGTCAGTCACCTGCTCGGCCACCTGCTGCGCCGTGGCGCCCGGCCAGTAGGTGCGCACCACCATCGCGCGAAAGGTAAAAGGCGGGTCCTCGTCCTGCCCGAGCTGGAAGTAGGACGCAAAACCCAGCAGCATCAGCACCACCATCAGGTAACGCGTCAGCGCCGGATGATCCAGCGCCCATTTGGACAGGTTGAAACTGTCTTTTGCTTGTTCGGGGTTCATGCCTGCCTCACTTCGCAGGCGCTGCAGCAGGCGTGGCGGCCGCAGCGGGCGCAGTGGACGCTATCGGATTGATAGCTGTCTGCGCAGTCTGGACGGGGGCTACAGCCACTTTTGGCTGATAAATGGTGACCTTCTGGCCGGGTGAGAGCACATGCACCCCGGCACTGACCACCAGCATGCCGGGCTGCAGGCCAGCGGCAATCACGGCCTCGTTACCGTCGGCAGTGGCGATCTGGATGGTTTGCGACCTGACCGTCATGCTCGCCTTGTCAAGCACCCAGACCGCGCTGCTTTTGCCGTCCTGGCGCAGCGCACTGGTCGGCAGCTTGATGACCTGTACGCCGGCCGCGCCCAGCCCCTGCGGCTGGACATAGGCCGTGGCGCCCAGCACCGGGGAGTCCTGGGTGTCGAGTGCCACTTTGACGGGATAGGTCCGTGTGGCCGGGTCGGCGCTGGCGGAAACCTCGCGCACTTTGCCGCTGAGTTCAAGCGCCTGCGACCACACCCGCACTTTCACCGGCATGCCCACCTTGATGGCGGCAACCTTGTCTTCCGGGACCGAGAACACCACGTCGCGCGGGCCATCGGCGGCAATGCGCAGCACCGGCGTTCCGGCGGTCACCACCTGGCCGGCTTCCGCATCCACGGCGGTGACCACGCCCGACACGTCGGCCACCAGCGCCGCATAGTTGGCCTGGTTGCCCTGCACCGCCAGTTGCGACTGCGCCTGTTCGAGCTGGGCCTGTGCCGCTTTCAGGGTGGTGTCACGGCGTTCCAGTTCGGCGCCACTGATGAAGTTCTGGTCTTTCAGTTCCTTGTAGCGCTTGTAGTCTGCGGCAGCCA
>CAMLDT010000038.1 GCA_946479075.1 uncultured Polaromonas sp.
GCCGCCGCGCTGGTGCGGCTGCTGGAGCGCTGCGATGCCTTTCGCAAGCCGCAGCGTTTTGGCGAGGTGCTGCTGGCCTGCGAATGCGACGCGCGCGGCCGGCTTGGGCTGGAGGCGTCGGCCTACCCGCAGCGCGAGCGCCTGGCGCGCGTGCTGCAGGCGGCGCAGTCGGTGGCCACCGAGCCGGTGGCCCAGGCCGCGCAGGCGGCAGGGCTGTCGGGCAGCCGGATCGGCGAGATGATTCACAGCGCGCGTGTCAGGGCGGTCGAGCAGGCCCTAGCGACGCGCCCGCACTGACTTCGTGCACGATATACGGCGCCGGCCTACAGGCTGCGCGCGAGGATTCTGCTATGGTTGTGGGAATGCGCATGCCTCATGAAATGCTTCCACGCATCACCGCCCGCACGGCACTTTTCCTGGACTTTGACGGAACGCTGGTAGAGATCGCGTCCCGGCCCGATGCAGTCATCATTCCGCCCACGCTGACCAGCACCCTGGCTGCTTTGTATGGGCAACTGGATGGTGCGCTGGCCCTGGTGTCCGGGCGCCGCCTGCTCGATCTCGACGGATTTCTGGCGCCGCTGCAACTGCCCGTGGCCGTGGAGCACGGCGCGCAGCGCCGCAATGCCCAGGGGCAGATGATCAGCGCGCCGGCCCCGGAACTGCGCCACGTCCTGGCTGCCGCCGAAAGGCTGATGCAGCAGCACCCCGGCTTGCAACTCGAACACAAAAACCTGGCACTCAGCCTGCATTACCGCCATGCGCCCGAGCTCGAAGCCTTGTGCCTGGAGACCATGCAGGCTGCTGTGGCCCAAAGTGCCGGCCTGCAATTGATGCAGGGCAAATGTGTGATCGACCTCAAGGTCAGCGGCTTCAGCAAGGGCACGGCGATTGCCGCCTTCATGGCCGAGCCGCCCTTTGCCGGCCGCATCCCGGTGTTTGCGGGCGACGACGTGACCGACGAAGACGGTTTTGCAGCGGTTCAGCGTCTGGGCGGGCACGCCGTCAAGGTGGGCGAGGGCGCCACCCGCGCACAGCACCGTTGCGCCGGTGTCGCCGAGATGGCCGACTGGTTGCAGTCGGCCCTGGTTCCTTCCCTGGCCTCACGCGCCGAAAGTCTGTCCTCATGAGTGTGTCCCGTCCGTCCCCCGCGCCCGCCGGTGCAAGTCCAGCCGGCGAAACCAACTCGTTTGTGCCGCCGGCACCGCCTTCGCTCTCGGTGGGCGTGATCGGCAACTGCGCCTTCAGTGCGCTGGTGGATGCGCGCGCCCGCATTGTCTGGTGCTGCCTGCCGCGCTTCGACGCGGACCCGGTGTTCAACGCCCTGCTGGACCCGAGCGACAACGGCAGCGCCTTTGCCATCGAGATCGAGAACTTCTCGCACAGCAAGCAATGGTACGAACACAACACCGCCGTGCTGCGCACCCAGTTGTTCGACACCCGTGGCCAGGCCGTGGAGATCACCGACTTTGCGCCGCGCTTTTACCGGCGCTCCCGCTTTTTCCGGCCCATGACTCTGGTACGCCGTGTGCGGCCCCTGCATGGCGCACCGCGCATCCGCGTTTCGCTGGACGTTCGTTACGACTGGGGCCGCAGCAAACCGGCCATCACGCAGGGCAGCAACCACCTGCGTTACGTCGGTGATGCATTGACCCTGCGCCTGAACACCGATGCGCCGATTGCGCATCTGCTGTCGCGCCAGCCTTTTGTGCTGACGCGCGAGCACAACTTCCTGCTCGGCGCCGACGAGTCGCTGGTGGACGGCATTGCCGACACCGCCCGCCTGTTCGAGGAAGAAACCCTCAGCTACTGGCGCAAATGGAGCCAGCGCCTGCACCTGCCGCTGGAGTGGCAGGAAGCGGTGATACGCGCGGCCATCACGCTCAAGCTGTCGCTGTTTGAAGACACCGGCGCCATCGTCGCCGCCATGACCACCAGCATTCCCGAAGCGCCCAACAGCGGGCGCACCTGGGACTACCGCTTCTGCTGGCTGCGCGACGCGTTTTTTGTGGTGCGTGCGCTCAACAGCCTGTCTGAAGTCGGCACCATGGAAGACTATTTGCGCTGGCTCAGCAACGTCGTGGTTCAGGCCGGTGGCGGCCACATCCAGCCGCTGTACGGCATTGGCCTGGAGCGCGAACTGCCCGAGGCCAGCTACGACCACCTGGGCGGTTACCGCGGGATGGGCCCGGTGCGGGTGGGCAACCAGGCGCAGGAGCATTTCCAACACGACGTCTATGGCAATGTGGTGCTGGGGGCAGCCCAGTCCTTTCATGACCACCGGCTGCTGCACCGCGCTGGTGAGGCCGAATTTGCGCGGCTGGAAGCGGTCGGCGAACAGGCGGTGCGCAATTACGACCAGCCCGACGCCGGCATGTGGGAGCTGCGCACGCGGGCCCGCGTGCACACCTCGTCGGCGCTGATGTGCTGGGCGGCGTGTGACCGTCTTGGCAAGATCGCCGTGAGCCTGAAGCAGCCGGACCGCGCCATTTACTGGCATGGCCACGCCAACGTGATGCGTGAGCGCATCCTGCGCGAGTCCTGGAGCGAGGAGCGCCAGGCCTTTGCTGAAAGCTTTGGCGGCCGCGACCTGGACGCCAGCGTGCTGCTGATGATCGAGGTCGGGTTCATCGACCCGAAGGACCCGCGTTTTGTCGCCACCGTTGATGCGCTCGAAAAACACCTGTGCGACGGCCCCTACATGCGGCGTTACGAAGCGCCTGACGATTTCGGCAAGCCGGAAACCGCCTTCAACATCTGCACCTTCTGGCGCATTGACGCGCTGGCGCGCATCGGCCGCAAGGAGCAGGCGCGCGAGATTTTTGAAACCATGCTGGCAGCGCGCAACCATGTCGGCCTGCTCTCGGAGGACACCCATCCGGTGACCGGCGAGATGTGGGGTAATTTTCCGCAGACCTATTCGATGGTCGGCATTATCAATGCGGCTGTTCGCCTTTCAGCGCCGTGGGATTCCCAAGTATGAGCAGGCTTGTTGTTGTTTCAAATCGGGTGGCCGATCCGCGTAAGACCGCGGCTGGCGGGCTGGCTGTGGCGCTCGGCGATGCCCTGTCGGCCAACGGCGGGTTGTGGTTTGGCTGGAGCGGCACCATTGTCGAAGAAGGCACGCCGGGCGAAGGTGAGATGCACACCCATCAGGCCGGCAATGTCACGCTGACCACGGTGGACCTGTGCCGTGAAGACCACGACGCCTATTACCTGGGTTACAGCAACGGCGTGTTGTGGCCGGTCTTTCATTACCGGCTGGACCTGGCGGATTTTGACGCCGGTTTTATCGGCGGTTACCGGCGCGTCAACCAGATGATGGCGCGCAGGCTCATGCCGCAGCTCTTGCCCGATGACATCATCTGGGTGCACGACTACCACCTGATCCCGATGGCGGCCGAGTTGCGCGCCATGGGCTGCAAAAACCGCATCGGCTTCTTCCTGCACATTCCCCTGCCGCCGCCGCTCATCCTGGCGGCCATTCCGCAGCACGAGTGGCTGATCCGTTCACTGTTTGCCTATGACCTGGTGGGTTTCCAGAGCCAGGCCGATGTGGACCACTTCTCGCGTTATGTCGGCCAGGAGGCCGGTGCCGAAACCATGGACCAGCACCAGTTCCGGGCGTTCGGCCGCACGGTGCACGCACAGGCCTTTCCCATCGGCATCGATGTTGACGAGTTTGCCGCCCTGACCCACGGCAAGGAGGCGCGCGAAATGTTCGCCAGCATGAAGGACGAATACTCGCGCCGCCGTGTGCTGCTGGGTGTCGAGCGGCTGGACTATTCCAAGGGCTTGCCGCAGCGCCTGCGCGCCTTCCGCCAGTTGCTGCAGCAATACCCTGAAAACCTCAACAGCGCCACGCTGATCCAGATTGCCTCGCCCAGCCGCGAAGCGCTGGACACCTATTCGGGCTTGCGCCAGGAGCTGGAAAGCCTGTGCGGCTCAATCAATGGCGACTATGGCGAGCTCGACTGGATGCCGGTGCGTTACATCCACCGCAATGTCGCGCGCAAGCGCTTGCCGGGGCTGTACCGCATGGCCAGCGTGGCGCTGGTCACACCGCTGCGCGACGGCATGAATCTGGTGGCCAAGGAATTTATTGCGGCGCAGGATCCGGCGGACCCGGGGGTGCTGGTGCTGTCGCGGTTTGCAGGCGCTGCCGAGCAGCTCAAGGAAGCGCTGCTGGTCAACCCTTACGACACCCACGGCACGGCCGAAACCATCCAGATCGCCTTGCAGATGTCGCTGGCCGAGCGGCAAAAGCGCCACCAGCAGTTGCTCAGGCGCATTCGCGAGCAGGACATCCACTGGTGGCGAAAGAGCTTTTTGCAGACACTGGGCGCCATCGACCCGGGCTGACCCGGCAGGCAGCGCGGTCGTGACGCCGCTGGCGGAAATCCGGGAACTGTGTAACCATGCCGTATCACCTATATACGGCCATGCCCCAACGCAACTACCTGAACCGCCCGCTGGCCGAGGGTATTCGCACCATCGGGTTTCGCAAGTGGTACGAGCGTGAACTGCTCTCCAGCCATGCGCACATGCTGCTGTCCCTGCTGAGCACGATAGCCCTGATGGCCACCCTGGAGTTGCTGCATGGCGGCACCCTGGCGGACAAATTCCTCAACCTCGGCTTGTTCATCTTCAGCGCGGGGCTGGCGCTCTGGGCCTTGCAGCGTTACCTTTATTTGCTGTCTCACGCCGAAACCGTGGCCGATCAGGCCAACTGCCCGCAGTGCCAGGAATACGGCCGCCTGGCGGTGGTGGAGGAAGACCGCCGCAACGGCCAGTTGCTGGTGCGCTGCCGCAAGTGCAGCCATGAGTGGAAGCTTTTGCCCTGAGCCGGGTGCCGCGGCAGTTCAGGCCACCAGCGCCATCGCCGCGTAGTCGCCGACCCTGTCGCCAAGTCCGGCGCCCACCACCGCCACACCGTCGGTCAACGCCGGCAACCTGCGGCTGATCTGCGCCTGCAGCCGCGGCAGCAGGTAGTCGCGGTGGTGCCAGAAGACGCTGCCGCCAACGCTGATGCGCTGCAGGTCCAGCGTCACCACCAGGTTGTAAAGGGCCCGGCCCATGATGCGGCACAGTTCGTCCACCAGCCGGATGGCCTGCGCGTCACCGGCACGCGCGGCGTCCAGCAAGCTGGCCGCGTCCGCATAACCGAGCCCGCCATAACGCCGTGGGATGGCGTTGCCGGCGACCAGGGCTTCGAGGTCGCCGATGTTGCCGCAGCCACACAGCGCCTCGTCATCGTCACTGACAAACATGTGGCCGGCGTGGCCGGCATTGCCGTTCTTGCCGTGCAGCGGCCTGCCATCCACACACAGGCCGACACCGATGCCAGTGCTCCAGGTCACATAAGCACAGTGATCCAGACCCTGCAGCGCACCCCAGCGGCGCTCGGCCTCCAGCGCGGCGATGCCGTCGTTTTCAATCCGGACCTGCGCGAAGGCCGCGCGCAGCGGCGCCTCCAGCACCGCGCTGGTCCAGGTGTTGGGCAAACCGCGCGCCGCGCCGGCCAGCCCGCCACAGATGTTGGGGGCGGCCAGCTCGATGTGTCCCTGCCTGAGCACAAACGGCCCGCAGGACGCCACACCGACGGCGCCAAGGTCGTTGCGGTGGATCCGGGCTGCGGCACAAGCGGCGTCAAGCAGGCGCAGCACCTGCTGCGCGAGCGCGTCGGAGCGCCCCTCTTTGGCCGTGGCTTCAGTCTGCCGTCCCTGGATGCCGCGCTGGTCCAGGATGCTGACAGCCACCTTGGTGCCGCCGATGTCCACGCAGGCGACCGGCGCCGCCCCGGCGGGCAAGCGCACCTCAGGCGGCTTGAAGGATGAATCGCTGGTCATCGGTGCTCCGGTTCAAATCAGCTTGCTGATCAGGCTGGCCAGCATGCTCAGAAGAATGGTTGTTGTCAGCGGGATGAACCATTCGCGGCCAAACAGGCGGAAGCGGAAGTCTCCCGGCATTTTTCCGAAGCCCAGCTTGTTCAGCAAGGGCGTGAACCAGCTGATCAGGATCAGCGCCAGGAAAATCACCAGCATCCAGCGAATCATGGAGCTAGTTTAGGGCCTCATGGGCCGTTGATTTGAAAGACATTGGGGGAGTTGCGCCTGCCGTCCCCGCGCTGGCCGGGGACGAGGCGTGATGCCGACGTGGAATTTTTCAAGCCTTATCGGGCCACCCGGTACGGCTCGTCGGCCACCACAAAATCCTTCTCGGCCAGGGCCTCGTCCATCCAGGCCGTCACCCCGCGTAGAGCGCAGACCCTGCCGATGTAGTCGCTGATGTGGCCTGGCACCGGCAGCGCGTAATTTTTGATGCGCATGCAGACCGGCGCGAAGTAGGCGTCGGCGATAGAGAACTCGCCAAACAGCAGGGGCCCCTGATGTTGTTCCAGCAAGTCGGTCCACATCGTGACGATGCGCTGGACGTCGTTGCGCACAGCCGCCTGGTCGCGCCAGACAATCGCCCCGGTCGTTGACAGATCCGCTTCGATGTTCATAGGGCAGGCACCACGCAGGGCGCTGAAACCCGCGTGCATTTCGGCGCAGACACTGCGCGCGCGGGCGCGGGCTTTTGCATCCTCCGGCCACAGCGCGGACTCCGGGAATTTTTCAGCCAGGTATTCGGCAATGGCGAGCGTGTCCCAGACGGCGAAACCGTCGTCCACCAGAACCGGCACCCGGCCGCCCGGACTCACGGCCAGAACCGCCTGCTTGAAGCTGGAGGTGGCGGTAAAAGGATCTGCGCCAAAACGCACCATGACCTCCTCGAAAGGCAGGCCGGCCTGCCTGAGCATCACCCAGGGGCGCATGGACCAGGACGAGTAGTTCTTGTTGGCGATGTAGAGCTTGAGCACGGGGCCTCCCTGAAATGAGCGGCTATGCTAACGCGCGCCCGATCCGGCATTGATGCCAAAAACACCGTGCATTGATGCTGCCCGGGTTGTCAGAAGCGGCCCGCGGTCTTGCGCTTGCCCAGCAGGTTGCTGCGCGGGCCCCAGCCCCCGGCATCCGGCCCGAGGTAGCTGGGCGCAATCGCTTCGACGGCGGCGGGCGTGATGCCCAGCGCTTGCAGCCCGGGCAGGTTGCCGCTGGCGATGTTGGGAACGCTCATCGAATCCAGGTTGTCGCGGCTCATCAGGGGTTCACCGGGCGCCAGTGCCATCAGGCTTGCCTGCAGCCGGCCCAGCGCGGCAGGCAGGGGCAACACGGGACGGCCGTGGCCGTGGTTGACACCACTGAAACGTCCGGCCAGCTCGACCAGCTGCCTCAGGGTGAAGACCTCCGGTCCGCAGGCCTCGTAGGTTTGCCCGGCGGTGGTGTGCAGATGTTCATCCTGCAGGCAGTGCACGATGGCGCTTGCCACATCCTCGACCCATACCGGCTGGAACAGCGCATGGCTGGCGGCCAGCGGGATGACGGGAAAAACTTTTTGCAGGCTGGCAAACGTATTGAGGAACTTGTCGCCCTCGCCGAAGAGAACGCTGGGCCGCAGCATGGTCAGGGCCAGCCCCGCGTGGTGCAGCGCGACCTCTCCCTGGCCCTTGCTGCGCAAATACCGGGAAGGCGCCGCGTCCGGGTTGCGTGCGTCGGCGCCCAGCGCGCTGACATGCACCAGGCGGGTCACGCCGGTGGCGGCACAGGCGCGCGCGATTTTTTGCGGCAAGGTCACGTGCGCGGCTTCAAACGCCTGCTGCGAGCCGTGCAGGATGGCCACCAGGTTGACCACCGCGTCATGGCCGGCCACGAGGCGGGCCAGCGTGGTCTCGTCGTGCACATCGGCCTGCACCACATCGAGCGAAGGCAGCATCTGGACGTCGCGGGCATGGGCTTCCAGGCGTGTCGGGACGGTCACACGCCATTGCAACCGGGTCAGTTTTTCGCAAACATGGCGGCCGACAAATCCGGTGCCGCCGAGGATCAGGATTTTTTTCATAGCCCTTATTAAACGCTTTCGCGCCGTGTGATGCAAAACCTGCCGAACCTCCGTAAACCCGGTGCCGCGAGGCGCGGTGTAGGCAGCGGCCGCAAGCAAGGTGGGCCTCACGGCCTACAGCCCGGGCCGCTCCCGCATTTGATAATCAGGGCATGAATATTTTTGAAGCTTTACGCACCAGCCATGACACCCAGCGCGGCCTCGCCGACGCCCTCATCAACACCTCCGGCGACAGCAAGGAGCGCGACGTCATTTTCAAAGAGTTGAAAGCGGAGCTCTCAGCCCACGCCGCCGCCGAAGAGCGCTTTTTCTATGTTCCGCTGATCGCCCATGACATGACCCAGGAGCCCTCACGCCACGGCATTGCCGAGCACCACGAGATGGACGAGATGGTGGAGAAGCTGGAAGACACCGACCCCAGCTCACCGGCGTGGATTGCCGTGGCCAAAGAGCTGCACCACAAGATCTACCACCACCTCAAGGATGAAGAGCAGGGCATCTTCCAGCTGGCCGGCAAGGTTTTGACCGAGGCCGAGAAACTCTCGCTGGCCAAGGGCTACGAGGGCGAGTTTGTCTCGCAGCGCGTCAAGGACTGATCAGCTTTTCTTGCCGTGGCCTCGCGCAGGCCGCCCGTCTGCGGCAGGCAGGTGCGCCGGCTTTTCCAGCAGCCTGACCAGCACCGGCACCACCGCCAGGATCACCAGCGCCAGCAGCGTGGCCAGCACGGCCGTGAGTTCGCGCCCCAGTCCCGCAGCAACACCCATGGCTGCCGTCAGCCAGAGGCCCGCCGCGGTGGTCAGGCCCTTCACGTCACCCGCCCTGTCGCCCTTGAGGATGGTGCCTGCGCACAAAAAGCCGACACCGGCCGTCAGGCCCTGAATCACGCGGCTCAGGTCGTCCGTTTCCATGCCGAGCTGCTGGGAGACCAGCACAAAAAGTGCGGCGCCCATGGCCACCAGCATGTGTGTGCGCACGCCCGCGGCCTGGCCTTTGTGCTCGCGCTCCCAGCCCAGCAGGCCGCCCAGCAGTGCGGCCACCGTCAGGCGCAAAACCACGCGGGTGGTCTGTGCCAGATCGGGCAGGTCGGAAAATTCCGTGACGACGGCGCCGGCAATCTGTTGCCACCAGCTCGGGTTCATTTGCGGCTCCTGCGCCTGTGGGGAAGCTGCTAATTTAGCCTCCCGGCGCAGGCCGGGGAATAGGCGAAAACCTACAAGGCAGACCGGCCGCGCACCGCAGGAGTATGTGCAGCGTGAAGCCAGAACCCCGGGATCACTGGTCTTTTGTGCCTGCAGCCCTTGCTGCACAAGCGCCAGCAGCTATGAATTCAGGAGCAAGCCGGCTTGCCCTCAGGGCATCTTCTCGTCCGGAGGCGGCGCCGAGGCGTCGCGTGGCCCGACGCTGCCCAGCCGGGCCTTCAATGATTGCGGCTGTCCGCTCAGCAGCGCCGCATAGTTGGTGGTGTTGGACAACACCTTCTTGACGTAGTCGCGGGTTTCGCTGAAGGGCACGTTTTCTGCCCAGATGGCCGCTTCAAGCACCGGCCCGTTGCGCCAGGTGCGCGGACGGCCGGGTCCCGCGTTGTAGGCGGCCGCCGCCAGCGGCATGGAGCCGCCGAAGTCGTTCAGTGCACGCTTGAGGTAAGCGGTGCCGATCACGATGTTGGTGTCGCGGTCGTTGAGCTGGTCGGCGGTGAAACCGGTCATGCCGATGTAGCGTGCGGTCTCGCGTGCGGTCGCCGGCATCACCTGCATCAACCCCGAAGCGCCAACGCCGGAGCGTGCATCCATGATGAAACGTGATTCCTGGCGGATCAGGCCATACACGTAGGCCGGGTCCAGATCGATGTCGCGGCTGCGCTGGAGCACAGCCTCGCGAAACGGCGTGGGAAAACGCTGCTCCGCGTCGAAGGCATTGCGCGTGCGCTCGCTGGTGTTGATGCAGCGGTCCCAGATGGACCGGTCACAGGCGAACTGTGCCGCGGCCAGCAGTTCACGCTCCCCCATGCCGCCGCGGGTGTGCAGGTTGGTGCTGTAGTTCCACTCGCGCACGCCTTCGCTGCGCAGGCCAATGGCAATCGCATAGGCCCCGCGGTTCAGTCCGGGGTTCAGGCGCGCGGCTTCCTTTTCTTCGGCGGTCAGCGGGGCAGGGCGGGCCGGCAGCGTGATTTTCTGGCCCAGTTCCTCCAGCGCAAGCTGCTCGTAGAAGCCGCGTACCGACGCGATGGATTGCAGCAGGGCCAGCGCTTCAGCGCGCTGCGGCGCAGGCAGAGCGCCTGGTGCGGGCGGTGGTGTATTGCTGAGCAATGCGCGCGCCTTCCAGTAGGCCCAGACCGGCTCCTGGCGCGCGCTTTCGCTCATGGCATTGATGCCGGCCAGCACCAGCGGCCAGCGTGGCGTGCCATTGGCGCGCAGCGCGGAGCGAACCTTCCAGCCGAGCATGTCATCGGTGAGGTCGGTATTGCGGGTGACCTTCGCGAACCAGGCGACCGCGTCCTCACTGGCCAGCCGCGAAGCGGCCTGCCGGCCAATCGCGCCCCAGACCCAGTTGCGCTCTTCCGGGCTGAGCTGCATGCCCCATTTGTCCTGCATGAAACGCGCGGCGCCGTCCGCATCGGTGCTGGCAAGCTTGACCAGCGCCAGCACGATGACTTCCTTGCGCACCTTGCTGAGCGCAATCACTTTGGTGGCCAGAAAACGCACCGGGCTGGTGTTGAGCTCGGTCACCAGGCCCACGGCTTCCGGCGCAACGATCTCGACCGCTTCACGCGCTGCGCGCGGGCGGTTGGCTTCGGTCGCCAGCCTGGCCTTGATCCAGGCGTCCTGGGCTGTCAGGTTGCGGTTGCCGATCAGGCGCGCCGCAGCGGAGGTGCAGCCATCGCTGGCCTCACGCTGCGCAAACCAGTTCTTGCGCACTTCTTCGGCCAGTTGGCTGTCGGCGCCGGGATTGTTCAGGTGTTCGATCAGAAGGGCGTAACAACGCACATCGCGGTCATCGTTCATGCGGAAGTTGGGATACTCCGCAGCAAACGCCGCCCAGTCGCGGCGCTGCCCCAGCAACAGCAACCAGTCATTGCGCAGCCGGTCTTCCTGGTAAGTGCCCGCGTACCGGGCCATGAAGTCCTGTACCTCACGGGCGCTGGCTTCTTCCAGCCGGGCTTTCAGTTCCCAGTACGCGGCCCATGCTTCCAGCGCGTGGCCCTGCGCCTGCGGCAGCAATTGCGTGAGGCGGGTTTTGTCGCCCCGCCTGAAGGCCTTTTGCATCTCCACCAGCACCTCGTCGGCGCGCGAACCGCCGGTTTGTGCCCCGGCGGGCTGGAGCATCAGGACAGACGAGAAGGCCGTGATCAGGGCTGAGACAACAAATTTGGATAGCATCGGGTCATTATGGACAAATTAACTGCACGAAAAGCGTTGATCGAACAACGCCTGAACCTGGCCGACCGACTACAGCGCGCCGACCTGTTGCAGCGGGTCATGCGAATCTGGCTGGTGGGGCGCGAAGATGTGGTGATCGGGGCCTACTGGCCCATCAAGGGCGAGTTCGATCCGCTGCCCGCGCTGTACCGCTGGCAGGAAGATGCCATTTTAAGCCGCGGTTCCGATGCCAATCAGGCTCCAGGTCATGAAGGACGGGCGGAAGCAGCTACTGAAAACATAGCAAACCGCTCGCCGCGCAAGATCGGCCTGCCGGTGGTCAACAAGCTGCACAAGACCCTGACCTTCCATGCCTGGTACCCGGGCTGCCCGATGGAGGAAGACGCCTACGGCATTCCGAAGCCGAAGGACACCGAAGTCATCGTGCCGACGCTGCTGTTTGTGCCCTGTGTGGGTTACGGCCCGGGCGGCTTCCGGCTCGGCTACGGCGGCGGCTTTTACGACCGCACGCTGGCAACGCTGCAGCCCAAACCCTTCACCGTCGGCCTGGGCTACAGCCACGGCTGGCTGCCCGACCTCGAACCCGAGCCGCACGACGTGCCGCTCGATGCCATCCTCAATGACAACGGGGTGGTCTGGCCGGTGTAGTGTGGCCCCCACGTTCGCTCACTGCGTGTAGCTCTCTGCCCCCCGAGGGGGCGCGTTTTCCCTTGGGGCGGCCCGGCGGGAAAACAGTGGCCCCACGTTCGCTCACTGCGTGTAGCTCTCTGCCCCCGAGGGGGCGCGTTTTCCCTTGAGGCGGCCCGGCGGGAAAACAGTGGCCCCCACGGTCGCTCACTTCGTGTAGCTCCCTGCGGCCCGAGTGGCCGCTGCGGCTGGACCGGCAAAGCCCGACCCGCGCCTCTGCCTGATTGCTATTGATTGGATAGCTGCCTACGCCCGCTGAACAAGGGCTGGAGGCCTGAAACACTTCAAACTTCAGGCCTTGGGCGTTTTCACGGGCCGCTGCCAGTTGGTCAGGCTGACCTGCTTGCCGCGGGCCACGTTCAGCGTCCCCGGTGGCGTGCTTTTGGTGATGGTCGAGCCGGCGCCCACGGTGCCGCCCGCGCCTATGGTGACGGGTGCGACCAGTACGCAGTTGCTGCCGATGTGCACGTCGGCCTCGATCACGGTGCGGTGTTTGTTGGCGCCGTCGTAATTGGCGGTGATGCTGCCGGCGCCATAGTTGACGCGCTCGCCCAGTGCAGCGTCGCCCACGTAAGCCAGGTGGTTGGCCTTGGCGCCTTTGGCCAGGCTGGCGTTCTTGACCTCGACAAAATTGCCGATGTGCACCTCGGCGCCCAGCGCTGCGCCCGGCCGCAGGCGTGCAAACGGCCCGACCAGCGCGCCTTCACCCACTTCCACCCCGAGTTGCTCTCCGTCGATGTGCGTGAAAGGGTGGATCACCGCGCCGGCGGCGATGCGGGCGTTGGCGATCATGCAGTTGGCGCCAATGCGCACGCCTTCGCCCAGACTCACGGCGCCGGCAAACACACAGTTGACGTCGATTTCCACGTCCTGCGCGCAGTCCAGCGTGCCACGTACATCGAGCCGGGCCGGGTCGGCCAGGCGCACACCCTGCTCCATCAGCGCGGTGGCGATGCGCAACTGGTAAACGCGTTCCAGCTCGGCAAGCTGCACCGGGCTGTTGACGCCCGCCACCTGCGCAGCGTCGGTGATCTGGTGGGCCACCACGGCGACACCATCGGCCACCGCGAACTTCACGATGTCGGTCAGGTAGTACTCGCCCTGGGCATTTTTGTTGTCCAGCTGCGCCAGCCAGGCGCGCAACCGACGTGTCGGCACGGCCATGATGCCGCTGTAGATCTCGGAAATCCTGCGTTCGGCTTCGCTGGCGTCCTTGTGCTCGACGATGGCGCGCACCTGCGCCGACGCTTCTGCCCCGGCGCGCACGATGCGCCCGTAGCCCGTGGGGTCGGCCATGCTCAGGGTGAGCAGGGCCAGCCGCTGGCCGTCGCATTGGGCAAGCAGGGCCTGCAGGGTGTCCACCTGGGTCAGCGGCACATCGCCCGAGAGGATCAGTGTGACGCCATCGTCGGCCAATTGGGGAATCGCCTGCTGGACCGCGTGGCCGGTACCGAGCTGCGGCGACTGCCGCGCAAAACTCAGGTGCAGGCCGGCAGGAACTTCAGAGCCGATGGCGGCCTCTACCTCTTCGGCGCCGTGGCCGCTGATCACCACGGTGCGGCGTGCCGATAACCGCGCGGCGCAGTCAGTCACGTGGGCCAGCAGCGCACGCCCCCCCAAACGGTGTAACACTTTGGGCAGCCGGCTTTTCATGCGGGTGCCTTTGCCCGCTGCCATGATGACGACATCAACTGGAGTTGCCATGAAATTTCCTGAGACTTGTTGTGGTGGCGTGCATGCGGCGCCCTGCAGCGCCTTGAGGAAGATTATCGGGCTTGCGGCCACGCTGCTGGTGGCGGGGCTGCTGACGGCGTGCAGTGTGGTCAAGCTGGCCTACAACCAGGCGCCCGAGCTGGCCTACCTGCAACTCGACGGCTATTTTGATTTCACTGATGCGCAGACCCTGCGGCTCAAGGATGAGATGGTGAAAGTCCAGCGCTGGCATCGCAGCACGCAGCTGCCTGGTTACGCCGAGCTGCTGGGCCAATGGCAGGCCCTGCTTCCCGGCAATGTGGATGAGGCGCAGGTGTGCCAGGCGGCCGATACCGTGCGCAGCAAGTTGCTGGCGATTTCGGGCCGGATGGAGCCCGTGGTGGCCGAACTGGCACCGACGCTGGAGCCGGC
Source organism: uncultured Polaromonas sp. (assembly GCA_946479075.1). The sequence continues at coordinate 14,130 of CAMLDT010000038.1, forward strand.
GCAGCTCAAATTCCTCCAGCGAAAATTTTCAAAACTGAACCGCGAATACCGGAGTGACTTCATCGAGGGTTCGGCGGCGCAACGCATGGAAAAACGCCTTGACAAGGCGGTCAGCCGGGCCGAGATGTTGTATGGACCACTGGAGGAAAAGCAGCGTGCCGTGCTGCGCACGCAGCTCCCGCTGTCGGTGTTCGATGCCACCCTGGCGCTGGCCGAATACAGCCGCCGCCAGCAGGATGCCCTGCAGACCCTGACCCCGCTGATCGGTGGCGCGGCAACGCCAGCACAGGCCTTGCCGGCCATCAGGGCTTATTTCGAGCGCTCGCTGAATTCACCCGATGCAGCCTACCGCAGTTACCAGGACAGGCTGACCCGCGACAACTGCAGGATTTTTGCGTTGCTGCACAACAGCACCACCGCGCAGCAACGTGCACGGGCCGTTGAAACCCTGGGCGACTATGCCCGTGATTTTCAGATTCTTGCTTCGCAGGACGAGGGCGCCGGCCGCAAGGTATCCGGTACGGGTGCGCCGCTACCCCGCCTGGGGTCCTGAGTGTCGGGCCCGATCAACCCCGCCTGAGCAGCGCCTCACCAGCGCTCGACCGCCTTGAAGAAACGCGTCACGCGTTTCACATCTGCTGGATCTGGCCGATATCGCCGGCCCGCTTGCGCGCATGGGTGGCTTCGACCGACAGCCGCGACGGCCGGGGCTGAAATTCCCCTGAGCCGCTGCTTTGCTGCTGCTGTGGATTGACCGGGCGGCGGGGCTGTTGCTGGAGGGGACTGGACCGGAAAAAATGTTTGCTGTTCATGGCCGCGGCTTTCTGCGCATCTGGATTCCTTGCGCGGGTAGCGCTGAGCAGCAAGCTTAGGAACGCGCAGGTGCCGGGGCTGTCGTCTCCGGCAGCCGGGTCTTGTCAGCCCGAACCTACAACAAAGGTACCTGCCGCATGGGCAGGTCGTAGTAGTCGGCCAGGCGGTGCAGTGCCTTGGGATTGAGCAAGCGCAAGCGCCCCTCCCGCAACTCGTGCAAACCCAGCTGCGCCAGGCGGCGCAGCGTCTTGTTGGTATGCACCAGCGACAGGCCCAGCGCATCGGCGATGTGCTGCTGGTTGACGGGAAATTCAATCGACCCGGCGTCCGCCAGGCCCAGCCGTTCGGCGCGGCGGTACAGATGGATCAGCAGCATGGCCACGCGTTCCGCGGCGTTGCGCCGTCCAGCCGTCAACAGGTTTTCGTCGACCATGCCTTCCTCGCGGGCGGCCAGCCAGGTCACGTCGTAACCCAGGCTGGGAAACTGCCGGAACAGGTTCCACAGGCCATCGCGCGGAAAGACACACAGCACGGTGTCGGTCAGCGCTTCCACACCGTGGCTGGCGCCGTCGGCGAACTCCTGTTGCAGGCCGATGAGATCACCGGGCAGCAGGAAATTGAGAATTTGCCGCCGGCCGTCGCTGAGGGTCTTGTAGCGAAAGGCCCAGCCGGCATACAGCGTGAAGAGTTTGCCGTTGGGGTTCTGCTCCGAAATGATGGACGTGCCCGCCGCTGCGAAGCCGGCCCCCGTGCGGAAGTCCTGGATGAAGGCGAGTTCCTGCGGCGAGACCGGTTTGAAGGCGTCCAACTTTCGCAGGCGGCAGTCGCTGCAATGTCGTGGGCAGGGGCTGGAGCTTGAACTGGAAAGAGGGGTGATGACCACGCGGAATTCTAGTCCCGAACCATCGCCCTGCCGTGCCGTACAAATGCCGATTTGCCGCATGTCTTTTGACATTGTTGAAAGCGGAGGCGCTCACTACATTACCTCACCTATGGAAAAAGCCTTGCACTTGCATGAGGTGCTGTATGTCAGCACCCTCTCTCCCGACTCTCCCGTAAAGGTTGTTTCCCAGATCGCAGCAAAAGCCAGGGTCGCCAATCAGGCGGCCGGCATCACCGGCCTGCTGGTGTTCGACGGCATGCGGTTTTGCCAGCAGATCGAAGGCCCTCGCAAGGAGGTGCTTGCACTGATCGAGCGCATCCGCCAGGATCCGCGCCATGTGAATGTTGAAATACTGCACCACGCGCCCCTGGATGAGCGGCGCTTCCGGCGCTTCAGCCTGGGATACGCCGCGACCGACGACGCGGAGGCGCTGGCCCGCATAGAGGATGCCGGCCCCGCGCAGGCTCTGGCGCAGTTTCTGGGCTTGCTGCCCATGATTGATCTGGACAGTTGAGGCTGTCCAGATACGTGGCGAGTTGTTTTGCGACCGGCGAGGGGCCCCACGCAGTGGGGATCGACGCGCAAAACAATGAGGGCAATCCGCGCGTGGTCGATCAAAGAGGTCAGGCTTGCAGCGCAGCCCACATTTCCTTGTCGCGTTCCGCCGTCCAGATGCGCGGATTCTTGATCCCGCTGGCCTCGTCGTAAGCCCGGCTCACGTCAAACGGCAGGCAGTGTTCGTAAATGAACACCTGGCCAAAGACTGGGTCCATGCTTTTGCGCGTGTGCGCCATCGCACTTTTCAGGTCCATCTTTGCGGCGGCGGCTTCCTTGCCGCAGCGGTACAGCGTTTCCACCCACTTCACGGTGTAGTCGATGGCCTTGTTGACGTCCACGCTGCCTTTCATGGCTTCGCCGCGCCCGGGCACGATGGCTTCCGCCTTCAGGGCGCGCAGCGCCTCCAGTGTGGCCGGCCACTCTTCGAGCTGGGCGTCGCCGGTGTAGACGCCGGCGTTGTATTCAACCAGGTCACCCGAGAACAGCACTTTTTCTTCTTCGACCCACGCAATCGTGTCGCCGCGCGTGTGGCCGGGGCCGGGGTGCCAGATCTGCACGCGCACACCGCCCAGGTCGATCACCAGCTTGCCGGGCACTTCGCCCTTGGCCGGGTTGCCGCCGGCGATCACCATGGTCGGCCAGGTCAGGCCGGGCACACTTTCGGCGTTGCGAAACAGCCGCGGGAAGCGCTCCATCTCGCTTTGCATATCTTCGGCGCCGCGTTCGACGATCAGCTCATACGTGCCCTGGCTGGCAATGACTTCGGTGGCGCCTTCGGCCGCATACGCGCTGGCGCCCAGCACACGCACAGCGTGGTAATGCGTCAGCAGTACGTATTTGATGGGCTTGTCGCTGATGGTGCGGATGCGTGCGATCAGGTCCTGCGCCATCGCTGGCGTGGCCGTCGCGTCGCTGACCATGATGAACTTGTTGCCAATGATCACGCCCGAGTTGGGGTCACCCTCGGCGGTGTAGGCCCAGCAGTGCGCGCTGAGCTGCTCGAAAGTGATTTTTTTGTCCGTGAGGTCGGACTGCGAGGCAAAAGCTTTGGACATGGCGTCTTCCGTGGAATGTTTTGAAATGGCGGGCCGGTGGGGGCTGGGGTCTTGATGTCGTGTTCAATTTTACTATACGTAACTTATTACGAATAGTAAAACTGCACGCCCGGCGCGGGGATCACCCCATCCCCATCATCATCACCCGAGAAACATCACGCGAGCCCGCGCTCCAGCATGGTCACCACTTCTTCGGAAAAGGCCCGGTAACTCATGGGGCCGTCAGGCCGCATCCAGGTGAAGGTCCAGTTGATCATGCCGAACAGCATCATGGTCACCGCCGTCTGGTTGGCCGCCGTGATGCGCTGCGGGTAGGCGCGCTTGAGAAAGCGCGTCATGGCCGACACCACATCGCGCTGCCTGTCGAGAATCAGTTCACGCTGCACGTCGCCGAGGAATTTGGTGTCGCCCAGCAGGGCGCTGTGCCGCGTGGCCGAACTTTCATACTGGTCGAGGAAGTTGCGGATCAGCTCATGCAGCGCAGCGCGGTCGTCCAGGTTCTTGCGCTGGGCGCTGGCTTCGGTCTGGCCGATGATGGCCAGCAGGTGCTGGGTGTAGCGGTCCAGCAGGTCGAACAGGATGGCTTCCTTGCTGCCGTAGTAATGGTAGAGCCTGGCCTTGGACGTGCCGCACGCGGCCGCAATGTCGTTCATGCTGGCGGCCATGTAGCTGCGCTGCGCAAAACACTGGGCAGCGACGTCCAGAATGGCTTCGCGCTGGAGTTCGTGGGTGGCGGATTTGGGACGGGCCATGCGCGCTATTGTGAAGCAGCGCCGGGCCGCCGCTAAACTGAGGCGAATGGCTGCCGACCTGTCTTTCGCCCACTACTGCTGCGAGCTTCTCGGCAGTGTCGGCACCTGCACACCGCGCCGCATGTTCGGTGGTTTCGGCATCAGCACCGAAGGCATCAATATCGCGCTGCTGGCCAATCTGGGCGGCGGCGACACCTTGTGGCTCAAGGCCGATGAAGAAACCCGCGGACTTTTTGAGGCCGCGGGCTGCCAGCCTTTTGTTTATGCGGCCAAAGGCAAGGCCATGAAGCTCAATTACTACAGCGCGCCGGCAGAAGCGATGGAATCGCCTCAGCTGATGGCGCAGTGGGCCCGGCTTTCGCTGGACTGTGCCTTGAAGGCGCGCGCGGCCAAGGCGCTACGGGCGCGGCCGGTGGCGCGTTCGACAACAAAACGCGGCCCCAGCGCCAGCAAGCCGGCGCCCAGCAAACCGGCCGAGCCAAAAACCAGCCGGCCAGAAGCCGCGGCCACCAGACCCAGGGCGCCGCGCAAGTCCCGCAGCGGCTGAGCGACGCCGGCGCGCCAGGGCAGGCCCACCGCACGTTGCGCCAGCGCGTGCCGCGAAGGGCGGGCCAGCGCCACACCTGCAGCGGCCGGCAAGGGGTCCCAGCTGAAATAAGCCGGTGATGCGGGCGCTGCCTGCCAAGACTCCATCACCAGCACCTGACCCGGCAGCAGCCTGAGCTCTTCACCCGCCCCGAGAAAATGGTCGCCGCCGCGCACGCCGTCATCCTGGTGCGCATTGTTGAAGGTGAGCCACACCTGCCCGTGGGCGATGCGCAGCACGCCGGCCTGGGTGGGCCGCAGGGTCAACGCTCGCCCGACGCCCAGCTTCCAGCAGCCGGACAGTGCACCGGCGCCGCTGAATGTGTGCAGGAATTGAGAGGACTGGGGGGTCATGGCGGTTCTCCATCAAAAGCATTGGGTGAGTGGATGATCCTCGCGCGGTGCTTGGCAGTCCAATGAAATCGCGCTACGCTATTCATTCCTTAAACGCATCAATCAAAGTTTTTGCCATGCAGCATTCCCAGACCCATTTGCGCTCCCGGCCCATCTCTGCGGGGCAGCTGCGTGCCTTTGAGGCGGTGGCCCGGCACCTGAACTTCCGCGCCGCCTCTGAAGAGCTGGCGCTGACGCAATCGGCGGTGAGCCGGCAAATCCAGACACTGGAAGAAGAGGTCGGCCTGAGCCTGTTTCACCGCCACACGCGGTCGGTCGAACTCACGGGTGCGGGCGGCATTTTGCTGCGCGCCGTGACCCCTTCGCTGGAGCGTATTGACGGCGCGGTGCGGCAGATTCGCCAGAGTGCAGGCCGCAAAAGCGTGGCGCTCACCACGTTTGCCTCCTTTGCGTCAATGTGGCTGATCCCGCGGCTTGAAGCCTTCCAGCGTGACAACCCTGACATGGACATCCGCATTGATGCGTCGGACTCGGCCATCGACTTGGAGACCTCGGACCTGGACATTGCGCTGCGCTACGGTCCGGCCAGCCGCATGGCTTCGGCGGGCGCGATCCGGCTGTTCGGCGAGCAACTGACACCGGTCGCCAGTCCCTGGCTGCTCAAGAGCAGCCCGCGCCTGAAGAAGCCCGAAGACCTCGCACATTTCGCATTGATCGAAGCCGGTGATTCGCACGCCACCCACATGGAATGGCTGACTTGGCGGCGCTGGCTGGAGGTCAACGGCACGCCCAAGCTGGAAGGCAAGCGCTGGCTGTATTTCAACTACGCCTACCAGATGGTGCAGGCGGCGCTGACCGGCCAGGGCATCGTGCTGGCGCGTTTGCCACTGATCGCCGAAAGCCTGGCCTCGGGCGACCTGATCGAGCCGCTGCCACACCTGCGGCTCGAATCCCCGATGGCCTACTGGCTGATCGTCGGGCCGCGCAGCGCCGCCCGTCCCGAGGTCAAGGCTTTTTGCGACTGGCTGCTGGTGCAGGGGGCTTTGACCCGGCAGGCGATTGGCGATGTGCCGGACCCGGACACGGTGGACGACATTGATTGAACCGCGGCCGAAAGCTGCGAACCTCAATGCTACAAATTTAATAGCTGCTTGCGCCCGTGGTTAAAGGGCCAGAGGCAGTTTTGGCTCAAATTTTGAGCGCTTCACACTGAAGAAGGCCTTGACGTTGCGAACATTGGCGTCGCTGGTGAACAGGCGCTGCGCCAGCGCCAGATAGGCCGGCATCTCGCTGACGTGCACCACCAGCACAAAGTCCGGCCCCGGCGAGACGCGGTAACACTGCTGAACCGCGTCGTCCTGCACGGCGCGGCCCTCGAAGGCGTCCAGCTCTTCCGCGCCCTGCCGGTCCAGCGTGATTTCGGTGATGGCGGTCAGGCCGTGGCCCAGGGTCGCCGCCATTTTTTCCAGCGACAACACCGCGATCTGCCGCTCGATCAAGCCGGCGTCCTGCAGGCGCTTGACGCGCCGCAGACAGGTGGGCGGCGAGACATGCGCCGCCTCTGCGAGGGCCTGGTTGGACAGCGAGGCGTCGCGCTGCAGCTGATCCAGGATGCGCAGGTCGGCGCCGTCCAGGGCGATGGGAAGCGGTAGAGATAATGAATTCATTCTTGATTATTTTGAATATTATGAAATTAATCGATATCCATTGAAATCTATGAAATTTTATTTCAAATAGATTAAAAATTAGCCAGATTAATTTTCTGAGGGTTGACTACCATCCTGCATCTCCCGCCGAAAGGATCTGTTTATGTGTGGCATCGTCGCTTCCGTTTCTACCCGCAACATCGTCCCCATCCTGGTCCAGGGCCTGCAACGCCTGGAATACCGCGGGTATGACTCCTGCGGCGTCGCCGTTTATGCCGACGGCCTCAAACGCGCGCGCAGCACCTCACGCGTGGCCGAGTTGATGGAGCAAGTGAGCACCGACAAACTCGAAAGCGGCACCGGCATTGCCCACACGCGCTGGGCCACCCATGGCGCGCCGGCCGTGCACAACGCACACCCGCATTTCAGCCACGGTGCCGGCGACGCGGCGCACAAACCGGGGCGTGTCGCACTGGTCCACAACGGCATCATCGAAAACCATGACGAGCTGCGTG
>CAMLDT010000039.1 GCA_946479075.1 uncultured Polaromonas sp.
CATCGTGGTGCTGGTCACGGCGCAGATGGGGTGGGTTCGCTGGGCGGGTTGAGCCCTTCTGTTTTATCGTCCCGGAATTGATCCGGGATCCATGCCTGAAGACCACCACCGTTCGGGCTGAGTTTGTCGAAGCCGTCTTTTCTTTTAAGCCTCTTGGTTCGCTGATGCCCGTTGGCCGGGGGTTGCCCGGCGGCAACTCACTTTTCTTTGCGTCGCCAAAGAAAAGTACCCCAAAGAAAGGCGACCCGATGGTCTGGGTCCCTCCGCTTCGCTGCGGGCAGCCTGCGGGGCTCGCCGAAAACGGGTCCGGGCTCGAACTCGGCTTCGCCTCAAACAATCGCCCGTCCTGATCCGTTTTCGTCTGCGCTCCTCGGCCCAGCCCGACGAGTGGGGCAGAAGACAAATACCAAAGAGAAAATCCGGAATCCTTGAAGCGCGCAGCGCTTCAAGGACGGGAATCCCAACAGTCCGTCACGTTTGCACGCGAGCGCAGCGCACGCGGCCACATGAGGCTCCCTTCCCTCGACCCGCTGCGGGGTGAGGAAAGAGCGGGGGTGGGAGTGAGGCGTTGAAACCACTGTCCAGCAGGAACTGCGGATGCAGCGTGATGCCTGAAAAAATCCTCACTCAACACGCACGGATCGCAACTCAGGCCCGCACTGACAAATTTCAACCAGGGGCTGCTCAGCCCATCATGTTGCGCAGCGAAGCCTCGATGGCTGCCGCGGTGGCGAGGGGTTTTTCCATCGGAAACAGGTGGCTGCCGTCGAGCATCATGATGCGGCCATTGGTAACCTTCTCTGTCATGGCCATGCCGACTTGCTTCATCTCGGCCGACTGGCGCCCGCCAATAAATGCCACCGGGCATTTGAGCGGGTGCCGCTTCAATAGGCCTTCGAGGTTGTGCGGCAGGGTGTTGTAGATCGCGGTTTCCACGTCGCGGTCAAAACTGAGCATGCGCTGCTTGTGGCCTTCGCCTTCCGCGTCGTGGGTGCCGTATTCGATGTAGTCGAGCAGCACCTGCTCATCCCACCGTGCAAACGCCTTCTTGCTGCGAAAGTGCGCCAGCACCTCGGCCTGGCTCTGCCACTGGTGCCTGCGCTTGCGGCTGACTGCGCCCGGCGAGATCGAGCCGACCAGTTGCGCGCGTTTGGCCACGCTGAGCGCGGCAGCCCGCCAGCCGCCCAGGATCGGTGAATCGATCAGCAACACGCCGCGCACCGGCTGGCCGCCGAGTTCGGGGTTGCGCGCGGCACACATCAAACTAAGAAAGCCGCCCAGGGAATGGCCGACCAGAAACACCGGCTGGCCGGTTTTTTCCACGGCGTCGGCACTGAAGTCAGCGAGCTGCTGCACCAGGTGCGGCCAGTTGCTGGTGACAGGGTAACGCGGGTCATGGCCAAACTTTTCAATCGCCCGCACCTGAAAGCCGCGCGCCTTCAGGCTCCGGAACAGCACGCCGTAGGTGCTCGCAGGAAAGCTGTTGCCGTGGGAGAAGACGATGAGGGGTCGAGCGGTGGCCGGCACGGTCAGATCAGTTTTTCTTCAGGCGAGGTAATTTTCTTGAGCGGCTGGTTGCGCGTCAGCGGCGTCAGCAGCGGGACCTGGGTTTCGCCGCCCGTCCACATCGGGTCTTCGATGCTGTCGAAAACTTCGCGCAGCTTGGTGCCCCAGCTGTTGTGCAGCATGCGGAAGTACGGGTTCTCGTGGTCGATACACACCACCTTGTCGGTCTGCAGCGTGTTGACCTCGTACACCACCATGTCCAGCGGCAAGCCGACCGACAGGTTGGATTTGAGGGTGGAGTCCATGGACACCAGCGCACATTTGGCGGCTTCATCCAGCGGGGTGTCGGGTGTGATCACGCGGTCCAGCACCGGCTTGCCGTATTTGGATTCGCCGACCTGGAAGTAGGGCGTCTCGGGCGTGGCTTCAATGAAGTTGCCGGCCGAATACATCTGGAACAGGCGCATGCCTTCGCCGCGGATCTGGCCACCGAAGATTAGCGAGACATTGAACTCGACGCCGGCGTGTTTGAGGTCTTCGGCATCGCGTTCGTGCACGCGGCGGATGGCAGCGCCCAGCACGCGTGCGGCGTCGAACATGCTTTTGGCATTCCAGATGGTGATCGGCGGGCCGCCGTCCGGGTCTTTCAGCTGCTCGACCTGCAGGATTTCGCGCACCGACTGCGAGATCGACAAGTTGCCGGCCGACAGCAGCACCATGAAGCGGTCTTCCGGCTTTTCATAAATGATCATCTTGCGGAAGGTGCTGATCTGGTCCAGCCCGGCGTTGGTCCGGGAGTCCGAGAGAAACACCAGACCGGCATTGAGTTTGATGGCGACGCAATAAGTCATGGAGGGCAATCGTGAAGAGGTGGGGCTGCTCAGGCGGCAGCGATTTTCTTGAGTTGGTACAGGGCGTCCAGCGCTTCGCGCGGACTCAGCTGGTCGGGGTCGATGCCGCCCAGCGCTTTTTCGACGGGGCTGGCTTCGGGCGCGGCCTGCTCGGGCGGCGCGGCGAACAGATCGACCTGGGCGCGGGTGGCGTCCTGCTGGGTTTCCAGCGCGGCCAGCGCGTGGCGGGCATGGTTGACCACGCCGGCTGGCACGCCGGCCAGTTTGGCCACGGCAATACCGTAGCTCTTGCTGGCCGGGCCGGGTTCGATGTGGTGCAGGAACACGATGTCGGCGCCGGATTCGACCGCGCTGACATGCACGTTGACTGCTGCGTGGTGGCGCGCCGGAAACTCGGTCAGCTCGAAATAATGCGTGGCAAACAGTGTGAAGGCCTGCGTCTTGTTGTGCAGGTGGGCGGCGATGCCGCCGGCCAGCGCCAGGCCGTCGAAGGTGGAGGTGCCGCGGCCGATCTCGTCCATCAGCACCAGGGAATGCGGCGTGGCCGCGTGCAGGATTTGCGCGGCCTCCAGCATCTCCAGCATGAAGGTCGATTGCGCATTGGCAACGTCGTCGGCCGCGCCTATGCGGGTGAGGATGGCGTCGATGGGACCAAGGCGGCAACTGGTGGCCGGCACATATGAGCCCATGCTGGCCAGCAGCACGATGATCGCCACCTGGCGCATGTAGGTCGACTTGCCGCCCATGTTGGGGCCGGTGATGATCTGCATGCGGGTTTTGCTGTCCAAGCTGCAGTCGTTGGCGATGAAGGCGCCGGCGCCCAGCTCGCCCAGCCGGGCTTCCACCACCGGGTGCCGGCCTTCGCGGATGGCGATGCAGGGCTCTTTCACAAACACCGGCGCGGCCCAGTTCAGGGTGAGCGAACGCTCCGTCAGCGCACACAGCGCGTCCAGGCTGGCCAGCGCACGCGCCAGACGGCTCAGCGTCGGCACGTACTGCTGCAGTTCGTCGAGCAGCTGTTCGTAAAGCCATTTCTCGCGGGCCAGGGCGCGCTCCTGCGCGGACAGGGCCTTGTCTTCAAAGGCCTTGAGTTCGGGGGTGATGAAGCGCTCGGCGTTTTTCAGGGTCTGGCGGCGCCGGTAGTCGTCGGGCACCTTGCTGGCCTGGCCCTGCGTCACCTCGATGTAAAAGCCGTGCACCTTGTTGAACTGCACGCGCAGGTTGGCGATGCCGGTGCGGGCGCGCTCACGGCCTTCAAGGTCCAGCAAAAACGCGTCGCAGTTGGTCTGGATGCCGCGCAACTCGTCGAGGTCGGCATCGCAGCCGTGGTTGATCACGCCGCCGTCGCGGATCAGCGCGGCCGGTTCTTCCAGCAGGTAGCGGCCCAGCAGTGCCGCGCAATCCGGCGGCGCCTGCAGGTCTTCAAAAATAGTGGTCAAAAGTGCCCCCAGCCCTTGCTGGGCGGGCGTGAGCAGCTCTGTTTTTTGTAGCGTCTGGCGCAGCGCCACGAGTTCGCGCGGGCGCACCTGGCGCAGGGCAATGCGCGCGGTGATGCGTTCAACGTCGCTGCTGCCGCGCAGCCCGGCACGCAGCTTGTGGTGCAGGCCGCCGCGCAAGGCGGTGATCGCGTCCAGCCGCGCCTGTGCCTGGCTGCGCTCGCGCCGCGGACTGAGCAGCCAGCTTTTCAGGGTGCGGCTGCCCATGCCGGTGATGCAGGTGTCGAGCAGCGAAAACAGCGTGGGTGAATCTTCGCCGCGCAGGTTGTGTGTCAGTTCCAGGTTGCGGCGGGTGGACAGGGGCAGCTCGATCAGCTCGCCGGATCGCACCACCTGCAGGCTGTGCACATGCGGCAGCGTGCGGCCCTGGGTGTGTTCTGCATAACCAAGAAGCGCAGACGCTGCCGCATGTGCGTCGGGCAGGGCTTCGGCATTCCACGAAGCCAGAGAAGCCACCTGTAACTGGGTCAGCAGGCGGCGCGCACCGAGTGCCGCGTCAAACTGCCAGGCCGGCCGGGCGCTGACCGCGCAGCGATGGGTTTTCAGGCGCTGCTCGAAGGCGGGGGTGGCCTCGACGTTGTAGAGCAGCTCGCTGGGGGCGATACGCGCGATCCAGGCTTCGAGTTCGTCGCCGGCGCAGTGCGCCAGGTGGATCACGCCCTGGGTCACGCTGAGCCAGGCCAGGCCGCAGGTGTTGCGCAGGCCCTGGTGCACCGCCAGCAGAATCGACTCATTCTTGTCGCTGAGCAGTTCGGTGTCGGTCAGGGTGCCTGGCGTCACCACCCTGACAACTTTTCTTTCGACCGGCCCCTTGGCGGTGGCGACATCGCCGACCTGCTCGCAGATGGCCACCGACTCACCGAGCTTGATCAGCTTGGCAAGATAGCCTTCCAGCGAATGAAAGGGAACGCCGGCCATGACGACCGGCTCGCCGGCCGACTGGCCGCGCCGCGTCAGCGTGATGTCCAGCAGGCGCGCGGCTTTCTCGGCGTCGGCATAAAACAGCTCGTAAAAGTCGCCCATGCGGTACAGCAGCAGCGTGTCCGGGTAGTCGGCCTTCAGGCCGAGGTACTGGACCATCATGGGCGTGTGTTTCCCGGCCGCGGCGGGGGCGGTGTCGGCGGTCTCCGCGGGAGCGTCAGAAGGGGAAAGGTTCACAAAGGGTTCGGGCTGGGGGCCGGCTGGAGGCCAGGCCGGCGAAGCAGCAAGGCGGCAGCGCGGCCGGGGGAAAATAATAGCACCTGCGCCGGGACGGATCGCCGGCTGGAACGGTTGGAAGGGCTGTGTAAAGCGACATTTCACTACAAATATTCCCCCCACCGGCCGCTAAACTCGAAAACGGTGGGGTCCCGGCGCGGGCCTGACCCTTTCACAGCAACCAGGGACCTGTCCATGATCCAGCCGCATTCATCCGACCCTTCCTCCAGCGAGACGCCGGCCGAATGTGATGTGCTGGTGATCGGCGGTGGCCCTGCAGGCGCTACCGCGGGGGCGTTGCTGGCGCAACGCGGCCATAACGTGGTGATTCTTGAAAAGGAACACCACCCGCGTTTTCACATCGGGGAGTCCCTGTTACCTGCCAATTTGCCCCTGTTTGAGAAACTGGGGGTGGCCGACGCCGTCAAGGCCATCGGCATGGAAAAGTGGGGCGCCGAATTTGTGTCGCCCTGGCATGCCGCCAAAAGCCAGACCTTCGAGTTTGCCGACGCCTGGGACAAGTCCATGCCTTTTTCCTACCAGGTGAGGCGCTCCGAGTTTGATGAAATCCTGATCCGGAATGCGGCGCGTCTGGGGGCCGACGTTATTGAAGGCTGCCGCGTCAAGGGCGTGGCGTTCAAGCGTGACGGCAGCGGTGCGACGGTGCAGGCGCAGCGCGACGACGGGAGCCCCTGCAACTGGCGCGCGCGTTTCGTGGTCGATGCCTCTGGCCGCGACACCGTGCTTGGCAAACAGTTCGACATCAAGCGGCGCAACCCCAAACACAACAGCTCGGCGCTTTATGGCCACTTCATCGGTGCGACGCGCCACCCCGGCCAGGCCGAGGGCAACATCACCATCTTCTGGTTCGACCACGGCTGGTTCTGGTTCATTCCGCTGGCCGACGGCTTCACCAGCGTGGGGGCGGTGGTCTGGCCCCACTACTTGAAAAGCCGCACCAAGCCGGTCAGGGAATTTTTTCTCGACACCATCGCCATGTGTCCGGCCCTGACGGAACGGCTGGCCGGGGCCACGTTGTCTTCGGAGGTGGAAGCCACCGGCAATTTTTCCTACGCTTGTGACCGCACCCATGGGCCGGGCTACGTGATGATCGGCGACGCCTTCACCTTCATCGACCCGGTGTTTTCTTCCGGGGTGATGCTGGCGATGCAGGGCGGCTTTGTGGGCGCGGAAACCGTGGACACCTGCCTGCGCGAACCCGCGAAGGCCGCGGCGGCCCTGGCCCATTTCGACCGCCAGGTGCGCAAGGGCCCCAAGGAGTTTTCGTGGTTCATCTACCGTGTGACCAACCCGACCATGCGCGACCTGTTCATGGCGCCCAGTAATGTCTGGCGTGTCAAGGAAGCCCTGTTGTCCATGCTGGCGGGCGACATATTCGGCAAGACGCCGATCTGGCGGTCGCTGCGGGTGCTCAAGGGCATCTTTTACATTGCCTCGGCGCTGAATTTCAAGCGCTCCCTGCAGGCCATGCGCCTGCGCAAGGCCAACATCCGCGTGGTGGATGCCGCGGACGCAGAGGCCGCAGTGCATGGCGCGCCGCTGGCGCGCTGAGTCATGGATTACAAGCCGCAAGCCCTGCTGGATGACGCCCTGGACATTCACGTCAGGCCGACCCGCCTGCACGAGAGTCTTCGCATGTATCTGGGTTACGGGGTGCTCGGTGTCATCTGCCTCGCCGTGACCCTGCTGGCTTTTCCGGTGCGCGCGCTGCTTCCACGCGCCTTAAGCCGGCGGTTTGGGCGCAGGGTGGTGACGCACAGCACCCGCGCCTACCTCCATTTTTTGACGCGCATGGGGGCATGCCGCTTCGACCTGTCGGCGCTGGACGCGCTTCGGGATGCGCCAGCCATGGTCATCGCGCCCAACCACCCCGGGCTGCTCGACGCCCTGATGATCCTGTCGCGCCTGCCCGATGCCGCGTGCATCATGAAGGCCGAACTGGTCAACAGTGTGTTTTTTGGCGCTGGTGCCAGGCTGGCAGGGCATATCCGCAACACGCCGATTCGCACCATGGTCAAGCTCGCCGTGGACGACCTGGACCGCGGCAGTCATTTGCTGCTGTTCCCCGAGGGCACCCGAACCACGCGATTCCCGGTGGGCCCGATGCAGGGCACCGCCGGCCTGATTGCCAAGAAAGCCGGTGTGCCGGTGCAGACGGTTTTCATCGAAACCGATTCCGGTTTTCTCGGCAAGGGCTGGTCCTTGCTGTGGACGCCCAAAATGCCGATCACTTTTCGGGTGCGCCTTGGCAAACGGTTTGAGCCGCCTTGCGACACGGCTCAGTTTGTCTGCGAACTTGAACACTATTTCCAGTCAGAACTGGCCCATGCGCAACTGCCGGTATTCCCCGCCAGGGCGCCGTCCGCCTGAACCACGGGCCGCCTGCTTTTCCCATTGCCTGTTGACCCGATGACCGTTTCCGAATCCCGTACTCCGACGCCCGGCGCTTCGCTTTCCCATCTGGTCCTGATTCCCAGCTACAACCCCGGCCCCAAGGTGTATGAGACCGTGCGGTCGGCGCGGGCGCAGTGGACACCGGTCTGGGTGGTGGTCGATGGCAGCAGCGACGGCAGCGCCGAAGGGCTGCTGGCCATGGCAGGGCAGGACCCGGGCCTGCAGGTGATGGTTCTGCCGCACAACGTCGGCAAGGGCGCGGCGGTGCTGCAGGGCATAGACCGCGCGGCGGCCCAGGGATTCACCCACGTCCTGACGATGGACTCCGACGGCCAGCATCCGGCGCACCTGATTCCGCCATTCATGGCCGCTTCGGCGGCCCAGCCGCAGGTGATGGTGCTGGGCGTGCCGGTGTTCGCCGCCGACGCACCGCGGCTGCGCGTGAATGGCCGCAAGGTTTCCAATGGCTGGGCGAATCTGGAAACCCTGTGGGCAGGTATCGGGGACTCGCTGTTCGGTTTTCGGGTGTACCCAATTGCACCGCTCAGCAAGGTCATGCACGGCCAGCGCTGGATGCGCCGTTTTGACTTTGATCCCGAGGCTGTGGTGCGCATGTGCTGGAGGGGCGTGAAGCCCGTCAACCTGCCGGCCACCGTCAAATACTTCCGGATCGACGAAGGCGGGGTGTCGCACTTCAACTACCTGCGCGACAACCTGCTGCTGACCTGGATGCACTCGCGGCTGTTCCTGGGTTTTCTTGTTCGCCTGCCCCTGCTGATCTGGCGACGCGTCCAAGGCCTCTAGCGGTCAGCGAACTTGCGCGTTGCGGAGCGAGCAAAGGAGTTCTTCTTGCCGGCCTGCAGGCGCAGCGGCTCCCCTCGGGGGGCAGGGCGCTAAATGCAGTGCGCAACCGTGGGGGCTAGATCATCCCGCCATTGATGGAAATGATCTGGCCGCTGATGTAGGCCGCCTGTTCGGACGCCAGGAAGCCGACAAGATCGGCGACTTCTTCCGCCTTGCCTGCGCGTTTCATCGGGACCATGCGGTCGATCACATCCTTGCTGAATGCGCCCTGGGTCATGGCGGTGTCGATGATGCCGGGTGCCACGGCATTGACCGTGATGCCGCGGCTCGCGACTTCGAGGGCCAGTGATTTGGTTGCCGCATGCAACGCGCCCTTGGCGGCTGAATAGTTGACCTGTCCGCGGTTGCCGGCCACCGCAGCCACCGAGGTGATGGTGATAATCCGGCCCCAGCGTGTGCGGATCATCGGCATGGTCAGCGGTTGGGTCACATGGAAGAAACCATTGAGCGACACATCGAGCACGCGCTGCCACTGGGCCAGTTGCATGCCGGGGAAGACGGCGTCGTCGTGGATACCGGCGTTGTTGACCAGCACCTGGATGGGCCCGTCGTCGAGCAGGGTTTGCAGCGCCAGGGCGGTGGCTGCGGCGTCGGTCACGTCAAACGCCACGGCCTGGGCCTGGCCACCCTGGGCCACGATGTCGGCGGCGACCGCCTGCGCAGCAGCCAGATGGCTGTTGGCGTGAACGATGACGGCGAAACCATCTGCCGCAAGGCGCCGGCTGATGGCCGAGCCCAGGCCGCCGCTGCCACCGGTAACCAAAGCGCGTTTGAGGCTTGTATTCATGGCGGTGTCGATGCGTTGGAAGAAACCGGGGCCAGCGCGGATGCGTCAAGCACCACCACGGCGCGGCCGCTGAGCAGGGATTGGCCGCCGGCCTGCACGTCAAAGCTGTACAGCACGGTGCTGGCATCGCCGGTCAGCCGGTCCGCACGGATGGTCAGTTCGCCGGCACAGGCGTCCAGGCGCTCAACGAAAAGCGTGACGCCGCGCATGCTGGCCAGGTAGCCGGCGCGCGGTGGCGTTGCGGATGTGTCCGGACCGGCCAGCGCTTCAGCGACCAATGCACCGTGCACGGCCATGGCCTGCGCGGCGTACTCCACACCGCAGGCGGCACCGAGCCGACCGTAGGCCCGCAGCGGGTGGTCGGGCCGGTGGTGGCTGCTGGCCAGGCAAACAATGTGATCGGCGTCCCAGCCGGTGACGCTGTCCAGCAGGCACATGGCACCCTGGTGAGGAATACGCCGTGCGATGTCTTGGTGCGCCAGCGCGGCAGGCGGATGCGGCGCCGTCAGCATGCTTCCACCTGCACGGCCAGTTGCAGGCCATCGAGGTAATCAAGCACGACCTCGCCGCGGTCCTGCCGGGCCACACTGCGAAGCAGCGTCAGGCAACGTGCAGCCGGAATGCTGGCGCGAAGCTGCTCCAGCACCGGATCGTCCATGGCACTGGCGCTGTCGCCCGTGAGGCAGGCGGCGGGCGCCAGGCGCCAGCGCGCCAGGCTGCGTTCGCTGCGTTGCGGCGTCAGCACCAAGGCCACGCCGAACGAGTCCGGCAGCGGCCGCACGCTGTGCAGCGGCTCGGGGTAGTCGGTGTCGTAGGCCACCAGCAGCACGGGTGTCTGATCGGCCGCTGCCTGCGCCACCGCTTCGAGCAGGCCGGCCGCAAAACTGCCGTCGTAGGCACACAGCACGGAGGAGGTCGCCATGGAGCCGCTGGAGATGCTCCAGTAGCCGGATGAGGCGTTGTGCACCGAGTTGTGAAACCGGGTGGGAGAGATCAGCCGGTCGCTGGAAGCCAGCGCGCTGCAGATTTCATGGCAATTGATGGCGTCACCGCTGGAGGAGGTGAACACCGAGGGCAGGCCCGCTGCGGGCAACCCGGATGCGCTCAGCGCTTCCTGGCCAACGGCCAGCGAGACCTTTACCACGGCACCCGCACGGCGGCGCTCCGCGGCGGGCAAGGCCATGGGCAGGGGCAGCACACACCGCGCCGGGGCGTACGCCGTCCGGCCCGACAGTATTTCGCGGCCGGCTTCCCAGCTCGACAGGCCGGGGCCCAGCAGGCCCACGCCTTCAACATAAACCGAAAGGGACGGTGCAGCGGAAGCAGGCTGTGTCATCGCTGTTTCCCCGCACGGCCAAAAATCAGGCTGCAGTTGGTGCCGCCAAAGCCGAAGGAGTTGCTCAGTACGCGCTGGACGGTTTGCTGCCGGTTGTTCAGCAGGTAGTTCAGCGGCAGGGCCGGGTCCAGGTGCTGCGTGTTCAGGCCCGCCGGCAACAGGCCGTTCTGCAGGGCCAACGCGCAAATGACCGCCTCCAGCCCGCCCGCTGCACCGAGGGTGTGACCGGTGGCGCCCTTGGTGGAACTGCAGGGCGTGAGCGGCCCGAACAAGCTCGTCACGGCCCTGGTTTCGGCGGCGTCATTGCTCGGCGTGGCCGTGCCATGCAGATTGATGTAGTCAATCTCCGCAGCATCCAGCCCCGCCGCTGCCAGCGCCTGCTGCATGGCCATGCGTGCACCCAGTCCCTCCGGATGGGGTGAGGACATGTGGTGGGCATCGCTGGATTCGCCAATGCCCAGCAGCAATACGGCGTCGTCTTCCGGGTGTTGGGGCACCGGTTCAAGCAGCGCAAAAGCGGCGGCTTCACCGATGGAAATGCCGTCGCGTTCCGCATCGAAGGGCCGGCAGGCCCGGGTGGAAATCAGGCCGAGGGCGTTGAATCCATACAGCGTTGTGAGGCACAGCGAATCGACCCCGCCGACCACCGCGGCGTCAATCAGCCCGGCGGCCATCATGCGTTGCGCCGACGCAAACACCTTGGCACTGGATGAGCAGGCCGACGAAACCACCACCGCCGGGCCTGCCAGATCGAGGCAGTGGCGTGTGAAGTCGGCGACGGAGAAGGTGTTGTGGGTGGTCCGGTAGCAAAAATCGGCAGGAAAGGCGCCGGTGGCCGGATCAAGCCGGCGGTAGGCCAGTTCTGTCTGCAAGATGCCCGACGTGCTGGTGCCGATGAAGATACCGATGCGCTGTGCGCCATATTTCTGGCGCGCGGCAGCCACGGCCTCGATAAAACCGTCCTGCGCCAGCCCCAGCAGCGCGAGGCGGTTGTTGCGGCAGTCAAACGCTGCCAGCGGCGCAGGCAATGCGACCTCGTCCACCCCTGCCACTTCGCCGACAAAGGTCGGCAGATCGACCGTGTCAAACGCACACGGCGCCAGGCCGCCGCGCTGCCCGCGCAAGGCGTCGAGGGTCTGCTGGAGGCCGCGGCCGACGCTGCTGGTCGCGGTGAAGTGGGAAAGCCAGAGCGGGTTCAGAAGAAGACAAGCCGATCTAAAAGTGAAGTCATGTTAGCAAAAGCAGGGGTTGATTTTGTCAGCCGACAGGCTGTCAGGCGGCCAGATAGGGGCGGTACTCATGCGCCCGCGTGCGCACCACGTGACGCAGCGACCAGCCCGCAGTGACACTGCCCAGCAGCAGCCCGGCCCACATGTCCACGGCGACATGCTGGCGTGTCGCCACCGTCGAGTAAACAATGCCCAAGCACCACAGGGCATTGATGAGGCGGACCCAGACCGGCGCGCCAAAACGGCGCAGCAACCGGTGCAGCCAGAAGCCCGAAAAAACCGCGGTGGCCACATGCAGGGAGGGGCAGGCATTGCCGCCGGCATCCATGTTTTTGAGGAAGTCCACCCCCGGGTGCAAAGTCCAGTCGATGTCGGCCGGTGGAATCGCCGTCGGCCAGAAGTAAAAGATCAGCAGCCCGCTCAGGCAGGTGGCCGTCATGGCCAGGCTGAAGATCCAGAGTTCACGCCGGCTCGCCAGAAAGGCCGGCGGCAGCGACACGTACACCCACAGGGAAACGTACAGGGGCAGAGCCCCGGGGTTGAAGCCGATGATGCGGTCCAGCAGGGTCACCGGCATCACCGTGACGGGAAAAGCCGGGTGCTTGAGCACATAAAAATAAGCGGCAAAAAACACGGCGATAAAAGCCGGAATGCCTATGCTTTTCAGAAGGACATCCCGGGGCACGAGCCGCGCCGCCTGGCGGTACCAGGCCAGCGCCTGCCCTTGTACCGGGGGCGTGTTCATGCCATCGCCTCGGGCAAGGTCACGGGTTTGAGGCCGGCCGCTGCGGCAGAGGCCAGCACGGCGGGCAGCACGTCAAGGATCACCGGAACGCCGCCAGGTGTGCGGGCCGCATTGCCGTCATGCAGCAACACGATGGCGCCGGCTTTCATGCCGGGCAGCAAGGCGCCGGCGACACGCTTCGCATCGCCGATGCGGGTGTCAAAACCGCGCACCGACCAACTGGCCAGCCGCAGCCCCATGCGTGCGAGAACGGGCTCCAGAAAGGGATTGCGCAGCCCCGCCGGAGCGCGAAAAAAGAGCGGGCGGCGGCCGGTGATGGCAACCAGCGTGTCCTGGGCGGCCTGCAGCTCGCGCGCCATGCTGCGTGGCCCCAGCATGGAAAAGGTGTGGCGATGGTGCTGGCTGTGGTTTTCAACCGCGTGGCCGCGGCGGACAATCTCGCGGCACAGCGCCGGGTAGCGCGCAGCTTTTTCCCCAATGCAGAAAAAAGTCGCCCGGGCGGCGTGCCGGTCCAGCAGGTCCAGCACCTGCGGCGTGACCTGCGGGTCGGGCCCGTCGTCGATGGTCAGGGCAATTTCATTGCGGGCCGCGGCGGCCGCGGGCAAGCGTGACCAGTTCGGCCCGAGCCAGTGGCTGCGCGGCCACAGGCCGACGCCGGTCACCACCGCGTGGTTGGCAACAACGGCGGCCAGTGCCCAGGGCCAGAGCCCGGGCACCGCGACAGCAGCGGCCAGCGCCAGCGCGTGTAGCGCCAGGGAGGCGCGGATCAGGGGCGCGGCGTGCCAGCGCGGCTCAGACCTGGGCATCACGGGTTCTTTTCGCAAAAACCGCTGCATACACCAGCGCCAGGATGACGCCGGGCGCGACGGTGGCGCCCATGGCCTGCAGGATGGAAATTTTGGAAAAAGCCAGCAGCCCAAAGCCTGCCACCGTGGTGAGGTTGGCCAGCGCCATGGAGGCCAGCGTGCGATGCGAGATCGGGTCCAGCGGGTCGGGCCGGTCAAAAAACAGCGCGTAGTTCGAGCCCACAGCGACCACGAGCAAGAGACCGACCAGGTGAAGAATGATCAGCGGCTGGCCGGCCAGGGCCAGGCCCGCCGTGACTGTGACCACCGAGGCGGCCAGGGGCGCAATGGTGCGCAGCACCCGCAGCGGCGACCGGAACACCAGCAGCAAAAGGACGACGATGGAGAGCAGCCCGCCCAGCGACAGCAGCGTGGCTTCACGCAGGTAGCCGGAATACAGGCGGTCGGACTCGGCCTTCATGTCCACAAACAGCACATCCGGCGAGTTGCTGCCCAGGGCGGCACGGATGTGGTCGGCCTGGATGCCGGCGCCTGCCGGAGCCCGCAACGGCAGCAATGCCGTCCAGCCACCGCGTGATGACTGGAGCAGCAGCGCGTCAACGGCCATGGCCAGGGAAGTCCGTTCGAGATCGCTGGCCTGCAGCGGCTCGCGGCTGCGGCTGGCTTGCACGTCCGCCAGGAAGGGCTCGAACACCTGGGCGCGCACCGGCAGGCCCTGCACCGCCTGTGCCAGGCGCGGCTGCAGGACTTCGGCCGGCGGCAGGCTGGCCTGCCGCGCGCGCTGGGTCGCCATGCTGGGCAGGTAGAAGCTGGGGCTGTCAAAGCCGGCAAGTTCGCCCTGGTCCACCTGGGTCTGCAGCAGGGCAGACACCCGCCCGGAAGACGCCAGGACCGCTTCCCGGCTGGGACCCGAGATCACCACGACATAACGCACGTCAGGGGCGCCCATATCGGCGCGCAGGCTTTCGTCGAGCGCAATGTCGGCTTGCGAGACCGGGCTCAGCGAGGAAATCTTGTCGTTGAGCAGCGTGTCGCGGTGGGTGGCAAGTACAAGGCAGGCCGCAAGCAGCAGCGCCGCCGCTGGCCAGCGCAAGGCAGCAGCGCGGCGGGTGAGCTGGCTCAGCACGCGGCCTATCGCAGAAACGTCGTGAATACGAAACTTCGCCGGCAACAGATGTGGCAGGACAAAACGCGTCATGAGCGCCGCGGCGACCAGGCCGGCAATGGCGTACAGGCCCAGCTGCGCCAGACCCGGGAAGCCCGACAGCAGCAACGATGCAAAGCCGAAGATGGAGGTCAGCACCCCCAGCCGGATGGTCGGCCAGAAACGCTTGACCCAGCTTTCCTGGCTGTCGCCCGCCTGTTCGGATTGCACGAACAGGTAGATGGAGTAATCCACCGCCTCGCCGATCAGCGCGGTGCCGAAGCCCAGGGTGATGCCGTGCACCGAGCCAAAGCCCAGGCTGACAGCGGCCACGCCCGCCAGCACGCCGCTGAGGACCGGCAGGAAGCCGAGTGCCAGTGCGGTGGGCGAGCGGTACACCAGCAGCAACAGCGTGGCGATGATCACGACGCTGATCAGCGACAGGCGGCTGACCTGGCTCTGGATCGCCTCGCGCGATGTCACCGAAAACACGCCGGGGCCGGTCATCACCAGCCTGGCGCTGGCGCTGTCCCGGCGCGCTGCGTCAAAGGCCTGGCGGATGGTGGCCATCGCGCTTTGCTGGGCGTCGGTGTCCGATCCGGCTGCGCGCGTTTGCACCAGCATCAATGCGCGCTCGCCGTCGCGCGACGCCCAGGCGCCATCGATCAGGCGCGGCTGCGTGCCGCTGTCCAGTTGACCGAGCAGTTGAACCATCTCGCCGGTCGGGTCGCGCGGCAGCAGCGACTTGACCATCAGGCCGGCCGGCGAGGCCAGCAGGTCGATGCTTTCGGCCAGGGCGGCGTGCAGTCCCGCGGTGCTGAAGCGTTCCGGGGTCACCAGCGGGCTGAGCAGGTAGCGGTTGTCGAACAGGTAGGCGCGGTCACGCTCCTTGTTGACCGGTTCTCCGTTGTTGACCGTCACAAACGCCGGGTCGGCGCGCAGGCCGCCTGCGACCGCTTTGGACAGCCGTGCACGTGCCGCAGCGTCTGCTCCCTCGATGCCGACCAGTATCAGGCGCGAGGCCAGACCGTCCTTGAGCTGGTCCATCAGCAATTGCTGCTCGGCCGTCGGGTTGCGCGGCAAAAACGCCGACAGGTCGGTGGTGATCTGCGTGCGGCTGATGATGGCGCCGCAGCTCACCAAAAAAGCCATCCACAGCCAGACAGGCAACAGCTGACGGCGCAGCAGGCGGCTCATGGGGAGGCCAGCTTGTCGATCACCATGACCGAACGGTCCTTGTCGGTCTGCTGGATTTCAATCGTCCTGACCTCTGCACGGCTGCCGGCGATGAGGATGCGCTGGACCACATCCAGCATTTTGGTTTCGATGGGGCGCAGGGTCAGCGTCCAGCGATCCTCCGAACCTTCAAGGTCAAGGTTGTAGATGCGCCGGAGTGCGGCCATGTCGCCGGCCAGGGTGCCGCGTATGCTTTCAGTGAAGGCGACCAGCTCCGGGTAGTCCTGCAGGCGCAGCACCATGCGGCGCTTGCCGCGCTCGACGGTGAGCTTGTCTCCGTCGATCAGCAGCGACTCGGGGCGCGGCTTGAGCGTGCGTTTTTCCAGGCGGTCCGGCGCGGTGTAGAGCAGCTCACCGGAGGATTCCACCGGTGCGTCGAGCAGGGCGATGTATTTCTTTTCGACAAAGCTGGCGCGTCCGGACTTGTTCTGCGCCAGGCCTTGCATCAGTTGTGCCACGTCCCAGGCGGCCAGGGCTGGCAGGCACAGGGCGGCCAGAAGGACCGCGGCGGCCAGCTTGCCGGGCCGCAAGAAGATGCTGGAGCGGGAGCTGGCGCGGGGGGTGTCATTCATGGGGAGGTTCATGGGGAGATACCGGGTGGGCCCTGGACGCGGAGAGCGGGGTGGATGAGGGCACGGCTGCGGTTGCGGCTAGTGCAGGCGGCCAGAAGTCGAAAAAATTGAACCAGTTGTAGGGGGCTGCACGGCAATACGTGCCCAGCAACTCGGCGTAGCGCGCCATCGCCGCTTGGACCGCAGCTTCACGGCCGCCTGCCGGGATGCGGGAGAAATCGGCAAGCGTTTCAAAGTGAATATCGTAGCGGTTGGCGCCCCCGTAAAGCCCAACCATGAACAAGACGGGCCGCCGCAGAATGGCTGCCATGCGAAACGGCCCCACCGGGAATTCCGTGACTTCACCGAGAAACGGCACGGGCCGGGTGCTGTCCTGGTTCAGTCGGCGGTCGGCCAGCATGCCCACCACGCTGCCCCCTTCGATCAGCTCATGCACCCGGATCATGGAATCGGCATGGCCCAGCGCCACGATGTCCTGCTGCGCCGCCGGGTTGATCGCGCTCAGGGCTGCGTTGATCTTGCGGGCGTTTTCCTCAAACATCACCATGGCTACCCGCAAGCCGGGCCGCCGCCGCCCGATGGCCCGCAAGACCTCGAAGCTGCCGACGTGTGCGCCCATCAGGAAGACGCCTTTTTGGTCGGCGGTCAGCTCGGAAATCAGGTGCTCGTTGTGAATGCGGATGTCAAACAGAGCGAAGCGGTCATTGATCAGGTACACCCGGTCATGCACGCAGGAGGCAAAACTCAAAAAATGGCGGAAGATGTGGCGCCAGCCGACCTGCTGGACGCCCAGGGACCGGCGCAGGTAGTCGCGCGATGCCCGCCGCGCAAGCGCATTGGCCAGCACAAAATAGGCTGCAATGCCATACAGCACCAGCCGGCCGGCACGGCGGCCCAGCCGCAGGGATATCCAGGTCATCACCCGCAGCATCAGCATGTTGCTGCGCTCCGGCCGCTCTTGCCAGCCGGCTTTTTCAGGCTTGTCTTCGTTCATGCCGCGCTGCTCATGCCGAGCACGCCGGTCGCCACCTGGCGACCGGAACCGGCGATGGCAAACCGGACCTGACCCTGCTGCGTGTCGCTCCACGACAAGCTCAGCACTTCCCCCGGCAACACCGGGCTGAGGAACTTGGCCGTATTGACCTGGCAGGTGCGGGTGCCGCGCTCATTGCTGCCTGCCGGCTGGGCCTGCAGCACCGCATGGATGGCAGCATCCAGCAGCAGCACGCCCGGCACGATGGGCCGGCCAGGGAAGTGGCCCGCAAACGCCGGGTGGCTGGCCGGAAAGGTGAGGCTGGTTTCACCCTGCATGCTGTCCGCCTTTCTGGCGAAAAGAGGCGAGGTGGTCCTGTGCCAGGGCCTGCAAGGCCTCCCGGGGGAGCTTGCCGGTGCCGTTGCGCGGCAGCGCATCGAGAAGCACCAGCGGACGCGGCAGAAACGTGGTGTCAATGCGTTTTTTCAGCGCGGCCTGCAGATCAGCTGCGCTCATGCCGGGCGCGACGGCGAAAGCCATCAGGCGCACCACGGCTTCTGCCTCGTCATCATCGGGCATGAAAAAAGCGCCGTCCCGCACGCCATCAATGCTCAGAAGCTGGTGATTGAGGTAACCCAGCGAGCTGCGCTTGCCGGCGATGTTGATGAGGTCACTCAATCGGCCGTGCAGGAAAAAGCGGTGGTTGTCGATGGGTTCCAGCACGTCGTTCATGGCAACGACCTGCTCGACGTGACCGCCGCTGGCCCACATGCGCTGGTCGTGCGGCGTCAGCGTCACCAGCGGGAACAGCACCCACTGGTCGGTCTGCGCACTGCGGCGCGACGCGATCTGCCCGGTTTCGGTGGAACCGTAGATTTCGAACAGCGGCGCAGCAAAACCTGTTTCGCAGCTTCGGGCCAGCGCCGGTGCCATCGGTGCGGTGGCCGACACGACGAGGTCCAGGGCGGGCAGCTCGACGCTGGAGGAAAGCAGCACCCGCAAATGCACCGGTGTGCTGACCAGCACGCGGGGGCGCGGCACGGACTGGAGGGCGCTGACGATATCGGCGGGATAAAACGGCTGGCCGGCGTGGATGGCCGAAGCGCTTTGAAGGGCCATCAGCACCGTTGATTCAAAGCCGAACATGTGCTGTGGCGGCACCGTGCCCACAATGCTGTGCGGGCGGATCCGGCCCGAGCCGGAGCCCGGGTCCAGGCCCAGGCGCATGGCTTCGGCCCGCGCGCTTTGCACCAGGGCTCCCCAGGTTTTTCGATGCGGTTGCGGCATGCCGGTTGAGCCGGAGGTAAAAACATCGGCCACCGGCTGGTTGCCCGGAAACAGCGGAATGTCGCAGCTTGCTCCCGGGTCGTCATCGGCCATCCCCTGCGCGAAGGCATCCTGGTAGGCGAAGCCGGGCAACTGGATGGCATGGGGCGCGTCGGTCAGGCAAAACACGTCGGGGGTGAGCGCCTGCAACTGCCGGATCATCTCAGGCGTGTGTGTCGGCGGCAGCAGGCTGATCTTGCGCGCGACCAGGGCCGCACCGAGACCCACGGTGAAGTGATAACGGTCGCTGCAGGCATTGAGCATGTGCCGGCCCGCGGGCAACTGTGCGGCCAACTGCCGCACATCGGCAACGAACTGGCGCACGGTGATGCGCTCGCCATAGCGCCATGCCACGATGTCATCGGGGTGATCGTGGGAAACGAGGGCAAAGTGGGTGACAGGCATGGGCGAACGCTCAGGTGGGCGGACGGGCAGCGCCAGAACCGGCCTGCCGCCAGGCGCGGATCGCGTCGAGTGGGCCCGAGCGGTCTGCTGGCGAGAGCAGGATGAGGCGCGCACTGTATTCAGCGGCAAACATCAGCACCAGCAGCGGAAGGTTCAGCAGGTTCGCAAACACCGACCACACGGCCACGGGCGCCAGCCAGAACAGCAGCAGCGACAGCGCCGTCATGGCCGCAAAATAAACCGTCCAGGCCCAGGTGACCTGCCGGGTGTAGCGCGCCAGGGCGGGCGACAGCTCCTTGCCGTGGGCGATGGCGGCCAGGCTGGACACCATGGGGACTTCACCGGCGCGCAGGGTGCGGCCGAAGGCCAGACCCAGCAAGGCCTGGATGCCCGCGTGCTGCAACAGGAACACCCAGTTGAAATGTTGTACCAGCCAGTGGCGTGAGGCATACAGAACCAGTGCGGCGCTCAGGCACAGCAGCAGCATCCAGGACCGATGCGGCGAACGCCAGGCCAGCACTGCGCCCAGGGCCAGAGGTGGCGCCATGGCGACCGCCGCGTCGAACAGGTCGGGGTGGGGGTCGGCGGCGGCCAGATGGGCCAACACCGGGTAAGCGACACAGAAGGCGGCAATGCCTGCCCAGCGAACGCCTCGCAGCAGCTGTGCCGTCAAGCCGGGTTTCACTTCGTTCTTTGCTGCGCGATATGGTTGCTCAGGCTGCGCAGCGACTTGAAAATGACCGTGTTGTCTTCATGATCTGCGCGCAGTTGCAGGCCGTAGCGCTTGGACACCACCAGCGCAATTTCCAGGATGTCGATGGAGTCCAGGCCCAGGCCGTCGCCATACAGCGGCTCGTCCGGCTGGATGTCGGCGGCAGCCGTTTCCAGGTTGAGCGAAGAGACCACCAGCTCGGCGACTTCGCCCATCAGGGCCGGGTCGGCAAGGGCGGGTGCGGAGGTGGAAGCAGAGGAGTCGGACATCGTGGACGTGAACCTTGTTTTTTCGGAATTTTGGGGCCTGGCGCCGGGCCTTGACGCTTCCCGGCAGCGCCAGGAAACACGCATGTTTTGATGGTAACTGACAATGTTTGGGGCCAAGGACCGGGATGTAGGCGCACAACCCAGGGCGGCGTCAGCGCCCGGCGAAACAAGCTGTCCATGCAGACATCGTCAACGCCCGTGCCTGGTGATAAAAACTTGGCCCCTTTACCCGATTGATGATAAAAAAGGCCTGTAGCCCTTACTGGACGGGCGCAAGCAGCTATGCTTTTTGTAGCGTCGCTGTCCTGTCAGAAAGGGGCGTCCGGCGGACTGTCGGCCGGCGGGGTGACCGGGGCCGTATCGCCCGCCTTGATGCGTCTGGACTTGAGGGTGGTTTTTGCGGGGGCGGGGGCTGGCTCAGCGGCTTCGGCCGGGGCGCCGTCCGCGGAGGTGTCCAGGGCGGCCTGGCGCACCGTGGCCTTGTCGCCGGCGCCGGCAAACTTGCTGTATTTGCCCAGCGTGCCCACCAGTGCGCCGTAAATGCGCGGGTTGCCGGCGACACATTCGCCATGGTCCATGAACTCGGCCTCGCCGGTGAAGTTGCCGATCAGGCCGCCGGCCTCGGTCACCAGCAGTGAGCCGGCTGCCACGTCCCAGGGCTTGAGGTTGGCTTCAAAAAAGCCGTCGCTGTAACCCGCTGCCACATAGGCCAGGTCCAGTGCGGCAGCGCCGGGGCGGCGCACGCCGGCGGTCTGGCTCATGACGTCGCCGAGCATGTTGAGGTAAGTCTTGAGCTTGTCGCCCGGCCGGTAGGGAAAGCCCGTCGAGATCAGGCAATCCTGCAGGCGCGTGCGCTTGGCGACACGAATGCGGCGGTCGTTCTGGTAGGCGCCGCGCCCCTTGGTGGCGCAGAAGATGTCGTTGCGGGTCGGATCGTAGACCACCGCCTGCTCGACCTTGCCCTTGACGGCCAGCGCGATGCTGACGCAATACACGGGAAAGCCGTGGATGAAGTTGGTGGTGCCGTCCAGCGGGTCGATGATCC
>CAMLDT010000040.1 GCA_946479075.1 uncultured Polaromonas sp.
CGATTTCCCAGGGCGAACCGGCATGTTTGATGGACGACCAGGGCGACGCGCCCGTGCCACCGTCATGGCCGGCAATCACCACATGGTCGGACTTGGCCTTGGCCACACCCGCAGCAATTGTGCCGACGCCGACTTCACTGACCAGCTTTACGCTGATGCTGGCGCGCGGGTTGACGTTTTTCAGGTCGTGGATCAGCTGGGCCAGATCCTCGATCGAATAAATGTCATGGTGCGGCGGCGGCGAGATCAGGCCCACGCCCGGCACCGAATAACGCAACTGGCCAATGTATTCGCTGACCTTGCCGCCGGGCAACTGACCGCCTTCGCCGGGCTTGGCGCCCTGCGCCATCTTGATCTGGATCTGGTCAGCCGACACCAGGTATTCGGCCGTGACGCCGAATCGGCCCGACGCCACCTGCTTGATGCGTGACCGCAAGGAGTCGCCATCCTTGAGGGGCAGGTCCACCTCGACCACGCTTTCGCCGATCACGCTTTTGAGCGTTTCGCCCTGCTTGATCGGGATGCCTTTGAGTTCCTGGCGGTAACGGTTCGGGTCCTCGCCGCCTTCACCGGTATTGCTCTTGCCGCCGATGCGGTTCATGGCCACCGCCAGTGTGGCATGCGCTTCAGTGCTGATGGAGCCCAGCGACATGGCACCGGTGGCAAACCGTTTGACGATTTCCTTGGCCGGCTCGACTTCATCGATGGGTATGGCTTTGGACGGGTCAATACGGAACTCGAACAAACCGCGCAAGGTCATATGGCGGCGGTTTTGCTCGTTGATCAACTGGGCATATTCCTTGTAGGTGTTCCAGTTGTTCGAGCGCGTCGAGTGCTGCAGCTTGGCTATCGCGTCGGGCGTCCACATGTGATCTTCGCCGCGCACGCGCCAGGCGTATTCGCCACCGGCATCCAGCATGTTGGCCAGCACCGGGTCGTCGCCAAAAGCAGCCTTGTGCATGCGCAGGGCTTCCTCCGCAATCTCGAACACGCCCATGCCTTCGACCTGACTGGCGGTACCGGTGAAGAACTTGTCGATGGTCGAGCGGTTCAGGCCGATGGCCTCGAACAGTTGCGCGCCGCAGTAGCTCATGTAGGTCGAGACGCCCATCTTGGACATGATCTTGGACAGGCCCTTGCCGATCGCCTTGACATAGTTGTAGATCGCCTTGTCGGTGCTCAGATCGCCGGGAAGGTCTTTCGACAACTCAGCCAGGGTTTCCATGGCCAGATAGGGGTGGACGGCTTCAGCACCGTAACCTGCCAGCACGGCAAAGTGATGCACTTCGCGGGCCGAACCGGTCTCGACGACCAAGCCGGCGGTAGTACGCAGGCCTTCCCGGACCAGGTGCTGGTGAACGGCGGAGAGCGCCAGCAACGCCGGTATCGCCACCTGCGAGGGGCTGACGCCGCGGTCGCTCACGATCAGGATGTTTTTGCCGCTCTTGATCGCATCCACGGCCTCTGCGCACAGCGAAGCCAGCTTGGCCTCGACACCTTCGCGGCCCCAGCTCAACGGGTAGGTGATGTCCAGCGTGTAGCTGCGGAACTTGCCCTGGGTGTAAGTCTCGATGTCGCGTAGCTTGCGCATGTCGGCGACATTGAGCACCGGCTGGCTCACTTCCAGCCGCATCGGCGGGTTGACCTGGTTGATGTCCAGCAGGTTGGGCTTGGGTCCGATAAACGACACCAGCGACATCACGATCGCCTCGCGGATCGGGTCGATGGGTGGATTGGTCACCTGGGCAAACAACTGCTTGAAGTAGTTGTACAGCGGCTTGTTTTTGTTGGACAGCACGGCGAGCGGGCTGTCGTTGCCCATGGAACCGGTGCCCTCCTCGCCGTTGACGGCCATTGGTGACATCAGGAACTTGATGTCTTCCTGGGTGTAGCCAAAAGCCTGCTGGCGGTCCAGCAGGGAGTGCGATTCGGTCAGGCCCGAACTTGATGCAGAGGTGGCGCTGGCTTCGTCCGCACCCATCTTCAGGCCGTCGGTCGGCGCCGGCACATTTGTCGCCTGCACGTCGTCGAGCCGGATGCGCAGGTTTTCGATCCACTGTTTGTAGGGTTTGCTGTGCGCCAGCGTGGCCTTGAGTTCCTCGTCATCGACCATGCGGCCCTGTTCCAGATCAATCAGGAACATCTTGCCGGGCTGCAGCCGCCATTTGCGCACGATCTTGTTTTCCGGCACGGGCAACACGCCCGACTCGGAGGCCATGATCACCAGGTCGTCGTCCGTCACGCAGTAACGCGAGGGACGCAGGCCGTTGCGATCCAGCGTGGCGCCGATCTGGCGACCATCGGTGAACACGATGGAGGCCGGGCCGTCCCAGGGTTCCAGCATGGCGGCGTGGTATTCGTAGAAAGCCTTGCGGCGTTCGTCCATGGTGGTGTGCTGTTCCCAGGGCTCGGGAATCATCATCATCACGGCCTGGCTGATCGGGTAACCAGCCATGGTCAGCAACTCCAGGCAGTTGTCGAAGGTCGCGGTATCGGACTGGTCAGCGAAGCTGATCGGGTAGAGTTTTTGCAGGTCGGCACCCAGCACCGGCGAGGACATCACGCCTTCACGCGCCTTCATCCAGTTGTAGTTGCCCTTGACGGTGTTGATCTCGCCGTTGTGAGCGACGTAGCGGTAAGGGTGGGCCAGCGGCCACTCGGGGAAAGTGTTGGTCGAAAAACGCTGATGCACCAGGCCCAGGGCCGAGACGCAACGCGGGTCGGTCAGGTCCCTGTAATAGGTGCCGACCTGGTCGGCCAGCAGCAAGCCTTTGTAGACGACGGTGCGGCTGGACATGCTGGGAACGTAATATTCCTTGCTGTGCGTGAGTTTCAGGCGCTGGATGGCGGCGCTGGCGGTCTTGCGGATCACATACAGCTTGCGCTCCAGCGCGTCCTGCACGATGACGTCGTTGCCGCGCCCGATGAAGATCTGCCGCAGGATGGGTTCTTTCTTGCGCACCGTGGGCGACATCGGCATGTCGCGGTTGACCGGCACATCGCGCCAGCCCAGCAGCACCTGACCTTCCACGCGCACGGCACGCTCCAGCGCCTGTTCGCAGGCCAGGCGCGATGCGTGCTCCTTGGGCAGGAACACCATGCCCACACCATATTCACCGGGAGGCGGCAGATTCACGCCCTGTTTTGCCATTTCCTCGCGGTACAGCGCGTCGGGCAGCTGAATCAGGATGCCGGCGCCGTCGCCCATCAGCTTGTCGGCGCCGACCGCGCCGCGATGGTCCAGGTTTTCAAGGATTTTCAGGCCCTGCTGGACAATCGCATGGCTTTTGTGGCCCTTGATGTGCGCCACAAAACCAACGCCGCACGCGTCGTGTTCATTCGCCGGGCTGTAAAGACCGTTGTCTTGAAAATGCCTGATTTCAGCAGCCGTGGTCATGGCGCACTCCTGTCAATGGAGGACAAGCGTGGACGGCACGGATGCACGCCAGGCCAGCCCTCCAGGGTTGTAATATCTCGCGGGACACTGAGCATAGTGCAGTGCAACAATAATGCCAAGACAAATAAATTAGGGTCAGGCTCTCATTTAATAACTATGCAAATAGTCGAAATTTAATTGGGGACAGATATAAAACAACTGAAGAATGTCGGCCTGGACGGCGCATCGACGCCCTAAGTTCTGACGCTAATTCTGGACAATCGTCTTTTTCGGCGGCCGCCCCGCTGCCACCTTGCTGAGCCGGCGCTGGGTTCTTGTTTGCAAGTCCGCAAGAAACGCGGCATCGCCCAGGGCCCAGCCACTGAGAGCGGCCTGCGTGATCTCGCGTTGTCGATCAGGCGCCACCCCGTCTTGCACCCGTTGCACGTAAGCGGCTTCGCGCGCAAAGGGGGTGTTTCCCAGCGACCAATACAGCGGATGCGGGGTGATCAGCCGGTCCACACGCAGGCCGGCATAGTGCCCGTGACTGGACCAGGGGTAGTCGCGCGCCTGGGCAACCAGGCCTTCGCGCACCGGACTGAGGTCCATGGCGACCATCGAGTCCAGCAGATAGGGCTGGGGCTGGATCACGGTGGAGCGGTAACGCCCTTCCCACAAGGTTCCGGATCGGCCCTGGCTGTCATTGAAATAACGCACGTAGCGGCGGCCTATGGCCTGCATCATTTGCGGCAGGGACTCGGCGGCGTCCGGCGTCGCCAGCAAATGAAAGTGGTTACCCATCAGCACGTAGGCGTGGACAGCCACCGAGAATTTGCGCGCGTTTTCCTCGATGAGGGCCAGCAGGGCCTGGTAGTCGGACGTGCCCGTGCTGATGGCTTGGCGGTTGTTGCCGCGCTGGATGATGTGCTGCGGGAAGCCCGCAAGGCTGAGACGGGGGAGACGGGCCATGAAAACGATGCGCTGGGATGGCGCCCATCATAAGCCGACCTGTCCCCGATTGGGGCAACGCACGGCTAGCGCACCACCTTGCCGTCGGGCGTGATGGTGACCAGATCGACCAAACGCACCGACTCGTATTTTTTGGCGCGCAGATTGATCCGGAATCCACCAACATCGTAATCAGTCATCGACTCGAACGCCTTTTGAAGTGACGCCCGGTCCACCTTGCCGCCAGAAGCGCTGCGCCGCACGCCTTCGGCAAAGGTGCGGGCTGCGATATAGCCCTCGACACTTTCATAACTCGGGTTCTGGTCGGTCTGATTGAGCACGTCCAGGTACTCCTTGATGATGGGTGTGCCGGCACTGCGCGGCGAAGGCACGACCTGGGAGATCACCACACCGCCAATTTCCTTGCCAAGCGCCGTGAACAGCGGATCGATGCCAACCACCGAAAAATTCATGAACTGGCCGGCAAACCCGGTCTTGCGCATGGCCCGGATAAAGGCGGCCGAGGTATTGAACAGGCTGACCTGGATGATGGCCTGGGCATTGGATTTGGCCAGGGTGGCGACAGCAGCATCAACCTGGGTGCTGTTGACGGGGGCAAAGGCGCTCGCCACCAGCGGTGGCAGCTTCAGGTCCAGCAGGGCCTGATTGACAGCCGCCAGCCCGGCGCGGCCCATGGCATCGTCTTCCGCAAAAACGGCGATGCGCGTCTGGTTCAGCGTCGCGCAATGACGCACCATCTTGTAGGCCTCGTCAGCCAGCGCCGGCCGGATGTGAAAAACATTGTGCAGGGAAGGATCCCGCAACTTGTCCGAGGCCGCAAACGGTGCAAAAAACAGCACATCGGCAGGCCTGGCGACGGCAAAGGCGGCGTCACAACTGGCGGTCCCCACGAAACCGAACAGCGCATCCACGTCCTCAGCAATGAGTTGTTTGGCATTGGATGCGGCTTTCGCCGGGTCATAGCCGTCGTCGAGTGCCTTGACTTCAATCTTGTAGCCGGCTGCACCATTTTTGGCGTTGATCGCATCGAAATAAAGCTTCGCACCGTTCAGGTACGCCAATCCAATCTGGTCCGCCGCACCGGTCAGGGGAACGGATTGCCCAATGACGAGCTTGCGGCTGCCCCTTGCCGGCTGGGACAGGACGGCAGCGCTGAAGACCGCAGCGCCGGCGGACAGGGCGCTTGCGACGAGGGTTCGACGACTGATTTTCATAAGAAACCTTTTTTTTGGAGTTGCGCTGCTCACGCAAGATGGGTGCCGCGCCATTTGGCGAATCAGCCTTTTGTAAGCAATTGAACGTGCCCGAAGGTTAGTGGGTCGGCACTTCAAAAAGTCGAAGGCCAAATGCCAACACGTCATAAAGCTATGCAGGCATGACCGCGCAGGCGCCCGCAAGGCGCACTGCCAGCGATTTATTGGCGACCGAGCAGCGACCTGATCTGCCAGGCCAGCAACAGCCCGCCGAGCGAACACGCCCCGGTCACCGCCCAGGTCCAATGCCAGTGACCGGTTTGAGCAGCCACCCAGGCCACCAGCGGGGGACCGAAAAACTGCCCGGTCGCCGAGCACTGCTGGACCCAGCCCACCGTGGTCGGAACCGCCTGCGGGCCGGGCGCAAGGCGAACGGCCAGACTGAAAAGTGTTCCCGGGATCAATCCCCCCAGCATGGAAAAAGCAAGCACGGCAAGGTACTGCAGGGAAGGCCGGGCGAACACGCCAAACGCGACGACGGTGCTCAGGCCCATCACCACAAACCCTGCGGCCAGCAAGCCGACCGGAGGCACGCCGCGATGCAGCAATCGTCCCGCCGCGACATTTCCGATGATGTTGACGCCAGCAGCCAGCGCCGTGAGCCAGGCGGTGGCGGCAGGCGTCACGCCCGCCTGGGCATAGATGGAAGGAAGGAATCCGACCACGGCCATCCACTGGCCCGAATACATGGCGAAACTCAGCGCCACCAGCCAGACGCCTTCTGAACGCAAGGTCTCACGCAACAGCCGGCGCCAGCCAGCCGCGGCAGGCACACAAGCCTTCGCGCTTGACTGAACGCCGTCAGGAGGCACCCGGGCGTGAACCAGCACGGCCAGTGCAACGGCCAGGGCCGACAAGCTCCACCACCATAGGCGCCAGCCCCATTCGGGGTTCGCCAACGCCATCACTGCTGGGCCCGTCAACAGGGCGAGTGCCGCGCCCAGAGGCATGTAGGCGCCCCACCCGCCCAGCACGCGGCTGAGCTGGCCCGGCGGGACCAGCACGCGAAGCAGGCCGGGCGCCGGCAGCACCACGCAAAGAAATCCCAGCCCCTCCAGGGCACGGGACCCCAGCAAGGCACGGGGCGTCACGGAGGCACCGCCCCAGGCACTGGCCGCTGCCAGGATGAGCAGGCCCGCCAGCACACTTTCGCGTGCCCCCAGGCGCTGAATCAGCAAACCGGCGGGCAGGCCCAGCGTCATGCCAGCGAGCTGCACCAGTGACAGCAAAAAGCCGGACTGCAACAGCGACACGCCCATGGTTTGCTGCAGCAGCGGCAACGCAGGTGGCAACTTGGCCACTTGCAGGGCAGCCACCACCCCTGCAGCGACCACGCATCCGGCGGGAGAAATCTGCCTCACGCCGGAAAAGCCACGCGGCCGATCAGGCGTTCATGCTCCCTCGCTGCAAAACGGTCGGTCATGCCGGCAATGTAGTCGGCCACCACCCGCTCAGGTTTGACCGGCCCGCCTGCGTCCGCCAACGGACGGGTTTCCAGCCGGTCAAAACGGTCGCTGTGCGCCTGCGGCATTTCAGCCGGGTTGTCCATGTAGGCCGCAAACAGTTCGCGCACCACCTGCTGGGCGGTTTGCGTGGTTTCGACAACTTGCGGATGGCGGTAAAGGTTTTGAAACAGAAAGCGCTTGAGGGAAGAGGACTTCGCGGCCATGTCGCGGCTGAAACACACGAGGGGCGGGCGCTGCCGCACGGCCTCCACACTGTCCACGCCGGCGGCGTCCAGCGCTGCGCGTGTGGCAGCAATGACGTCGTAGACCTGGGCGCTGAGCATGCGGCGTATGGTTTCAAACAACAGGCGGCGCCCCTGCAGGCCGGGGTGTTGCAGCAAGGTTTCACGACGGTGCTGCTCGAACAGCGCCACCTCGTCCAGCTGCTCCAGGCTCAGCAGGCCGGAACGCACGCCGTCGTCGATGTCGTGTGCGTTGTAGGCAATTTCGTCCGCCAGGTTTGCCAGTTGGGCTTCCAGGCCGGGCTGCTGCGCCGGCTGCCCATCGGCCACCGCCAGGAAACGCCGGGCCACGCCACCCGGTTCGCGGGCCTCGATGTGCCTGGCGTTCCTGCGGGAGCAATGTTTGAGCACCCCTTCCCGGGTTTCAAACGACAGATTCAGGCCGTTGTAGTCGGGGTACCGCTCCTCCAGCTTGTCCACGACGCGCAGGCTCTGGAGGTTGTGCTCGAAGCCGGCGCTCCCGGGGTTGTGGCTTTTCAGACAGGCATTGAGCGCGTCCTGCCCGGCATGGCCAAATGGTGTGTGGCCCAGGTCATGTGCCAGCGCGATGGCTTCCACCAGGTCTTCGTTCAGGCGCAAGGTTCGTGCGATGGAGCGCCCAAGCTGGGCGACTTCCAGCGAATGCGTCAGCCGGGTGCGGAACAGATCGCCCTCGTGATTGAGGAACACCTGTGTCTTGTAGACCAGCCGGCGAAAGGCGGTGGAATGCACGATGCGATCACGGTCGCGCTGGAACGCCGAGCGCGTGGGTGCCGGCGGCTCCGCGTGGCGACGGCCGCGGGATGCCCCGGGATCGCACGCATAGGAGGCGAGTGCGGTCATGATTCAAGTATCAAATCGGCCTTTAGCCCTTATGCAGCAAGGGTAAGAAGCTATATTTTCCATAGCAAGCCCAGGCAGCTCATTCGCAGCTGGCATCGATCACTTCGCGCACCAGGGCATCGGGCGCCGCACGGACAACCGCACGACCCGGCGAGTCAATCACCACAAACCGGATCTCGCCAGCTTCTGCCTTTTTGTCCACACGCATCAGTTCCAGGTAACGCCCGGCGCTGTCTTCAGCTGCCAGGCGGGGGCCGGTGACCGGAAGGCCGGCACGCTGGATCAGTGTGTTCAGACGGGCAACAAAGGCGGCATCGACCCCGCCCAGGCGCTGCGACAGGCGGGCCGCCATCACCATGCCGCAACCCACACCTTCACCATGCAGCCACTGTCCGTAGCCCAGCCCCGACTCGATCGCATGACCAAAGGTATGGCCGAAGTTGAGAATGGCCCGCAAGCCGGTTTCGCGTTCGTCCTGGCCCACCACCTCGGCCTTTATTTCACAACTGCGCCGGATGGCATGCCCGAGCGCGGCCGGTTCGCGGGCCAGCAAGGCGTCGATGTTGTCCTCGATCCACTCAAGGAAGGCCATGTCGGCAATCGGACCGTACTTGATAATCTCGGCCAGCCCCGCACTGAGCTCGCGCGGTGGCAGCGTTTGCAGGACATCGAGGTCGCAGATCACACGTTCGGGCTGGTAGAAGGCGCCGACCATGTTTTTCCCCAGCGGGTGGTTGATGGCTGTTTTTCCGCCCACGGAAGAGTCCACTTGGGCCAGCAGCGTGGTCGGCACCTGGACAAAAGGCACCCCGCGCATGTAGCAGGCCGCAGCAAAACCAGCCATATCCCCCACCACCCCGCCGCCGAGGGCAAACAGCACGGTTTTGCGGTCACATGTGTTTTCGAGCAAGGCGTCAAAAATCAGCTGCAAGGTGGGCCAGTCCTTGTGAACCTCGCCATCCGGCAAGGTCACCAGCAAAACGCGCTTGTAGTGCTGCTGCAGGGCTGTCCGCAAGTGCCCGGCATACAGCGGCCCCACCACGGTGTTGGAAACAATCAGCGCCGTGCTGGCAGCTGGCAGCGCCTCATAGGTCTCCGGGTTGCCCAGCAGGCCGGCACCAATACAAATGGGATAGCTGCGATCACCCAGGTCAATCCGGACCTGCTGCGTCGCCGGGAAAGTAGTTGCTTGCATGCGTCAAGTGTAGAGGCTCCGCCGCGCCTCCCATTGCCCCAATGCACCATTGCCCCACTGCCTTCACCATCACCGGCCGAAGGCAGCGCACTGGCGCTTCAGGGCCGCTGAACGGGCCCCAGCCCCGCGGCTTCAAGCTGGCCGGCAATCTGGTGAACCAGCGCCGGAACCGAAGGGCGCCCGGTTTCAATCACCAGTTGCACGCACTCCCGGTAAAGCGGGTCGCGCTGGATATACAAGTCGCGCAGGCGCGCCAGGGGATCGGCCACCTGCAGCAGCGGGCGGTTCTGGTCATGGCGAAGCCGGCGGAAAACATCTTCTGGCGAAGAATGCAGATAAATCGCGCAGCTACGCTGTTTCAGATGCTCGCGATTCACCGGCCGGAGCACCGCGCCGCCGCCGGTGGAGAGCACACACGGCGCGCCCCGCGTCAGCTCGTCGAGGACCGCCTGCTCCAGGTCGCGGAAAGGCTCTTCCCCCTCCCGCTCGAAAAATTCCCGGATGGACAGGCCGATGCGTTTTTCAATGACGTGATCGGTGTCCAGAAAGGGGCGCTCAAGGCGCCGCGCGAGTTGACGCCCGATGGTGGACTTCCCTGAGCCGGGAAGTCCGACAAAAGCAACATGAGCCAATGGATGCACGGGGTTCACAGGTGACCCTGACAGAAAAGCAGCAAGCGCCTGCGAACTGCAGGTCGCCGGTCTGCTCCGCAGCCAGCCGGAGAGCGTTATGGGTTAACGCAAGGGAGCGCCGTTGGTGATCATCTTGGGCGAGATGAATACCAGCAGTTCGGACTTTGTCGCCGTGCGGGTTCTGTTCTTGAACAGATTGCCGACGGCCGGGATATCTCCCAGCAGGGGCACCTTGGTCACATCCTCACGCTCGTTTTGCTCAAAGATCCCGCCGATGACCACGGTACCGCCGTTTTCCACAAGCACCTGGGTCTGGATGTGTTTTGTATCAATCGCAAACCCGTTGGTGGTCGAGCGTCCCACACTGTCCTTGTTGACATCGACATTGAGAATGATGTTGCCCTCAGGGGTGATCTGGGGGGTCACTTCAAGTTTCAGGTTGGCCTTGCGGAATGCAATCGAGGTTGCGCCGCTGGACGTCGCCTGCTGGTAGGGCAATTCGGTGCCTTGCTCGATCAGCGCCTTGACCTGGTCAGCCGTGACGATGCGCGGGCTGGACACAATCTTGCCCTTGCCGTCAGCTTCCATGGCCGAGATTTCAAGGTTGATAAAGCGGGTCAGGCTCGACTCGAACAGCGAAATGGCAAACGAACCCGCAGGAAAACCGTTTTGCCCCAGCGCAGGCACATTCACGAAATCGCCGGCCGTTGTACCGGTGCCACCCGTCGTATAGGTCGATCCAAAGCTGGCGTTCTGGCCGCCATTGAGGGTAAACGGCCGTCCGCCAAGCCTCACGCCCAGGGATTTACCAAAGGTGTCAGAAGCTTCGACGATGCGGGCTTCGATCAGCACCTGCCGAACCGGGATGTCGATCTTGGCGATAAACGCCTGGACTTGCTCCAGTTTGGAAGGAATATCCGTCACAAACAGCTGGTTCGTTCGGGCCTCGAATATCACGCTCCCCCGGTTGGACAGAATCCGCGCGGTATTGGGTCCGGTTCCTCCGGCCGACAGGGCGGCCCCGATGTCTGCCGCCTTGGCATAGTTGATCTGGAAGGCCTGCGTGCGCAAAGCCTCCAGGCTCTGGATCGCGTTGCGCGATTCCAGATCGAGTTTGTCCTTGGCCGCCAGTTCGTCCTTGGGTGCGATCAGCAAGACATTGCCGGTCTTGCGCATGCCCAGGCCGCGGGCCTGCAAAATGATGTCGAGCGCCTGGTCCCACGGCACATCCTTCAGACGCAAGGTCACCGCCCCTGTCACGCTGTCCGAAGTCACGATGTTGAAATTGGTGAAGTCTGCAATGACCTGCAACAGGGAGCGGGTCTCGATGTTCTGGAAGTTGAGCGAGAGTTTTTCGCCGGTGTAGCCAGGGCCCTGGGAGAGCTTGGACTCATCAACCTTCTGCTGACGAACTTCCAGCACAAACTGGTTGTCGCTCTGGTAGGCGCTGTGCTCCCATTGGCCTTTGGGCTCCACCACCATGCGCACCTTGTCGCCGATCTGGGACGTTGTCACGTTTTGAACGGGCGTGCCAAAGTCTGACACGTCAAGGCGGCGGCGCAGTCCTTCCGGCAAGGCGGTTTTCAAAAACTCGACGACCAGCGTTTGCCCCTGCTGGCGGATGTCCACGCCGACCTGGTTGTTCGCTAGGTCCAC
Organism: uncultured Polaromonas sp.; assembly: GCA_946479075.1. The sequence continues at coordinate 11,651 of CAMLDT010000040.1, forward strand.
CACAATCCGGCCGGAAGCATCGGTTCCGCGCCGGAAATCAATGTCTTTCAAAGGCAAGGTGTCGCGGTTGCGGTTCTCGGCAAACACCGGTGCGGCTGCCGCCGATGGCGCAGCAACAGCCACCGGCGCGAGGATGATCAACAGTGACTTGCCCTGGATTTGTGTGCTGTAGCCCGTGGATGTCTTGAGATTGAGCACCACCCGGGTTCTTTCACCCGCCTGCACCACATTGGCCGATCGCAAATTGCCCAGGTTGAGGTCCACCGCGGAGCGTCCCATGGAGTTGGTGACGCCCGGAAAATCCAGGGCGATGCGCGCAGGTGTCTGGATCGTGAAACCTGTGGGAACTGTCGTCAAGGCCTCAGACAGATCAATGCGAATCACCTCCGAGCCGCCCTGGACAGAACCGGTCACGGATTCAATGGCGATGGGCGACTGTGCCCACAAAGCGGTAGACAGCGAGGCCGCCAGCATGGCTGCGCCAACCACCGCGGCAGCCGATGCCCGCGCCCATGCCATCTGCAACACGCCGGTCCCGGTCGCACATGCATTCTTGTTCATTTTGATCCCTCTTGAAGCTGTATGTTCGCCATCCGCTCAGTCCACTCACCTGCAGCGTCCTGCACAATTTCACGCAAGGCCAGCTCGGTTTCAGAGATTTTCGTGATGCGACCGTAGTTTTGGCCCAGGTAGTTGCCGACCCGCACCTGGTAAAGCAGGTTATCCACCCTGACCAGTGCAACGGGTTGCCCCTGTTTGATGAGGCTGCCCACCATGATCACTGCATCCAGCGGCATGGCTTCCAGGGGCTCCTTGCGGCGATTGAGTTCTGGCGCAATCAGGCCGACATTGGCCGTCGCCTGGCTGGAGTCGCGTTTCAGCGCCTGCAGAAGCTTCTGGCTGCTGAAGGGCTCGATGGCGCCTTCCTGCGTATAGGCCTGCGGCGAAAACTTGGTGGGCTCCGGCAAGGGCTGGATTCTCGGCCGGGTCTGGCTCCGCTGCTCGTTCATCCACTGCTGCAACTCATCATGATCGGAAGATCCGCAGGCCGCCAGACCGAGACAGCCACTCAAGGCCAGAACCAGTGGGGCCATGTCCCGAAGACGGGTCATCGTCGTCATTTCGCTGCCCCTTTTTTCGCACCCGGCGCCGCTTTGCGCTGGGAGGCGACTTCGTCGGGGTCGAGATAACGGAAGGTTTTGGCAGTGCTGTCCATGCTCATCATGCCGTCCTTGACCGGCGTGATGGCCATGTTGTTCAGGGTCACGATGCGTGAGAGATTGGCAATGTCCGCCGCAAAAGCGCCGATATCGTGGTATCGGCCGGTGACCTTGATCGCGATGGGCAGCTCGGCATAGTAGTCCTTGACACTGACCTGGCCAGGTCTGAACAATTCGAACTGCAGGCTCCGTCCGAGGCCCGCCTGGTTGATGTCCGAGAGCAGCGCATCCATTTCGGCCTTGCTGGGAAGCTGTTTTTCCAGCTGGGTGACGTATTGCTGAACCTGCTCACGCTGCTTTTTCAGCGCCTCAAGGTTGACCGCCTGCACCAGCTTCTTGGTGAAGTCCTCCCTCAATTGAACTTCTTTGGCCTGTTCCGCCTGCAGTTCTTCATCGGAAGAACTGAGCCAGACGAACCACAAGGCAGCCACCACAGCCGCCGTCACGAAGACGCACAACAGATAACGCGGAATCGCGGGCCAGGATGGGGGATCGTTCGGGTTGAGGCCGACGAACTGCGCCTTGACGCTGTCCTGGATCGCAGCAAAATTGATGTTGACTTTAGCCATGTTGAGTGCCTGTTCAGACCAAGTCGTCAGCCTTTGCCGGCCGCTGCGGCGGGCGCAGGCTTGGCCGTTGCAGGGCCGGCCGCTTTTTGCACATCGGTCGCGCGCTTGAGCGATACACGCATCGAAAAATTGGAAACGCGGCGCTGGTCACGGGGCGTCAGGGCCAGCACTTTGCCGGTAATTTCGATCAGTTCCGGCCGCGTCAACCAAGGGCTGTTGTTGCTCAGGTTGCGAAGCAGTTCGGACACCCGCTCGTTGGACTGGGCCACTCCCGTCAACAGCACGGTCTGGTTTTCCTGCTTCATGGTGCTGAGGTACACGCCGTCAGGTAGTTGCCGGACCAGTTCATCCAGAAGATAAACCGGCAGGTTGCGGTTGCCTTGAAGGTCTTCCACAGCCCCTTGCCGGGCACGCAATGCGGCGATCTCCTGCTGCAGGCCGGCAATTTCCTTGATCTGGCCTTCAAGACGCGTGATTTCCGTTTTCAGGAAACTGTTTTTGGCCTGCTGATTGGATATCTGGGCCTGGTACCAGGAATACACGGCCCCGGAAATCAGGCCACCTACCAGTGCGGCAATGCCCAGGGCAACAAAAAAAGCTTCGCGCCTGCGTTTGCGCGCCGCTTCACGGTGGGGAAGCAGATTGACCAGAATCACTGGAAAAACCTCCGCAACGCCAGCCCGCACGACGTCAGGTAGGACGACGCTTCACGCTTCATCTTGTTTTCCCTGATGTTTCCGCTGAGGGTCATGCCTTCAAAAGGGTTGGCCACCATGCAGGCAAAAGAGGTTTGCTGCGTCACAGCTTCGGTCAGACCCGGCAGTGCCGAAGAGCCCCCCGCCAGCATCACCTGGTCGACCTTGTTGTGCGGCGTACTGGTAAAAAAGAACTGGAGCGCCCGGCCAATTTCCTGCGCCATGCTGTCCACAAAGGGCTTGAGCACACTCGCGCCATAGTCATCCGGCAAATCACCGCTGCGTTTTTTGCTTTCGGCCTCTTCGGGCGAAAAGCCATACTGGCGGACGATCAACTGGGTCAACTGGGCGCCGCCAAATGCCTGATCGCGCTCATACAACACTTCGTCGTTCTTGATGACCTGCATGCTGGTGGTGAGGGCGCCCACTTCAAACAGGGCCACCATGGTGTCCAGCCCCTTGTCCGGCAGATTTTCTATCAGCCGCGAGGTCGCGAGGCGCGACGCATAGGACTCAACATCAACCACGATAGGCTTGAGGCCTGCCGCCTCGGCCAGGCCCTGCCTGTCACTGACTTTTTCCTTGCGCGACGCTGCAATCAGCACTTCCACGTCGCCAACCGAGCTGGCACTGGGTCCGACCACGCAAAAATCGAGGCTGACCTCATCGAGGGAAAATGGAATGTACTGGTTGGCTTCTGCCTCGACCTGGATTTCGAGCTCCTGCTCGCTCATGCCACCGGGGAGAATGATTTTTTTGGTGATAACGGCCGATGCCGGCAAGGCCATGGCTACATTTTTGGTCCGGGTGCCACTTTTTTTGACGACGCGGCGCACGGCTTCCGCAACCTCGTCGAACTTTTCGACGTTACCGTCGGTGATCCAGCCTCTTTCGAGAGGCTCGATGGCACAACGGTCCAGCACGAGTTTGCCAGCCTTGTCACGGCTCAGCTCCACCAGCTTCACGCTGGAAGAGCTGATGTCCAGACCCAGCAGGGCGGTCGATTGACGGCTAAATAAGGATCCCAAAGAGATCAAGACGGTCCCCAAATGACGGTTAACCTGTAGCACCACAAACTTAAGAAATCACTTGAATGCTATCAGTAAGGTCCTTGTACAACAAAGGATTTTTCGGTTTTGGCTTACTATCACCGTTGTCAAAAGTTGACGCTTTCGCCGCGTTTTGCTGGTTTAGCCAGGACGCTGCCGGCCTTCGATAAATGCAAAATGTGAAATCCCCGATACGCCCGCCACACACCCCGTTTTCAGAAACGGGCGGTTTTTTTAATGCAGGCGCACACTTACATTAGACCTCCATGGCTTCAAATTCTTCCTCCTCCGACACCGGCGCTTCGACCGCCCATCGCCTGCCCTGGCTGCCCGTTCTGTTGAAGGGTGTGGCCTGGACCATCGGCATCCTGCTGGCGGGCGCAGTGTCGGTCCTGATGGTTGTGGCGGTCGCCCTGTCGGTGGCCTACCCGAATTTGCCGGACGTGTCTGACCTGCTGGACTACCGGCCCAAGCTGCCCTTGCGGGTGTATTCCTCCGACGGCGTGTTGCTGGGCGAGTTCGGCGAAGAGCGCCGCAACCTCACGCCTATCGCAGACATCCCCAAGGTGATGAAGGACGCCGTGCTGGCCGTGGAAGATGCCCGCTTTTTCTCGCACGGCGGGGTGGACTACATCGGCGTGATCCGCGCCGGTCTGGCCAACATGGGGCGCGCCAAGAGCCAGGGCGCCTCCACCATCACCATGCAGGTGGCGCGCAACGTCTATCTTTCTACCGAAAAAAGCTACACCCGCAAGATCTACGAGATGCTGCTCACCTTCAAGCTGGAACACATGCTCAGCAAGGACCAGATTCTGGAGATCTACATGAACCAGATTTTTCTGGGTCAACGCGCTTATGGCTTTGCCGCTGCCTCGGAAACCTATTTCGGCAAACCGCTCAAGGACCTCAGCATTGGTGAAGCGGCCATGCTGGCCGGGCTTCCCAAAGCCCCTTCCGCCTACAACCCCATCAGCAATCCCAAGCGCGCCAAGGCCCGCCAGCTCTACATCATTGAGCGCATGCAGGACAACGGCTTCATCACCCCTGCGCAAGCCGAAGTGGCAAAAGCGGAGCAGCTCAAGGTACGGTCCGGGCCCGACGCCGGGCGGGTACATGCCGAGTTCGTGGCGGAAACTGTCCGCCAGCTGGTGTTCAGCCAGTATGGTGACGAGACCTACACCCGTGGGCTGAATGTGTTTACCACCCTGAGCGCGGCCGATCAGGCGGTGGCCTACAAGGCCCTGCGCAAGGGCATCATGGATTACGAGCGGCGGCAGATCTACCGCGGGCCCGAGAAGTTCATCGAGCTGTCCAAGGATGCGCAGGAAGCCGAAGACGCCATTGACGATGCGCTGGCTGACAGCCCCGACAACGATGACGTGATGTCGGCCATCGTGCTGGAAGCCGGCCCGAAAAAAATCGTCGCCGTCCGGCAAAACAGCGAAACCATCGAAATCACGGGCGACGGCCTGCGGCCCGCCCAGTCCGGCCTGTCCGACAAGGCCGCGCCGCACATCCGGATCCGGCGCGGTGCCCTGATCCGGGTGACCAGAACGCCCAAGAACACCTGGGAAATCACACAGCTGCCCGAAGTCGAAGGCGCATTTGTTGCGCTGGACCCGCGCAGTGGCGCGGTGCGGGCACTGGTCGGCGGCTTCGACTACGAAAAGAACAAGTTCAACCATGTCACCCAGGCCTGGCGCCAGCCCGGTTCCAGCTTCAAGCCCTTCATCTACTCGGCGGCACTCGAAAAAGGCTTCACGCCGGCGACCGTCGTCAATGACGCGCCGCTGTTTTTTGACGCCGGCGTCACTGGCGGCCAGCCCTGGGAGCCCAAGAACTACGACGGCACCTTCGACGGCCCGATGAGCTTGCGCCGCGGCCTGGCGAAATCCAAGAACATGATCTCGATCCGCGTACTGCAGGCCATTGGCCCCAAATATGCCCAGGACTGGATCACCCATTTCGGCTTTGACGCCGAAAAACACCCGGCCTACCTGACCATGGCGCTGGGTGCCGGCTCGGTGACGCCCTTGCAGATGGCCATTGGTTATTCCGTGTTTGCCAACGGTGGTTATCGCGTCAACCCCTACCTGATCACCAAAATCACCGACCAGAAGGGCCGGACGGTGGTTGAAAGCCCCGCACCCGGCCTCGACGAATCGGTGCGCGGCATCGAAGCCCGGAATGCTTTCATCATGTCCAGCCTGCTGCAGGAAGTGGCGCGCAGCGGCACGGCGGCCAAGGCCCAGGCCACGCTGAAGCGACCTGACCTGTACGGCAAGACCGGCACCACCAACGATTCGATCGACACCTGGTTTGTCGGCTTCCAGCCAACCCTGACCGCGGCAGTATGGATGGGTTACGACACACCCAAGAAACTCGGCGACAGGGAAACCGGCGGCGGGCTGAGCCTGCCGGTCTGGATCAACTTCATGGAATACGCCCTCAAAGGGGTGCCAGTGACCGAATTCACACCGCCCGAAGGTGTCATCAATATCGGCGGCGAGTGGTTTTATGACGAATACGCCAAGGGCTCAGGCATCAGCAGCGTGGGACTGGGTGACAAGCCGGCGCCGGGCACCGGTGCCGACAACCCGGTCCAGGGCCAGCCAGTGCCGCCAGGTGCAGCGATCCAGTCGCCGCCGCCGGGGGACGAAAGAAAGCGGATCCTCGACCTGTTCAAAAACTAGGCGAGTTCAGAGTTCAGGACGGTGCGCTGAAAACCAGCGGCTGCCCGGCCTGCTCGCTGGCATAACGGGACAGCCCGGCAAACAGCTCGCTGCCGTTCTTGGTATCGCGCCACTGCCCCTCTGACAGCTTGTAGTGAAACCCGCCGGCCCGCGCAGCCAGCCAGATTTCCTGCAGCGGTTTTTGCAGGTTGATGATGATCTGGCTGCCGTTGGCAAAACTCAGGGTGATCATGCCGCCCGTGCGCTGGTTGTCCACATCCGCATCGGTGTCGTCGTTGATGCGGTCACACGCCGTCTCAATGGCCTTGAGCGCAGCTTCTGCATGGTCCAGATACTCCAGGTCCGTCATTACAATCCCATCATGTTTGCAAGATCCCACATTCGAACTCAAATTCTAGGCCGTGCACGAACCCGCGTCGCCGGCCATGGCTTTTGCAAGCTGGCGCTGACGCTGGCTGCCACGGCCGCATTGGCGGCTTGCGGGCAGAAGGGCCCGCTGTTTTTCCCGCCGCCGCCCAAAGCCGTCCCGACTGCCGGCGGCACCGCGGTCAATCCTTCCGCGCCCACCCGCACAGGCAACGGTGTCACCCCGGTGGCGACGCCGGATATCCCGCAGCCACCGCCTGCCGCCCCGCCCACGTCTGCACCGCGATGAGCCTGACCACATCCAGCACCGCGCCTTCCAGGGATCTGCCAGGCGCGCCCCAGCTTGCCTATCGGGATGGCAGCTTGCACCTTGAAGAAGTCAGCCTGGAAGCCCTGGCTCGCGAGCACGGCACACCGCTGTTCGTCTATTCCAAAGCCGCGATGCTGGCAGCCCTCAAGGCGTACCAGCAGGGTTTTGCCGGACGCGATGCGCAGATCTGTTACGCCATGAAGGCCAATTCATCGCTGGGCGTGCTGCAAGTCTTCGCCGAAGCCGGCTGCGGCTTCGACATCGTCTCTGGCGGCGAGCTGGAACGCGTGATGGCTGCCGGCGGCGATGCCCGCAAGGTGATCTTCTCGGGCGTTGGCAAGACCCGCGCCGAAATGCAGCAGGCCCTGCAAGCCGGCATCGGTTGTTTCAATGTCGAAAGCGAAGCCGAGCTGGACGTGCTGTCGGAGGTCGCGTTGCAGCTGGGCCGGGTGGCGCCCATCAGTATCCGCGTCAACCCGAATGTGGACCCCAAAACCCATCCCTACATCTCGACCGGGCTGAAGGGCAACAAGTTTGGCGTGGCCCATGAAGATGCGCTGCGCATCTACAAACACGCGGCCTCGCTGCGCGGGCTGAGTGTGGCGGGTATTGACTGCCACATTGGCTCGCAGATCACGGACACCACGCCTTACCTGGACGCGATGGACCGGGTGCTGGACCTGGTCGCCGCGATCGAGGCGGCGGGCATCCCCATCGAGCACATCGACTTCGGTGGCGGTCTGGGCATCAACTACAACGGCGACGCACCGCCGGCAGCTGACGCCTTGTGGCAATTGCTGCTGGCCAGGCTGGACGCGCGTGGCTACGGCCGCAAGAAATTGATGATCGAACCCGGACGCTCGCTGGTCGGCAATGCCGGGGTGTGCCTGACCGAAGTGTTGTACCTCAAACCCGGCGAGCAGAAAAACTTCTGCATCATCGATGCAGCGATGAACGACCTGCCGCGGCCAGCGATGTATCAGGCCTTTCACGCGATCATTCCGGTGACGCCATCCTCAAGCGCTGCAGAAAATACCTACGATGTAGTGGGCCCCGTCTGCGAAAGCGGTGACTGGATAGGCCGCGACCGTTTGCTGGCGGTGCAGGCTGGAGACCGCCTGGCGGTGTTGTCGGCCGGCGCTTATTGCATGAGCATGGCCAGCAACTACAACACGCGCGGCCGCGCCGTTGAAATTCTGGTTGATGGCGGCCGTGCCCATGTGATCCGCCGCCGGGAAACCGCAGCCGACCAGCTTCGTCAGGAGCAGCTGGTTCTGCGCTGACGGCCCCCGTCAGTTGGCAGCACCAACGCTACTGTTTTGATAGCTGCTTGCGCCCGTCCACCAAGGGCTGGAGGCCTTTTTTCCTTAAGTATTGCCGGACACGCCAGCCCAGCAGCACCGCCAGAATCGCCGCGTACACCGCGACTTCGGCAAAGTTGTTCTTGCCTGCACGCATCCAGAAAAAATGCAGCAATCCGAGCCCGGCGATCAGGTACACCAGTTTGTGCAGCAGCTGCCAGCGCCTGGCCCCCATCCTTTTGATGGCGGCGTTAAAAGATGTCGCGGCCAGCGGCGTCAACAGCAGGAAGGCCGAAAAGCCCACCAGGATGAAGGGCCGCTTGATGATGTCCTTGACGATATCGCCCACATCAAAACCCATGTCAAACCAGCTGTAACTCAGCAAGTGAATGACGACGTAAAAATAGGTGAACAGGCCCAGCATGCGCCGAAAGCGCGCCAGGGCCGGTGTACCGCTGATGACGCGCAGCGGCGTCACGGCCAGCACGATGCACAGGAAACGCAGGGTCCAGTCACCGGTCGCGCGGATCAGGTACTCCGCCGGGTTGGCGCCCAGGTTGTTGGTGAAGGCGCCGTAGAACAACCAGGCAAAAGGCAGCAAGGCCAGCAGAAACACCAGCGGCTTGGCCGCCGGGTGCATCAAGGCCTTGTTCAACGCGGCACTCATCCGCCGCCGGGCCGCCCCAAGGCGGATGAAGCCCCCTCGGGGGGCAGCGCAGTACACGCAGTGACGAGCGTGGGGGTCATGTTTTTCAATAGTTCTTCTTGAGGTCCATGCCGGCGTAAAGCTGGCCGACCTGCGCCTCGTACCCGTTGA
>CAMLDT010000041.1 GCA_946479075.1 uncultured Polaromonas sp.
AAGAGCCCCGTGTTCGCTCCATGCCTGCAGCTTTGCCCCATTCGGGTGCTGAGTGCTTGCCCTTACGTAGTTCCCGTCATGGACAGAACACGGCGGCTTTGTAAACTCTGCGGGTAATTCAACGGAGGCTTTTTATGAAACGTTTGTTTGTGCTCGCCCTGGCCGCGACATCGATTTTTGCCCAGGCGCAAACCTACCCCGGCACCAAGCCGATTTCCATCGTCGTGCCCTTTGCAGCCGGCGGACCCACCGACCGCGTGGCACGCGATCTTGCCGAAGCCATGCGCAAGGCCATGGGCGGCAGCGCCAACTTCGTGGTGGAAAACGTCAACGGTGCAGGCGGCACCATCGGCGTCACCAAAGTTTCCAAGGCCAACCCGGACGGCCACACCCTGCTGCTGCACCACATCGGCATGGCTGCGGCGCCGGCCCTGTACCGCAAGCTGCAGTACAAGCCGCTGGAAGATTTCGAGTACCTGGGCATGGTCAATGAAGTGCCAATGACCCTGATCGGCAAGCCCCAGCTCCCGGCCAACACCTACCGCGATTTCGAGAACTACATCAAGGCCAATTCGGGCAAGCTCAACATCGCCCATGCCGGTCTCGGTTCCGCCTCACACCTGTGCGGCCTGATGTGGCAGGCGGCGATCAACGCCAAGGAAGCCATGACCACCATTCCCTTCGGCGGCACCGGCCCGGCGATGAATGCACTGGTCGGCGGCCAGGTGGACCTGATGTGCGACCAGACCACCAACACCACCGGCCAGATTGAAGCAGGCCGCGTCAAGGCTTTCGCCGTGACCACGGCCAAGCCCCTGACCAAGCACAAGCTGCTCAAGGACTACCCGTCGCTCCAGGAAATGGGTCTCAAGGGTTTTGACCTGACCATCTGGCACGGCCTGTATGCCCCCAAGGGAACGCCGGCGGCCGTTCAGGCGCAACTGAATACGGCGCTGAAGATTGCACTGAAGGATCCCGACTTCATCAAGAAGCAGGAAGGCCTGGGCGCCATCGTGATCACCGACAAGCGCATCGAACCTGCCGCCCACAAGGCTTTTGTGGCCAGCGAGATCGCCAAGCTCAAGCCTGTGATCGAAGCCGCCAAGCAGTTCGCCGACTGACCCGTTTCCGCTTTGCTGAAAGCCGCCCCGCGCAAGCCGGGCGGCTTTTTTCATGGCAGGCCGGGATTGCCCGGATTGATGCCGGCCGACCCCGGCGATAAGGTGGGGACTTACACCCACAGTCTTTCGGACAGGAACCCCCATGCACGCTAACTTCAAACGAAATCGCCGCCTGGCCCTCGCCGGTATTGCGCTGGCAGCTATTAATTTTGTAGCAACGCCAGCCACCGCGCAAAGTGCGTGGCCAAGCAAGCCGGTGCGCATCGTCGTGCCTTTTGCACCCGGCGGCACCACCGACATCCTGGCACGTGCCGTCGCGCCCGAGCTGACCCGGGCCTTCGGCCAGCCGTTCATCGTGGACAACCGGGCCGGAGCTGGCGGCAATGTCGGCGCCGATGTGGTGGCCAAGTCTCCGGCCGATGGCTACACCCTGTTGATGGGCACCGTGGGTACACACGGCATCAACAAATCGATCTACGCGAAGATGCCTTTCGATCCGCAAAAGGACTTTGCACCGATCACCTTGGTCGCCGGCGTGCCCAACGTCATGGTCATGAATACCGAGAAGGCGGCAAAACTCGGCATCAACAGCGTTGCCGATTTTGTGAAATACGCCAAAGCCCATCCCGGCAAGCTCAGCATGGCGTCCAGCGGCAACGGCACCTCCATCCACCTGGCGGGCGAACTGTTCAAGTCGCAGACCGGCATCTTCATGACCCATATCCCCTACCGCGGCTCCGGCCCGGCCCTGCTCGACATGATCGGCGGCAATGTGGATGTGATGTTCGACAACCTGCCTTCGGCCATGCCGCAAATCAAGGGCGGCAAGCTCAAGGCTTTTGCGGTGACCAGCGCCGAGCGCTCCGGCGCCATGCCTGAACTGCCGACAGTGGCGGAAGCCGGGCAACTGAAAGGGTTTGAAGCAAGCAGCTGGTTTGGCCTGCTGGCGCCAGCGGGCACGCCCCCGGACATCGTCAACCGCATCCAGCAGGAAGTGGCCAAGGCGCTGGCCACGCCGGCCCTCAAGGAAAAGATGCTGGCGCAAGGCGCGATTCCCAGCGGCAACACCCCCCAGGAATTCGCCAGGCTGATCGACTCGGAAATCACCAAGTGGGCGCAGGTCGTCAAGGCCTCCGGCGCGAAGGTGGACTAAAGACTTTGGGGGTCACACGGCAGCGCAACTGAGCGTCTTGCCAAGCTGAGCCGCAGTCGGGCCGCAGGCACAGCGCGCCGGCCGGCTCAGGACGAACGAATTCCAGCGAGCGTGGGGGCTATTGCTAGACGGCCCAGACTCTAGACGCCCCAGACCACCTCATGCCCGGCCTTCTGGTTGCGCTCCAGCATCTCGATGAAGGGCACGGCGCGCTGGCGCAAGCCCAGTCCTTCGCCGGGAATCGGGGCTTCAGCGTCCTGATCGTGGGACTCTTCCAGCTTGATCGCGGCATGCAGGGCAGCAATCGCGGCCGGCATCTGCTCGGGAAGAATGATGCCTGTCGGTCCGGCATCCTTGCCAATGATCTCCAGCACGCGGCGGCCGTTGGCCTCCAGCATGATCACGTCGCCAGCGGCCTTGGATTTGAATTTGTACAGCATGAAAAGCTCCTGATAAGGGTGTCGTTTTGATTATGGCGCCGGCCCCGCGGGAAGTCTGTAGGCTGCTTTCCCGTCCTGCACCGTGTGCTGCCGCTGGCGCAAAATGTCGCCCTATGCTCAATATTCCAACCGCTCCCAAACCACCGGCACAGGCGCTGAGCCAGGACGGCCTGCGGCTCCTGTCGCCTGCAGAACTGATGCTCAGCCTGCCGCCGGACTGGTCGCCCGACTGGAGCGCACTGGTGCCCTCGTGGGACAACTTGCCGCCCGATGCCCACCTCAAGGACGGTGGCCGCTACCGCAATCGCCGGCACAGCTGTTTTATCCAGGATGTCGGTGACCAGCTGGTGCAGACACCGCACCGCGCCCACTGGCAGCCTACCGACTACAACGCCTTGCACGGCGGCTTCGAGCGCTGGTTCGAGCCGGTCGAGGCCGGCGTCGCCGCGGCGGCGGCCTGGACCACGCTGCTGACCGAACTCGGCCGGCTGTTTGGGCAGGTGCGGCCGGTCGCGCGCTGGTTCATCGAAGCGCACCAGTTCCGCATCGATACCGCAGGCGGCGTCGGCCGGCCCACACCGGAAGGCGCCCACCGCGACGGGGTGGACTTCGTCGTGGTGATGCTGGTCGCACGGCAGGGGGTCAAGGGCGGCGAAACCCGGGTGTTCGACGCCAATGGCCCACAGGGCCTGCGTTTTGTGATGCAGGAGCCGCTGACCACGCTGCTGCTGGACGACGCCCGCGTCATCCACGAGACCACCCCCATCCTGCCGCTGCAAGCGGACGCCCCGGGCGGTTACCGTGACACGCTGGTTCTGACTTACCGCGCGGGTGGCTTTCAGTCGCCTTAGAAATAGAGCCCCCATGTTCGCTCGCTGAGCGTACCTCTCTGCCCCCCGAGGGGGCTGCAAGGCCTGCGCCTGCGGACCGGCAAAGCCGGACCCGCGGCCCCTGCTTGCAAAGAGAATCCTCAGCGGTCGTCTCTGTCTTTCCGTTCGTCCTGAGCCTGTCGAAGAATCCCCCCAGAAGGTGTGCGGGGGCAGCGTTAACCATGAGGCCTGGCCTCGCAAAACCGCTTGACGAAAATAGTTTAAACCTAAACAATTAAGATTCGATCAATCAAATCGGATCCTGTCAATGCACATCCTTTGCCTGGGCGGCGGACCCGCCGGCCTGTACTTCGCGCTGCTGATGAAGCTGCAGAATCCGGCCAGCCAGATCACCGTGGTGGAGCGCAACCGGCCCTTCGACACCTTTGGCTGGGGCGTGGTGCTGTCGGACCAGACCCTGGAGAACCTGCGCGCCGCCGACCCGGTGAGTGCGCAACTGATCGGCGACGCCTTCAACCACTGGGACGATGTGGAGGTGTTTTTCAAGGGCCGTTCGGTGCGATCAGGCGGTCACGGCTTTTGCGGCATTGGCCGCAAGCGCCTGCTCAACATCCTGCAAGACCGCTGCATCGAACTCGGCGTGGAGCTGGTGTTTGAAACCGATGTGCAGGACGATCAGGCCATCGCGGCCCAGTACAAGGCGGACATCGTGATCGCCAGCGACGGCCTGAACAGCCGCATCCGAACGCGTTACGCCGACACTTTCAAGCCCGATGTGGAGCTGCGCGCCTGCCGCTTTGTCTGGCTGGGCACGCACAAGACCTTCGACGCCTTCACCTTCGCCTTCGAGCAGACCGAGCACGGCTGGTTCGCCGCGCACGCCTACAAGTTCGACGACAGCACCTCGACCTTCATCGTGGAAACGCCGGAAGCGGTGTGGAAGGCGCACGGCCTGGACCAAATGAGCCAGGAAGACGGCATCGCCTTCTGCGAAAAGCTGTTTGCCAAATACCTCGATGGCAACGCACTGATGAACAACGCCACCCACGTGCGCGGTTCGGCGATCTGGATCCGCTTTCCGCGCGTGGTGTGCGAGCGCTGGGTGCATCACGCATCCATCAACGGCAAGGACGTTCCCATCGTGCTGATGGGGGATGCGGCCCACACTGCGCACTTCTCGATTGGCAGCGGCACCAAGCTGGCGCTGGAAGACGCCATCGAGCTGACCCAGTGTTTTGCACAGACACCCGAGCCGGCACAGGCGCTGGAGACCTATGAAGCGCTGCGCTCGGTGGAAGTGCTCAAGATACAAAACGCCGCGCGCAACTCGACCGAATGGTTCGAAAACGTGGACCGCTACAGCGGTCTCGATGCCGAGCAGTTTTTCTATTCGCTGCTGACCCGCTCGCAGCGCATCAGCCATGAAAACCTGCGGGTGCGCGATGCGTCCTGGCTGCAGGGTTACGAGCAGTGGCTGGCCAACAGCAAGGGCCAGCCCGCGCCGCCCCCGATGCTGCTGCCGCTGAAGGTCCGTGAGCTTGAACTGAAAAACCGCATCGTGGTGTCGCCCATGGCCACCTACAGCGCGGTTGACGGCATGCCCCAGGACTTCCACCTGGTCCACCTGGGCGCGCGGGCGCTGGGCGGCGCGGCCATGGTGTTTGCCGAGATGACGGCGCCCTGCCCGGAAGGCCGGATCACACCCGGTTGCCCGGGCCTCTGGAACAACGATCAGATGCTGGCCTGGAAACGCATCGTCGATTTTGCACACCGCTCCGGCGAAGGCGTGCGCATGGGCATGCAGTTGGGCCACAGCGGTCCCAAAGGCTCCACCCAGGTCGGCTGGGAAGAACCCGACGAGCCGCTGCTTTCCGGCAACTGGCCGCTGCTGGCTGCGAGTGCCGTGGCCTACGGCCCGACCAATGCCGTGCCGGCAGCCATGACGCGGGACGACATGGACCGCGTCAAGGCGCAGTTCGTGCAGTCGGCGCTTTACGCAGCCGAAGCTGGCTTCGACTGGCTGGAGCTGCACTGTGCCCATGGCTACCTGCTGTCCAGCTTCATCACGCCGCTGACCAACCTGCGAACCGATGAGTACGGTGGCACGCTGGAAAATCGCTGCCGTTACCCACTGGAAGTCTTTCGCGCCTTGCGTGACGTATGGCCGGCCCACCTGCCCATGAGCGTGCGCATCTCCGCCCACGACTGGGCGCCCGGCGGCAACACCGCCGACGACGCCGTGGCGATGGCGCGCCTGTTCAAGGCGGCCGGCTGCGACTTCATCGACGTGTCGTCGGGCCAGACCACACGCGCCGCCAAACCCGTCTATGGCCGCATGTACCAGACACCGTTTGCCGACCGCATCCGCAACGAGGTGGGCATCCGCACGATTGCGGTGGGCGCGATCTCCGAGGTGGATCACGTCAACAGCATCATCGCGGCTGGCCGCGCCGACCTCTGCGCCATCGCCCGGCCGCACCTGGCCGATCCGGCATGGACGCTGCACGAGGCCGCCAAACTGCAAAGTCGGCATGTGCGCTGGCCTCAGCCCTACCTCAGTGGCCGGGACCAGATGTACCGCGAACTTTCAAAGCAAAAACAGGCCTGAGCCCTTATCCAGCAAGCGCAAGCAGCTATTAAAACAGTAGCAACGGAGATCATCATGGACATGGAAGCACGCGGGCACCGCGAACACCCCGAAGCTTTGCGGCTCTGGCTGCGCCTGCTCACCTGCACACAGCTGATCGAAAAGCAGGTACGTGGGCAACTGCGCGAGCAGTTCGACACCACCCTGCCGCGCTTCGATCTGATGGCGCAGCTCGAACGCAACCCCGACGGCCTGAAGATGAACGAGCTCTCGCGCCGAATGATGGTCACCGGCGGCAATGTCACCGGCATCACCGACCAGCTGGTGGCCGAAGGCCTGGTTGAGCGCGTGGATGTGGAAGGCGACCGCCGCGCCTACCGCGTGCGCCTGACGCCGCGCGGCCGCAAGACCTTTGACGAGATGGCCCGCCAGCACGAGGACTGGATCGTCCAGGCCTTTGGCGGCCTGTCGGCACGCGAAATCGAGACCCTGCACAAGCTGCTGGGCAAGGTCAAGCAACACCAGACCGATCTGAACCAGGAAATGGAAAACGCATGAAACACTACATAGGTCCCGCCAATCCCATGCACGCGCAGTTCAATGCGCTGGCTGCTTATGAAGCACGCCATTTCGCCTACGCGTTTGCGGACGGCGTGGCGACCCTGACGCTGAACCGCCCCGAGCGCAAAAACCCGCTGACCTTTGACTCCTACGCCGAACTGCGCGACCTGTTCCGCGCGCTGAACAGTGCTACCGACGTCAAGGTGATCGTGCTCACCGGGGCCGGCGGAAACTTCTGCTCGGGCGGCGACGTGCATGAAATCATCGGCCCGCTGACAAAGATGAGCATGCCCGAGCTGCTGGAGTTCACGCGCATGACCGGTGATCTGGTCAAGGCCATGCGCTTGTGCCCGCAACCGGTTGTGGCTGCCATCGATGGCATCTGCGCCGGCGCTGGCGCCATGATGGCGCTCGCCGCCGACATGCGCCTGGGCACGCCGCAGGCCAAAACCGCTTTCCTCTTCACACGTGTGGGCCTGGCCGGTGCTGACATGGGTGCCTGCGCGCTGCTGCCGCGCCTGATCGGCCAGGGCCGCGCCTCCGAGCTGCTGTTCACCGGCCGCGTCATGACCGCCGCAGAAGGCCTGCAATGGGGATTTTTTAATGCGCTGCATGAGCCGGCCGAGGTGCTGGCCAAGGCCCAGGCACTGGCCGCCGACCTGGCCGCTGGCCCCACGTTTGCCCACGGCATGACCAAAACCATGCTGCACCAGGAGTGGGCCATGACGCTGGACCAGGCCATCGAAGCGGAAGCCCAGGCGCAGGCCATCTGCATGCAGACCAAAGACTTCACGCGTGCGTATGAAGCTTTTTCCGGCAAACAAAAACCGGTGTTCCAGGGAGACTGATGTGAAAGCTTCCACCGATCACCTCGCGCTCCCCTTTTTTGACGACACCCATCGTGCCCTGGGCCGGGACCTCGCCGACTGGGCGCCTTTGCAACACGTGGACGAAGCCGATGACCGGCGCGCCTGCAAGGAATGGGTGCGGCGGCTGGGCGACGGTGGCTGGCTGCGCTACTGCGTTCCGGGCAGCGCCGGCGGCGCGCTGGACAAACTCGATTCGCGCGCGCTGGTGATCCTGCGCGAAACCCTGGCCTTTCATTCGCCGCTGGCCGACTTCGCCTTTGCGATGCAGGGCCTGGGCAGCGGCGCCATCACGCTGACCGGCACACCGGCGCAACAGGCGGCCTACCTGCCCGCGGTGGCACGCGGCGACAAGATCGCGGCCTTTGCACTGAGCGAACCTGATGCGGGTTCCGATGCCGGCGCCATGACCACCAGCGCCGAGTCCGCTGCAGGAGCTTGGGTCCTCAATGGCAGCAAAACCTGGATCAGCAACGGCGGCATCGCCGACTTCTATGTCACCTTTGCCAAGACCGACAAGGCGGCCGGCACCCGCGGCATCACCGCCTTCATCGTTGATGCCGATACCCCCGGGCTCGACAGCAGTGAACACATCGCGGTGATGGCGCCGCACCCGCTGGCCACCCTGAAGTTTGACGGCTGCAAGCTCGGCAGCGAAACACAACTGGGCGTTCTCAACGGCGGCTTCAAGCTGGCGATGCAGACGCTGGACATCTTTCGCGCCTCGGTCGCCGCCGCTGCTTTGGGCATGGCACGGCGTGCGCTGTTCGAGGCCGTGCGCTTTTCGCGGGAGCGCAAGATGTTTGGCCAGACCCTGGCCGACTTCCAGCTCACGCAAGCCAAGATCGGTGAGATGGCGGCGCTGATCGACGCCGCCGCGCTGCTGACCTACCGCGCGGCCTGGCTGCGCGACGACAGCGAGGCGCGCGGTGCCGGCAAACGCATCACCGCTGAGGCAGCGATGGCGAAGATGACGGCCACCGAAAACGCCCAGCGCGTGATCGACATGGCGCTGCAGATGCATGGCGGACTGGGCGTCAAGGTGGGCACCAAGGTGGAAAGCCTGTACCGCGACATCCGCTCGCTGCGCATTTACGAAGGCGCGACCGAAGTCCAGCAACTGATCATTGGCAAAGCGATGCTGCAATCATGAACAAGCCTGCCCCCTCCGTACAAACCGACCGTTTTGTGCACGACCGCCTGCCACCGGCCGACCAGTGGCCGCAGATGCGTTACGACCTGCCCGAACTGCAGATACCCGAACAGGCCAACCTGGTGGATGTGCTGTTTGAACGGGTCGCGGGGCAAGGCCTGTCCGGTCGCCCCTTCCTGCGCTCCGACAAGCTCACGCTTTCGTACGCCGAGGCACACGAGCGTGTCAAACGGATTGCCCAGGTGCTGACCGACGGCTTGAAGCTGGTGCCCGGCAACCGTGTCCTGCTGCGCGGCGGCAACACGGTCGAGATGGCGCTGGCCTGGCTGGGGGTGGTCAAGGCCGGCCTGGTGGTGGTGGCCACCATGCCCTTGTTGCGCGCCAAGGAACTCGGCGAGGTCATCGCCAAGTCGCAGGCCACCGTGGCACTTTGCGACGCCGGCCTGTTGGCAGAACTGGAAACAGCCCGGGGCCAGAACCCGGTGCTGACGCACATCGTGCCCTTCAATACCGAAGGCACGGGCTCACTGTCAACGCTGGCGTCAGCCAGGGATGGCAACTTCATCGCCTGCCCGACCTCGGCCGACGACATCGCGATGATGGCCTTCACCTCGGGCACCACCGGCACACCCAAAGCGCCGGTGCACACCCACCGCGACGTGCTCGCCGCCTGCGAAGCCTGGCCCCGCCATGTGCTCCGGGCCACGCCCGACGACATCGTCATGGGCTCGCCGCCGCTGGCCTTCACCTTCGGCCTGGGCGGCATGCTGATTTTCCCGATGTGGGCCGGCGCCTCGGTGTATTACCCGGGCATTGCCTACACGCCCGAGGCCATGGTCAAGCTGATCAACGAGGTCGGCGCCACCATCTGCTACACCGCACCCACCTTCTACCGCCAGATGGCCGCATTCGCGAAGCAGCACGGCGTGCCCACGCTGCGCACCTGCGTGAGCGCCGGCGAAGGCTTGCCTGACGCAACGCGCCAGCTCTGGAAAGAAGCCACCGGCATCGAGATGACCGACGGCATTGGCGCGACCGAGATGTTCCACATCTTCATCTCCGCCGCGCCGGCCGAGGTGCGCCGCGGCGCCATCGGCAAGGTGGTGCCGGGCTACACCGCCAAGGTGGTGGACGACGCCGGCCAGGAAGTGCCGCGCGGCACCATTGGCAAGCTGGCGGTGATCGGTCCCACGGGCTGCCGCTACCTCGACGACGAGCGTCAGGCCAACTATGTGAAAGACGGCTGGAACTATCCGGGCGACGCCTTCCTGCAGGACGAGGATGGCTACTTTTTCTACCAGGCGCGCGCCGACGACATGATCATCACCTCGGGCTACAACGTCGGTGGACCGGAAGTCGAGGACGCCCTGCTCAAGCATCCAGCCGTCGCCGAATGCGGCGTGATCGGCGTTCCCGACGACGAGCGCGGCATGGTGGTCAAGGCCTTTGTGGTGCTCAAGCCCGGCCAGGCTCCGGACGGCGTCATGACCAAGGCCCTGCAGGACCACGTCAAGGGCACGCTGGCGCCTTTCAAGTATCCACGCCATGTCGAATTTGTCGCCACGCTGCCGCGCACGGAAACCGGCAAGCTGCAGCGCTTCAGGCTGCGACAGCCATGAGCGGCGCGCTGACCTTCACGGCGCGCAAGCAGATCCGGTTTCACCACTGCGACCCGGCCGGCATTGTTTTTTATCCGCAGTATTTCTACCTGCTGCATGAAACACAGGAAGACTTTCTGGCCCATATCGGCCACCCGGAGCACGGTCTGATTGCCGCCGGCCTGGGCGTGCCCATCGTGGATCTGAAAACCGAATTCCGCGGCATGTGCCGGTATGGCGACGAGATCGACATCCGCTTGTCGCTGACCCGCATCGGCAATGCCAGCATTGGCATGC
This sequence comes from uncultured Polaromonas sp., assembly GCA_946479075.1. Next base: position 10,607 of record CAMLDT010000041.1, read on the forward strand.
GCTACGAAATTCATAGCTGCTCGCGCCCGTCAGATAAGGGCCAGACACTGAAATTAATCGCAAACACTGTGGTGGTCTGCTCGGAAATACCCCATGGCAAGGTGCTGGCCATTCCAGCCGGATTGCGCGCTGCACTACAGCCCTACCTCGACACAAACAAGGAAGACAAACCATGATGAAACTGCTGCAACCCGAGGGTTGGGCCGAGCCCAAAGGTTATGCCAACGGGGTGATGGCGCGCGGCGCGATGATTTTTGTGGGCGGCCAGATCGGCTGGAATGCGCAGCAGCAGTTTGAAAGCGATGACTTCATCGCGCAGACACGCCAAGCATTGCAGAACATCCTGGCGGTGCTGCAGGCCGGGGGCGCCGGACCGGAGCACATGGTGCGCATGACCTGGTACGTCGTTGACCGCGTGGAGTACATCGCACGCCTCAAGGAGCTGGGCAGCGCCTACCGGGAGGTCATGGGCAGGAATTTTCCTGCCATGACCTGCGTGGAAGTTTCGGCGCTGGTCGAAGAGCGGGCACGCATCGAAATTGAAGTCACCGCCGTCCTTCCGGATTGAAACGCTGCACCGTCCGGCGCCAGGGTGGACAAGCGGGCAACGAAGCGGAGCTCAGCCCTCAAATGCAGGGGACAAAGGGCACCGTTCTGGCATAAGATCGTTTCCGGTCCTGGCAGAACTTTCAAATTTTCCGACGGGCCAGCAACCCTGACTCTTTGGAGATTCCTGTGAACCCATCCCGACCGCCCCATGCGCGCCTTCACGACACAGGATGCAGCCATGACTGAGCAGGTGCCTGGTTTCCGACAATCCGCAGCCGAACCTGAATTCGGGCTCGCTGAGGCTCAGCGGCGCATGCAGCAGCAGTTGATGGCGAGCACCGGTGTGGCCCAGTGCGTCTTCGACATGGCGCGCCAGGAATTGAGCTGGAACGCCCGTGCCTATGAGATGTTCGGCGTCGGCCCCGCGGGCTCCCCGGTCACGCTGGATCTGGCGCTGAGCCTTGTTTATCCGGACGACCTCGACACACTGGTCCATGCGCGCGAACAATCGCGCCGCGGCTCCGGCACGATCGAGCTCGACTACCGCATCATCCGTCCCGATGGTGAGCTGGTGGACATCCACTCCCTGATGTTTTGCGAGCTCGACAGTCAGGGCCGGCCCCTGATGCTGGTGGAGCTGTGCCTGGACGTCACCGAACGCAAACGCGTGGAGAGTGCCTTGATCCAGTCCGCCCGGCTGTGCCGCGTGCTGGACAAGGTCTCCACCGACCTGTACTGGGAGCAGTCAATGGGTGAGGATGCCAGTGACACGCATCCCGCGCCCCTTGCCCCCGCTGCAACCGGGGAAGGCCCGTCGCGGAAAATGCGCGTGCTTTACGTTGAAGACAACATGTACAACCTGATGCTGTTCGACGACGTGATGCGAACCCGTGACGATGTGGAAATGCGCATGGCGCAAAACGGCGCGCAGGGGTTTGAGGTGGCGAGCACCTGGCAGCCCGATGTGCTGGTCCTTGACGGTCGCCTGCCAGACATCCACGGCATCGACCTGCTCAAGCGCATGCGGACCATCCCCGGACTGGAGACCACCCCGGCCTTCATGTGTTCTGCCGATACCCTGCCAGAGCACAAGCTGCTTGCCGAGCAAGCCGGCTTTATCGGCTACTGGACCAAACCCGTGGATTTCGACAAGATTTTTGACGAACTGGACCGGATCGCCGTGGGCGGTGGCCTGACCTGAGCGTTGGATGTGGGGGCCCGCGACGGGCCTCCATCCGTGCCGGATCAGGGAAGAGAGACGCGCGGCAGTGGGCGAGTGGCCACGGAGCCCGTGCACCCGCCCCCGCACCTCACCCACAAGCCCGCTGCGTTACTGACCTGCAGACACCGGGGCCGCAGAACTCTCCCGGACAATCAGCCAGCGGTCGGCGAGCTTCACCCACTGCAGGGTCTTGACCACCGTATCCCGGTAATTGGCCGACCGGTAGTTTTGCGTAAACACCATGGTGGCGTGCGTCGCGTCCGTCAGTGTCACGGTGAGGTCGGCGATTTCCACCTTGATCTCCGTTGCACGCGTCAGGGCAATCACGCGCTTTTCCCTCCAGGCGTCCCGGTCGCCTCCAGCAGGCGGCATGAAATTCGGAGCGTAAAACTGCAGATAAGCATCCACATCGCGCTTGGCCCAGGCTGCACGCCAGCTTTGCAAGGCCTGCCGGACTTCGCTGTAGTTGGCATCGTCAGGCGACGAGACCGGCGCAGCGGGCGCAGCCGCCGGCACCTGCGCCTGTGCGACCTGAGGTGCCTCGGGAGGCGGTGCCATCATGGAAGCCGGAGCCGCCGGAGCCGTTGAGGCAGGTGGGGCAGGTGGTGCTGCGGAAACAGGCGAAGCGGATGGAGCAACAGGCGTCGGCTGCGCCGGAGCGGGCGCTGGCACAGCAGGACTGACAGCCCTTGATTTGCGCGAGGCGGATGAAGCGGGGACGGTTGCGGTCGCTGCCGGGGCGGCCGGGCTCGCAGGCACACCCGCCACGGGGGCCGTGTTTGGCGCGGCAGTCAGCATGTCCTGCATGGCACGTTCCCGTGCATTGAGCAGGGCGGTCTGCTTCTGCAGCTCGGCGGAGCGCTCGATCAGCTCGGATTTGTTGACGGCGTAAACGGTCACCGGCTCAGCCGGGCAATTCTGGGCTGCGTCACTGCCATCGCTCCATTGATCGAAACCGGGAACCACGCCGGTGTCAATTTTGGAAATCTCCAGCGCGCCCAGCAAGGTGCCGAGGCTGGCATGCGTTCTGGCATAGGAGATGTTCAGATCCTGCTCGGCGTTGACCTCCGCACGCTTGGCCTGGTACAGCTCGTTTTCGGTGTCCAGCAAATCCAGCAAGGTGCGCTGGCCGATGTCGAACTGGAGACGGTAAGCATTTCTCGCCTTCTCGACGGAGAGCTTGTTCTGATTGAGGTAGCCGAGCTGCTCGTTGAGCTTGCGCACATCGTTGTAGGCAATCAGCAATGTCTGCCGGATATCGCGGCAGGTCTTGTCACGCAAATCCTTCGCAACATTCAACTGCTCGGCGAACTGCCGCTCTCGCGAGCGGTCACTCATGCCGTTGAACAGGTTCCAGCTCATGACCACTTCCGCAACATTGGTCTCGGAGCTTCCCGGAACGCCGCTCACGTTGCTGCCCTTGTCGCGCCGCAGCCGCAAGTCAAAACGCGGCTGATAAGCGCCGCTGCGGGAGGCCAGCGCCGCGCTGGACGCACGCACATTTTCGATCGATGCCCGCAAGGCGCCATTGGACTGCTGCGCCTGCCGCACCGCAGTGCTTGCATCGGCCGGAATGTTCGCCTTCAATTGCTCGGACAAAGGCATTTCTTCCGTAGGAACCTGTCCCACCAGTCGCTGGAAGCGCGCTGTAGTGTCATGAAGATTGGAGGTCTCGGTCAGCAAATTGGCTTCGGCCAACGCCAGACGCGCCGCAATTTGCTCCAGGTCCACCGAGCGCGCAACCTTGGCCTTGACCCGGCGCTCGGTCTGGTCAAACACAGAGCGATGCTGAACAAAGTTATCCTCTGCCAGCCGGACAAGTTGCCGGTAGCGCAATACGTCATAGTAGGCGCGGGCCACTTCCAGGGCGACGCTTTCGGAGGTATCAAAAAACTCGAACAAGCGCACCAGTCTGGCGTGATCAAGCCGCCTGATCTCATTGCGGGTCGCAAACCCGTCGTAAAGCAGTTGCGTGATGGTCAGTGAGGAGGACGAGCGGTCATAAGGAGAGCGAATGGTGGGATCGCTTTGCCGTTCGGAACCCACACCGGCCAGCAGATCAACCCTGGGCAACAGGGCGCCGGCACCGACATCACGCTCAAAATCGGCCGCCTTCAAGGTGTGCCAGCGCGAGAGGACCTCGGGATTTTGCAGAACCGCTTTTTGCGCCGCCTCCTTGAGTGTCAAGGGTTTAGGCGCCGGCATCTGCGCCGGTGCCTGCGTCTGCGTCTGCGCAGGGGCCGGTGCCTCTGTTTGTGTTTGTGCCTGGGCTTTATTGGTCAGAAATCCCGCGCTGCCCAGCACCATGGCCGCCCACAACGTCGCAAGAACCATGGCTTGCGGGGGACGCCCGCACCCACGATCAGGCGTTTGGAGGCAGGGCTCAATCCGCGTGAAGCGGAGTTCTCGCAACAGAACGCTCATGTGCCGGACCGCTTCGCCGTTACACTGGCAAGCCAGGAAACCGGGGACCAGCCATGATGGAAGTGGCACTGTAATGAGCTGTAAAAAGGGGGGTTTTGCATGCTTGCTCCTGCTCACGGACGCGGTCACCAGGCGCTGCAGGCAACCTTGAATGCCTTGAGGACCTGACAAATCGAACGACAAAAATCATTCGAAATCAGGTGAACAAAGCACAGGTAGTTACTGTTTTATATAGATATTTTCATATTACCGCACACATCTTTTCGGCGCAATAAATATCCGGTTCTAACAGGCAGTTGGGGCAAAAACGACACACTTGAAACGCTTACAGAGGGCAATACTGCTGATATTGCTGCTCGCCATCGGGTCATTGAAGGTTGCGGCCGTCGACTTTGACCGGATGCAGGACGTCCTTTCCCAGCGTTTTGGAACCTTGGCTGCAAGCTCGTTTGCTGACTGGCGAAAGCTTTTGAAAGACAGCGGAGAACAGACCGAAACCGTCAAAATCCGGCAGGTTAACGATTTCTTCAACCGTCGCATCAGGTTTGACGACGACATCCGCGTGTGGGGTAAAAGCGACTACTGGGCGACGCCCATGGAAACAGTGGGACGCGGCGCCGGCGACTGCGAAGACTTCGCAATCGTCAAGTATTTCTCGCTGCTGCTGCTGGGCGTTCCAGACGAGAAACTGCGATTGGTCTATGTCCAGGCCCGTCTGGGCGGCATCAACAGCAGCATCACGCAAGCCCACATGGTTCTGGCCTTCTATCCGAATCCAGGTGCGGAACCCCTGATTCTTGACAACCTGATCAACGACCTTCAGCTGGCCTCTCGCCGTCCTGACCTGCAACCGGTTTTCAGCTTTAACAGCCAGGGCCTTTGGCAAGGCACGTCCGGCGCCCAAGGCGCGGGAGGTCCGGGAACGCTGTCGCGCTGGCAGGAATTACTGAGGCGGGCACGCGCCGAAGGATTTGACTGACCACGTCCATAAAACGCTATAAAGAACCGTCCCGAAGGGAATTCCATGTCAATGTACCGCCAAATGTGGCTCGCAATCATTCTCAGCACGCTGTTGGCGCTGCTGGGTGGTTTGTTGGCGTCCACGCTGAATGCGCGAAGCTACTTGTCCGATCAGCTCAACGCAAAGAACAACGACAACGCAACGGCCCTGGCATTGGCACTGAGCCAACAAAATGCCGATGCTGTGTTGATTGAATTGACGGTTGCGGCCATGTTTGACAGCGGCCACTATGAGCTGATCCGGGTTGTAGATCCCACCGGAGAAATCATTGTGGAACGCTCCGCACCCATCACGGCACATGTGGTGCCGCAATGGTTTGTGAGACTCTTGCCCTTGAAAGTGGCCCCGGGCCAGGCCCAGATCAGCAACGGATGGAACCAGACAGGCACCTTGACCCTGGTGAGCACCAGTCGCTTTGCCTACCAGACCTTATGGAAAAGTGTCCTGCAACTGACCTTGGCGCTGGGCTTGTCCGGATTGGTCGGCGGTTTGCTGGGCGCCCTGACCCTGCGACGTTTGCGGGAGCCTTTACAGCGTGTCATCGATCAAGCCAACGCCATCAGCGAACGACGCTTTATCACCATTGACTTGCCCCAGGTACCGGAACTCAGGCAACTGGCCCTCGCGATGAACAGCACCGTCAGCAGGCTCAAGGACATGTTCGCGGAAGAGGCCCAGCGATTGGAAGCGTTGCGAATCACTGCCAACTACGACCCCTTGACGGATATGCCTAACCGCACCTTTTTCATGATCCAGCTTTTGAACCTGCTTGATACCGAAGAAGCGGCAGATGGACATCTCCTTTTAGTGCGCGCCTCCGGTTTTTCTGCGCTGAACCGGCAATCAGGCGCAGCGGCGGCCAATGAAATGTTGAAATCATTTGCGCAGGTTCTTCACGACCACAAAATCCGCACCCAAGGCGTGGCCGCCCGCCTGGGCGATTCCGATTTTGTACTTTTGCTCCCCAGTCAGGTCAACGCGCAAGATGCCGCCAAAGAGCTCCTGGATGCGCAGGTCGCGGCATGTACACCACTGACTGGCCCTGGCAGCGCTGTTGTTCACATCGGTATCGCCAACCTGACGAGGGGTCAGGATATGGCCAGCTTGCTGGCACAAGCCACAAGCGCACTGTCGGTGGCCGAGTCACAAGGTATCAATGCGGTGTACCAGAGCGGGGGCGCAAGCAATGCCAGCACCACCAGCCGCGAGGAAGAGACGGCCCAACTGATCAGGCTTGCCGTGGACCGGGGACAGGTGCGGCTGATGCATCTGCCGGTTGTGGACATGAAAGGGCAACTTGTGCATGCCGAGTGTCCCATGGAGGTGATGTTTGACGACGCTGGAGACTGGCAGCCTGTGAGCCGGTTCATGCAGTTGGCAGAACACTTCCATCTGACGCCGGCCATTGACCTGGCAGCCCTCAACCTGGGCATTGAAAAGTTACGTGCCGATCCCGGTTTGGCCGGCTTGGCAATTTCCCTGTCTGCGCCGTCACTCCAGGATGAGGCGTTCCGCACCCGTGTGCTGGAGACGATCCGAAAAATACCCACCCTGGCCCGCCGCCTCTGGCTTGAAATACCCGAAGCAGATGTCCTGAAGCACACCATGGTTCTCCCGGCATTTGTCGCAGAGGTTCGCAAGGCAGGAAGCCGTATTGGCCTGACCAGGTTTGGGCGCCACTTCAGCCAGTCAGACAGCCTGCATGAATTTGGGCTCGACTTTTTGAAGGTGGACGCCAGCTTCATCCGTGGATTGCAGTACAGCACCGCCAACCAGGCTTTCCTCAAGGATCTTGCCGCGGCCGCGCACAAGATGGACATGCAGGTTTACGGCGAAGGCGTCATCGACCGGGCTGAACTGGCCGCGCTGGAAGCGGCCCGGTTTGACGGTGCGGCCGGCCCGGCCATCAAGGTCGCCAAGTAAAAATCCGCCGGACTCCCTGAAATCCGGCGGACTGGGTTGCTACAAGCGCTTTGGGCTTAGTCTGTGTGCAACTTGCCTTTGGTCAGCATGTCCTGAATGATTTGCTGGTCGGTGTTCATCGTGCCAATCAGGTCGACATTGGACATCACGACCGTCTGCACTTCTTTCGACGCGCTGTAGCCGGTTGCAAAATCGCCTGTGCTGCTGATGTGAACAATGGTGTCAGTCCCTGACTTCTCGAAATGCAGGTAGTTGGAAAGATTTCCAACGCCAACATTGTGGTTCTCCCCCACGAGCAGGTCGCGTAAATCGAGCACATCACCACCTGCCGTTGCATGCACGCTGTCAAAGTCCGTGATGGTATCGACAGCGGGTGAGCCTTTGATGCCCGCATCGGCCAGTTCCCACTTGAAGACGTCTGATACACCAGCACTGCCGCCGGTCATGGTGTCGTTGCCTGCGCCTCCGACAATGGTGTCGGCGCCCAGGCCCCCATTGATCGTGTCATTACCGGCGCCACCGTAGATCAGATCGTTGCCATCATTGCCGTTGAGAATGTCGTCGCCATCCTCGCCGTAGAGTTCGTCATTGCCGGTGCCGCCAGAAATGGTGTCATTTCCTGTGCCACCAAACAGTCGGTCGTCGTCAGCGCCCCCATCAATCGTGTCATTGCCGGCATCGCCCCGGATCAGGTCGTAACCCGCACCGCCGTTGAGGGTATCGTTTCCGTCCTGACCCGAGATGTAGTCATTGGCGCTCGACCCTGTCAGCGTCTCACCTCCAGAAGTGCCCGCGTAGTGATTGGTGATCGTGTGCAGGTTCAAGGTCGCCGAGGAGGAGTCGCCATCGGTGTCCGTCAGGGTATAGCCAATATGTTCTGGCGCATAGGCTGTTGAGGTGCCGCCTCCTGTGATGTGATTGAAGGTGACATTCTGGATGCGCGCTTGTGCCGCGCTGCCCGATTCGATTTCGATCCATCCGATATTGCTGTACTGACTCGGGATGGTGACGGTTCCCTCCGCAAAGCTGGAGAACAATCCAAGCAGGTTTCCACTGATGTCATAGACCTTGTAAGTCACCGAGGTCACCACGCCGCCATAGCCTCCGACGGTGGTACTGGAACTCAAATTACTGCCGCCAGTATTGATCGTGAAGCTGACGTTTTGAACCCCGTAAGCATGGCTGGCGGCATTGAACCGGATCACCAGCGTTTCGAGGTCGTCCACCGCATTGCTCGTCTCTCCATTGGTGACACCTACACCGCTTCCCGCGTAGGTGAGCGTCCCGTTGGCCGCTCCTGTCAAATTGCCGGTACGCGTGTAACCCGACAGCGTCACCCCGTTCGCTGAGGCATTGCCAGCAGACGTGAAGTTGGTGGTCAAGGTACCGCCCTGCGTGGGCGCTGCAGTCTGGGCGGCTGGCGGCGTGTACTGGTAATAGCCGTCCTTGTTGAACACCAGCACATTGGCAGCTTCGCTGGAACTCGTCCAGGTCAACTTGCCTGCCGAGATCGTGTAGGTACCACCGGCAGCAGTGCCTGAGCTGTTGACGGTGAGATTGAAAGTGACGCCTTTGAACGTGATCGAGGAAACGGTCGCGCCATCAAGAATGGTGTCTTTGCTGACGGCCGATGACGAGAATTCGGTAATTACCTCGGTAGCACCACCATCGGTGCCAATGCCGTTGATCACATTGCCTTCGAAGCGTGTGTCCTTGGGCATCAAGGTGTCGTAGTCATCCCGGGCGATAGGTTGACCATCCACAACAACAATGGTCTGCACCGCCGTCGCCGTATCGCCATCACCATCCGTTACCTGGAAGCCGATGGTGAACTGGTCTCCTTCCACCGCCTGCCCTGCCGTGAAATAGGTGTACTGACCGTTCGTGAAATCGAAGGCCAGGGTTCCGTCTGCAAAGCCCTTGCTGCCGTTGAGCGTCAGCACACTGCCAGACTGGGGGAAACTGCTTGTCAGGAAGCCCAAACTGCTGTTCTGGGTGATCTGGTCGGTACCGGGGTTGTACGAGAAGCGCACAACTTGAGTGGCCGTACCCGGACCCGCACCATCACTATCAATGACCAGATCCACATAACTGATGTAGCCGCCATCGGCGCCAAAACTCACGTTGCTCGCACCGCCAGTGCCCGCGACGCTTCCGCTGTAAGCACTTGGCACGGTGGAGATCAGCGCTTGGTCGAGCGAGTTCAGATCCGGCACGATGATGGCGGTATCGCCGGCACCGCTCATGTCTGCATCAACAATATGCAGATTATTGAGGTAACTCACATCGGCAATACCGGTGCCAATACCCACCGCATAGGACTTGATGCCGTTGGCGGAAGCAAATGCCGTATATGTGGCAATCGCGGTATTCGCAGGACCGGTGTTCGTGGGCGAACCGTCTGACAGGAAATACGAAATATTGGTGACCGACGAAGAAGGCGTGCCAAATGCCGCCTGCATGGCGCCAATGCCATCTTCATACTTGGTTGAACTGGTCAACTCATTACCGGTAATCGCGTTAATCGCTGCAACCAGCGCCGCTTTGTCGGTGTAGCCGTTGCCGCTGTTCAACATCAGTGATCCATCGGCAAACAAGCCAACCTTGACGACCACGCTGGGTGACTGGGCAAAGTATTCTTCGACCAGCGCAATCATT
>CAMLDT010000042.1 GCA_946479075.1 uncultured Polaromonas sp.
CGTTGACCTGCGCCGGGAACATCTGGGCGATGGGGGACGAGGCGCCGCGCATCACCGTGCGCTTGATGCCTTCGATGTCGATGGCCTGGTAGAAGGCCTGGCGAACACGTTTGTCCTTGAACGGGTTTTTGCCCTTGATGTTGGAGAACAGCAACTCGTCGCGCTTCTGGTCCATGCCCAGGAAAATCACGCGCAGTTCGGGGCCCTGCAAGACCTTGAGGTTGGACGCCGCCTTGAGGCGGGCCACGTCCTGCACCGGAATGGGCTCCATGACGTCGATCTCGCCGGAGATCAGTGCCGCCACGCGGGTGGCGTCGTTGCCGATGACATTAAAGATCACCTCATCGACATTGCCCTCGATCTTGCCCCAGTAGTTGCCGTTGCGTACGTAGGTCGTACGCACATTGGGCTGGCGCTCACGCAGGCGGTAAGGCCCGGTGCCGTTGGCGCGGAAGGACGCCGCGTTTTCAATGCCCTTGCGGCGATCCACCGGCTTGGTCGCTTGGTTGGTCTCGCACCACTTCTTGCTCATGATGTCAAAGTGCGTGAACAGCTCCGGCAGGATCGGGAACGGCGCGTTGGTGACGATGTCGATGGAGTGGTCGTTGAGCTTCTTGATTTCCTTGATCTGGCCGACGTAGGACTTCATGTCGGAGCCGTCGCTCTTGGCGCGCTCATAGCTGAAGATCACGTCATCAGCGGTGAAGGGCGTGCCATCGTGAAACTGCACACCCTTGCGCAGCTCAAAGCGCCAGACCGTGGGCGAGGTCTGCTTCCAGCTGGTGGCCAGCGCAGGCGTGAGTTTGTAGTCGCGGCCGCGCGCCACCAGGGGTTCATAGACATTTTCGTTGACGCTGATCTGCAGCGACTCGTTGAGCGAGTGCGGGTCCATGGACAGTGCGTCGCCCTGGTTGCCGATCCGCAGAGTCACCGCAGATGCTACAAAACTTGTAGCTGCCAGCGCAGAGCCGACAAGGGCCAGAACTGCTTTTTTCTTGAAATTCATGGGATTCTCCTGTTGATGGAAAGTCAGGGGGCTACACGGATAAAGGCATGGACTGCTCTACCAGACCCGCATGTAATGCGGCGCCCAGCGGCAGAATATCGTCGTTGAAATCGTAACGGGTGTTGTGCAAAAAGCAGCTACCGACGCCGTTCTCGGCGCCCTGCCCGATGCGCAGGTAAGCACCGGGCTTGACCTGCAGCATGAAGGAAAAATCTTCGGCGCCCATACTGGGCGCCATGTCGCGCACCACGTGGTCGGCACCCACCAGTGCCTCGGCCACATCCGCGGCGAACACGGCCTCGTCGTAGGAATTGATGGTGGCGGGATAAATGCGTTCGTAATGCACGGCCGCCGAAGCGCCAAAACCCAGCGCCACCGCGCTGCACAGTTCGCTGAGCCGCTGCTCCACCATGTTTTGCACGTCCGGGCTGAAGGTGCGCACGGTGCCGACCAGCGAGGCCTTGCCGGGCACCACGCTGAAGGCGCCCATGTCGCCGGCCTGCATGGCGCAAACGCTGATCACCGCGCTGTCAATGGGGTTGACGTTGCGCGCCACGATGCTCTGGATCGCCGTGATGATGTGCGCCGACACGACCACCGGGTCCACCGTCATGTAGGCATGGGCGCCGTGCCCGCCGCGGCCCGTGATGTCAATGGTGAAGCGGTCGGCTGCCGCCATCATGGGTCCGGGCCGTATGCCCACCGTGCCGGGCCGCATCGACGGCCAGTTGTGCATGCCGTAGACGGCCTGCACCGGAAAGCGCTCAAACAGGCCATCCTCGATCATGACGCGGGCCCCGGCAAAACCCTCTTCACCAGGCTGAAAAATCAGCACGGCTGTGCCGTCGAAATTGCGGGTGGCGGCCAGGTAGCGGGCGGCGCCCACCAGCATGGTGGTGTGGCCGTCGTGGCCACAGCCGTGCATCAGGCCGTTTCGGGAAGACTTCCAGGCAAATTCATTGTGTTCGGTCATCGGCAATGCGTCCATGTCGGCGCGCAGGCCGATCATGCGATTGCTGGCATGTTGCCGCCCGCGTATCACTGCCACCAGCCCGGTCTTGCCGATGCCGGTGTGGATTTCGTCAACGCCGCAGCGCTCCAGCGCGTCCCGCACGCGGGCGCCGGTGTAGACCTCCTCAAAGCCAAGCTCGGGATGGGCGTGCAGATCCCGGCGAAAGGCTGTCAGTTCCGGATGGAATTCGGCAATCCTGGCGAACGCGCGGCCATTGGCCTTGAGCACCGGGCCGGGGCGGGGTGCAAGCATCAATGGCCCCCCGCGTTGCTGACGCGCAGCCGTGGATCAACGGCAAAGTAAAGCAGGTCAACCACCAGATTGATGACCACGAAGATCAGCGCGATCAGGCACAAGTAGGCGGCCATGACCGGAATATCCGCAAAAGTCACCGCCTGGATGAACAGCAAGCCCATGCCGGGCCACTGGAACACCGTCTCGGTGATGATGGCAAAGGCAATCAGGCCGCCGAGCTGCAAGCCGGTGATGGTCATCACCGGCACCAGGGTATTTTTCAGCGCATGGCCGAAATGGATGGCGCGGTTGGACAGCCCTCGCGCGCGCGCGAACTTGATGTAGTCGGTGCGCAGAACCTCCAGCATCTCCGCGCGCACCAGCCGCATGATCAGCGTGAGCTGGAAGATCGCCAGAGTGACTGCCGGAAGCACAATGTGATGCCAGCCATCGGCCGCCAGCAAACCGGTGCTCCACCACCCGATTTGCGTCACATCGCCGCGGCCAAAGCTCGGAAACCAGCCCAGGCCGACCGAGAAAAACAGGATCAGCAAAATCCCGATCAGGAAGGTAGGCAGCGACACGCCCAGCAGGGACACCGTCATCAATACCTGGCTGAAAAACGTGCCACGCCTGAGCGCCGCATAAACACCCATGGGCACACCAATCACCAGTGCAAGCAGCGCCGCCACCATCGCGAGTTCCATGGTGGCTGGAAAGCGCTCGGCAATCAGCCGGGAAACCTTGGCGCCCTGCCGCAGGCTCAAGCCAAACTCTCCCTGCACGGCATTGAACAGAAAATGGCCGAACTGCACGAAAAAAGGCTGGTCCAGCCCCAAATCAGCGCGAAGCTGGCGAATCTGGTCAGGCTTGGCGTCCTGCCCGAGCAGAAACACCACCGGATCGCCCACGTACTGGAACAGCATGAACGCCAGGAAGGCGACGGTGACCATCACGATCACGGCCTGCATCAGGCGGCGGAGGATAAATGCGAACATCAGGTGGGATTTTGGATCGAGAGCCGATGCTAGCAGAGCAAGCACCGTGCCGACATCGGGTTTCCTTTAGGTTTAAAGAAAAATCGTGCGCAGCAGGGCGGCGTTGTAATCGAGCTGCCCGCTCACCGCGGCATCAACGCGCCGAAGGGGCGGGACAGCATCGGCAGGCCAAGCTCAGGGCTTCGGTGTTGCCGGCTTGGTCGCGAGCCTCACAGGGCCGTACCAGGCGCGCGTGCTGCTGCGCGTGTTGTCGCTGTCCGTCATGATGCCTATGCCTACCAGCGCGCCGGGAGGCTCGCCGAACGCCTTTTCGTAATCCGCACGTATATTGCGTTCGTAGTCCACCCACTGGCGCAAGCGGCCGGGGCCGGACTCCACCACCAGCGTGCGTATGCGGTCGGTCCGCGGATTGACAATCACACTGCCCGGCTCACGGGTGTTGCACCAGACGTACATCAGGGTCGCATAGGGCAGCTCTTCGCCGGTGAGCGCGCGCGCCAGTTCGGAGAGCATGGCGTTTTTACCTGAAAACCTGCGGCGATCACCTTCAAAGGCCAGCACAATGCGCACCGGCGAGTCGTCGGCTTCGCGCAAGGCCATGTCAGCCTGGGCGATCAGGTCGGGCACCTTCCAGGAAAACCGCACACTGCCCAGTTCGCCAGGCTCGATGCGTACCACTTGCCGCACCATGCTGGCGGACGACATGGCGCGGGCCGCCATCGCGTCGCGACCGTCGAGGCGGACGTAGCTGAACTGGCTGGGCGGTTTGCCCGGAAGGGGGTAGTGTTGCCAGGAAATTGCGCCGTCAGCCGCCCCGGAGCTCAGCGCCCAGGGTGTGGAGGCAAGCCCCGCAGCGCGCGCCGGCGCCTCGGGGAGCAAGGTCGGCGATGTGCAGGCCGCCAGATACATCACCAGCATGGCCGCGCCAGACGCCTTGGCGGCGCGGCGAAACAGGGAAAGCAGGGAAAGGGAAGGGAGCCATCCGGTCAACATGATGCCGCGAGTATAGGCAGCGCAGGTGGCACCTTGACGGGGTCTTACAGGCACAGCCCATCGGCGCACGCTGATCGCCGTAAAACCTGCGACCAAGAAAAAAGGTCCAGACCTTGCGATCTGGACCTGTAAATCCACCCTTTCAGGGATGGAGGAGACAACCGTTGCATGAAAACATGGACATGTTCATGCGATGATTTCAGTATAGCGGAGCCGTGTTGCACCGCAGCAATAATCTGTTGTGAAAAATAAACATTTACAACGTTTTCTCCAACTATTTCTGGTTTTGAAGGATAGAGATCCATGGAATGCACAGTGAGCTGGACCGGTGCCAGCACTTCCACCAGCACGCCCGACACACCGGGGTCGGCGATGAGTTTCATGGCCGTCACCGGTAGCGGCCACACCCTGGTGATGGATGGTGCGCCGGACGCCGTCAAACCTGAAAATGGCGGCGCCAACCTCGCGCCTCGTCCCATGGAAACCGTGCTCGCCGGCACCGGCGGTTGCACCGCCTACGACGTGGTGCTGATCCTCAAGCGCGGGCGCCACGACGTGCGCGGCTGCACGGTCAGGCTCAGTTCAGAGCGCGCCAAAACCGATCCCAAGGTTTTCACAAAAATACAGATGCACTTTGTGGTGACTGGTCGCGGTATCCCGGCCAGCGCGGTCGAACGCGCGATTGCGATGAGCCACGACAAGTACTGCTCAGCCACCATCATGCTTGGCAAGACCGCCGACATCACGACCAGCTTTGAACTGATCGAGGCTTGAACAGGCAAGAAATTGGCCTCCAGCCCTTTTGCAGCGGGCATGAGCAGCTACAAAAAGAGTAGCAGCTGAGAAGAAGCTCAGATGTAGTGCGCGGTGGTGGTCATGACCTTGGCAGACGCCCGCATCAAGGCCTTGACCGGCGCGGGCAAGTCCAAGCCGCCGGCGCCTTGCGCCTCCTGGGCATGGCGGGCCTCATCGTCCTTCATCTGCGCCACGATGGCCCGTGAAGCATGGTCGCCTGGCGGCAGGCGCTCCAGATGGCTGGCCAGGTGCGACTCCACCTGGCGTTCGGTTTCCATGACAAAACCCAGGCTGACCCTGTCGCCGAGCCGCCCGGCCAGCAAGCCCAGCCCGAACGCACCGGCGTACCACAGCGGGTTGAGCAGTGAGGGCCGGGCCCCCAACTCGTCCAGCCGTTCGCGGGTCCACGCCAGATGATCACCCTCTTCCTTGCTGGCCTCCTCAAAATGCTGGCGCAAGCCGGGGTCTCGCGTGCTCAGCGCCTGCGAGGCGTACAGCGCCTGCGCGCACACCTCACCCACGTGATTGACCCGCATCAGTGCGCCAGCCAGCGCCTTGTCTGCGGCACCCAGTTCAGTGATTTGCCCCGGCACCGTGGGACAGGCGCGGCTGGCGTGGGGTCTGGCAAACAAGGTGCGCAAAGCGCTGTCGGCGGCGTTGAGAAGAGTATCCATGTCCTGCTTACTTTTTGTCGGGTGCCGCAAGGGCAGACAACAGTTTATCCACCACTACCTCCAGTCTGCGCATGCGCTCATCCAAGGCTGCATTGACAAAGGATTTCGACTCTGCTTTGGAGCCGCCCGGCAAGGCCGGCTCGACAGGCCTGGAAGGTGACAGCCGGGCTATTTCCTGACCGCGCCGGGTGATGGCAAACGCCTCGCCGCGCTCCACCGCGGCAATGACGCGTGAAAAGTTCTGGTTGGCTTCTCGCAGGGAGATGAACTGGTGGGTCATTTCGTGGGAGCAAGGCAGCAGAAAACGCCGCTCCGGTCCGTTAAACGCTGCCTGACTCAAATGTACTACATTCAATAGTACGTTCCAAATACTGGAAGAGCGCCGGCTTGGCCCTTGAGGTCCAAAAAGTTTTGTTGCAGAGGTGCAACGGAAATGGATTTAGCGGGCTAATTCCTTTGCGAAAGGCTGCTGCCTCTGTTGCAATACATACAACTTCCTAAATGGAGGTTGGCCCGGGGATCCAAAATCCTGGAGCCCTATGTTTAACCTTGGAGAAACTCGCAATGAAAAAATCCCTAGTTGCTCTGGCTGCACTCGCAGTTGCTGGCGGCGCTTTCGCTCAGTCTTCCGTTACCCTGTCCGGCATCGTCAAAGGCGGCGTTGCACAGACCAAATATTCCAATGGTGCTGCTGGTACCAATGGCAATGGTTTCAGCGTTGCTGACGGCTCGTCGCGTTTCATCATCGGCGGCACTGAAGACCTCGGTGGCGGCCTGAAGGCTGTTTTCCAGATCGACACCCGTTTCCGCGTTGACGACAACGGTGGCTCCAGCACCGCTGGCGCTGCTGGTGCAGGCACTCTGACCGCTTATTCTGCTCCTAGCCAACTCGCTGGTGGTAACACCTTCGTCGGCCTGAGCGGCGGCCTTGGCATGATCCAGCTGGGCAAAATGGACACTCACTACTGCCTGGGCTCTGACCAGCACGGTGCTCGCTCCACAGCTCTGCAGGCTTCCAGCTGCGCACTGCTCGGCTTCGTAGGTTCTGTTGCTGCTCCGATCGCCAACACCAGCCGTTCGGTCAACATGATCCGTTACACCACACCTAACTTCGCTGGCTTCCAAGCTCAGGCCAACTACAGCAGCAACTGGCAAGGTCCAGAAGGCGTGACCGCCGTCACTCCTACCGCTCCTGCTGGTTCTGTAGGCGATGCAGGCAAAGGCAAAGCAATGAACTTCGGCCTGAACTACGGCAACGGTCCTCTGAAAGCCGGCGTCTCTTTCTGGGATGCCAAGTCTGAAGACCGTCGCGTTGGTTCTGCAATGGCTGACCAGAAAGCCGGCACTGCTTTCATCGACTGGAACTTCGGCGTGGCCACTGTTGGCCTGACTTATGACCAGTCCCAAATCGAAAGCACTGCAGTAACGACTGGTGTTGTTACCGACGTCAAGCGTCGCGCATGGTCTATCCCTGTGACCGTGCCGCTCGGCGCTGGCACCTTCCTGTTCACCTACACCAAAGCACGTGACATGACCGGTAGCGGCGCTGCTGCTGGTGCAAATACCGGCGCTACGCTGGTGTCCGTCGGCTATGACTACTCCTTGTCCAAGCGCACATCGCTGGGTGTGTCGTATGCCAAGCTGAACAATGACACCCGTGCTGGCTACGCGCTGTACACGCAATCGGCTCTGAACGGCACGGGCAACAACGCTGCCGGTCAGGATGCCAGCCAGCTGTACCTGGGCATTCGCCACGCTTTCTAATCCCACGCTGGCTTAAGCCAGCTTGAGATTCAAAGCTCAAAAGCCGCCAAGTCTTCGGACTTGGCGGCTTTTTTTATTTCTGAGCCGTGCTTTTACTCGGCCGAGCAGGTGACCAGCGTGGCTGGCGCACTCCCAAACCCCACTATCATCGAAGGCAGAAAGTAAGCTCATGAAATCGCCCACCCAAAAAACATCTGTGTCGCCAGGGCACGGCCTCCAGCCTGCCGACTACCTCAAGAAAATCCTGACAGCCCGTGTTTATGACGTGGCCGTCGAGTCGGCCTTGGAACCGGCCAAAAACCTGAGCCGCCGCGTACACAACACGGTGCTGCTCAAGCGCGAAGACCAGCAGCCGGTGTTCAGTTTCAAGCTGCGCGGCGCCTATAACAAGATGGCGCACCTGAGCCCGGCGCAACTCCAGAAGGGCGTGATCTGCGCCTCGGCCGGCAACCACGCACAGGGTGTGGCTCTGGGCGCGCACAAACTGGGCACGCGCGCGGTCATCGTGATGCCGGTCACCACACCGCAGGTCAAGGTCGATGCCGTTCGCGCGCTGGGCGGCGAAGTGATTCTGCATGGCGACAGCTATTCCGATGCCTACCTGCACGCGGTCACGCTGGAGAAAAAAAACGGCCTGACCTTTGTGCACCCGTTTGACGATCCGGACGTGATCGCCGGCCAGGGCACGATTGCCATGGAAATCCTGCGCCAGATCCAGATGATCGGCAAAGGATCACTGGACGCGGTGTTTGTCGCCATCGGTGGCGGCGGACTGATCTCGGGCGTGGCCAACTACATCAAGGCGGTGCGGCCCGAGGTCAAGGTCATCGGCGTGCAGATGAGCGATTCGAATGCGATGGCGCTGTCGGTCGGCGCGGGCAAACGCGTGACGCTGCCGGATGTGGGCCTGTTTGCCGACGGCACCGCCGTCAAGCTGGTCGGGGAGGAAACCTTCCGCATCAGCCGGGCGCTGGTCGATGAGTTCATCACGGTGGACACCGACGCCGTCTGCGCTGCCATCAAGGACGTGTTCATCGACACGCGCAGCATCGTCGAACCGTCCGGCGCCATGAGTGTGGCGGCCATCAAGCAGTACGTGGCTACCCACAAGACCAGGGGCGAGACCTACGCGGCCATTTTGTGCGGCGCCAACATGAACTTCGACCGCCTGCGCTTTGTCGCCGAGCGGGCCGAGGTCGGCGAAGAGCGCGAGGCGCTGTTTGCGGTGACGATTCCCGAGGAGCGCGGCAGCTTCCGGCGTTTTTGCGAACTGATTGGCGAACTGCCCGGCGGCCCGCGCAGCGTGACTGAGTTCAACTACCGCATCAGCGACGCCAGCCAGGCCCATGTGTTTGTCGGCCTGACCACGCATGGCAAGGGCGAAAGTATCAAGATCGCCAGCAACTTCAGCAAGCACGGCTTCAAGGCGCTGGACCTCACGCATGACGACCTGGCCAAGGAACACATCCGCCACATGGTGGGCGGCCACACGGCACTGTCGAAGAACGAACGGCTGCTGCGTTTTGTGTTTCCCGAGCGGCCCGGTGCGCTGATGAAGTTTTTGTCGGCCATGCAGCCCGGCTGGAACATCAGCCTGTTCCATTACCGCAACCAGGGCGCCGACTACGGCCGCATCCTGGTCGGTCTGCAGGTTCCCAGGGCCGACAACAAGGCCTTCAAGGCCTTCCTCGACACCCTGGGCTACCCGCACGTGGAAGAAACCAACAACCCGGTCTACCGCCTGTTCCTGCAGGCCTGACACGCCTTGCCATGACTGCAGCACCGGCCGGCGCGCCAGCCAACTCCTCTTGCCCACGTTGCGGCGCCGCTTTCCGCTGCGGCATGGTGCGCAGCGACGGGCCGTCCCAAGCAAGCACAGCCCCCATGGGGGGCAGCGCAGTACGCGCAGCGACAAGCGTGGGGGCAGACATGCATGGTGGGGATACCGAATGCTGGTGCGTCAGGCTGCCTCACCTCATGCCGGTGCTCTCCACGCCCGCATCCACCACCGGCACGGCAGCTGCCTCCTGCTTTTGTCCCGCCTGCCTTCAACAGATCACCGATGACCGACAACTCAAGCCTTCAGCTGCCTGCGATTGAGCCCACCGCTGACGCCGACCTCGCGGTGCGGCTGCAGCACCGGATTGACCACAAGACCAAGCCGCCGGGCGCGCTCGGCAGGCTGGAGACCCTGGCCTTGCAGCTCGGTTTGATCCAGCGCAGCGAGGCGATCCGCTTCGACGCACCGCAGATGGTGGTCTTCGCCGCGGACCACGGCATCGCTGCCGAAGGCGTGTCGGCCTTTCCGCAGGCCGTGACGCTGCAGATGGTCGGCAACATGCTGGCGGGCGGCGCGGCCATCAATGTGTTTGCGCGCCAGCATGGCTTTGCGCTGCAGGTGGTGGACGCCGGTGTGGCCGGGCCCCTGGCGGCCCATCCGCAATTGCTGCAACGGAAAATCGCCTCCGGCACGGCCAACATCTGCGTCGGCCCCGCGATGTCAATCGCGCAAGCAGTGCAGGCGCTGCACACCGGCATGGCCGTGGTCAGGGATTTGCCCGGCAACGTGATCGCCTTCGGCGAAATGGGCATTGCCAACACCTCTCCTGCGGCGCTGCTGCTGGCCCGGCTCGCCGGGCTGCCGCTGGCTGACGTGGTGGGGCGCGGAACCGGGCTCGACGATACGCAGCTTCGCCACAAACAAGCCGTTTTACAACACGCACTGGACCGCCACCCGGACGCCCAGGAGCCGCTGGCCGTGCTGGCCGCGCTGGGCGGTTTCGAAATCGCGATGATGAGCGGCGCCATGCTGCAGGCCGCCAGCGAACGGCGCGTGGTGCTGGTCGACGGTTTTATCGCCGGCGCTGCCGCGCTGGTGGCCTGCACCTTGCTGCCGGCCGTGAAGGACTACCTGGTGTTCTGCCACCGCTCGGCCGAGCGCGGCCACCACCTGCTGCTGGCGCACCTGCGGGCCACGCCGCTGCTGGATCTGGACATGCGCCTGGGCGAAGGCACCGGCGCGCTGCTGGCCTGGCCGCTGCTGCAATCGGCTTCACTGTTTCTCGCCGAGATGGCCAGCTTTGATTCAGCCGGCGTCAGCGAAAAAAATTGAACATGTTGCAGTTCCTTCGTCACTTCCTTCTCGCCGTCCAGTTTTTCACCCGCATTCCCGTGACAGGGCAGCTGGCCGAATGGGCCGGCTACAGCCCGGCCATGCTGCGCGCCAGCGCAGCGCATTTCCCCGGCATTGGCTGGCTGGTCGGTGCCGTCGCAGCCGGCGTCTATGCCCTGTTGACCGCCCTGCTTCCGCTGAATCTGTTCACGCCGCTGGTGGCCGCGGCACTCTCCACCGTCGCCACGGTGCTGCTGACCGGCGCTTTCCATGAAGACGGCCTGGCCGATGTGAGTGACGGACTGGGCGGCAGCAGCGACGCACCGCGCGCGCTGGAGATCATGAAGGATTCGCGCGTCGGCGCTTTCGGCGCGCTGGCGCTGGTGCTGGCGGTCGGCAGCAAGCTGGCGCTGATCACCCTGCTGGGTTCCGTCGAGACACCGCTTTCCGGCAGTGAAGACGCCGAGCTGGCCGTGGATCCCTGGCTGGTGCCCGCAGCGCTGTTCGCAGCCCATGTGGTGTCGCGCGGCTTGCCGCTGCTGCTGATTCGCGTGCTGCCGCATGTGGGCGACACCGCCACGTCCAAATCCAAACCCCTGGCCGACCAGATCACGCTGGGCGGCCTGGGTGTCGCTTTTATCTGGTGTTTTTCGGCCCTGGCCCTTGTCAGTTATGCGCTGGACGCTGTCGCTTTGATCGTAGCCTGCAGCTTCGCCCTGATCGCGCTGCTGTGGATGGGGCGGCTGTTCTCGCGCCGGCTGGGGGGCTTCACGGGCGACTGTCTGGGCGCCACGCAACAGGTCTGTGAGATGGCCTTCTACCTGGGCCTGGCCGTCGGGGTGGCATGAAGCTCTGGCTCGTCCGCCATGCGCAGGTGCTGGCAGCCGCAGGCACCTGTTACGGCGCGATGGACGTCCCGGTCGATGCTGACGCCACACGTGCATCGGCGGCCGCACTGGCGGAGGCACTGCCTCCCGGCCTGCGGGTCAGCACCTCCCCGCTACAAAGATGTGAGCAGCTCACGCAGGCGCTGCAAGGGCTGCGACCCGATTTGATCATCAACACAGACGCCCGGCTGCGCGAAATGGACTTTGGCGACTGGGAGGGCCGGCGCTGGGACACGATTGCGCAGGGTGAGTTCGACGCCTGGACCCACGATTTTGCCGGCCATGCCGTGGGCGGCCATGGGGAGACCGTACGCGCAGTGATGGAACGCGTGGGTCAGGCTTTCGACGAATTGCGAAAAAACGATGCCGATGCCGACGCGGTGTGGATCACCCACGCCGGCATCATCCGCGCCGCCCAGTTGCTGGCCCGGGGCGTCCGCCACGTCGAACGTGCCGACCAGTGGCCGCTGGACGCGACGGCCTGCGGCCAATGGCGCACACTTGAGCTATCGTTCAACCCTTCCCCTTCCCGCTGAAGCAACACAGGCAAGACCATGGCAGCAACGCTCGACGGACAACTGGTGGTGGCGATTTCATCGCGCGCCCTGTTCGATTTTGAAGAAGAAAACCGCGTCTTCGAAGACGGCATGGTGCAGCCGCCTGTGCCCGGCGCCAAAAAAGACGCGGCCTACATGCAGCTGCAACTGGCCCGGCTCGACGTGCCGGCCAAACCCGGCGTGGCCTTTTCGCTGGTCAAGAAGCTGCTGGCCTTCAACGAAGCGCCCGATGCCCTGGACGACGCCTCTCCTGCCGCCAAACTGGCGCAACGTGTCGAAGTGGTGATCCTCTCGCGCAACGACCCGGTCTCGGGCATGCGGGTGTTCCGATCCGCCCAGCACTACGGCCTGAACATCCAGCGCGGCACCTTCAACCGCGGAGAGCCGCCCTGGCGCTACCTCAAGCCGCTGCACGCCAACCTGTTTTTGTCGGCCCACCTGAGCGACGTGCGCGATGCCCTGGCGGCCGGGGTGCCGGCCGCGCAGGTGTACCCGCAGTCGGCGCATGCCAGCGACAAACACCCTCACGAGGTGCGCATTGCCTTCGACGGCGACGCCGTGATTTTTTCCGACGAGGCCGAACGTGTGTTCCAGGCCCAGGGCCTGTCGGCCTTCCAGGCGCATGAACGCGACAAGGCCGCGCAGCCGCTGCTGGCAGGGCCGTTCAAGCCGCTGCTCGAAGCGCTGCACCGGCTGCAGAGTGTCGGCACCTCGCGCATGCGCATACGCACGGCGCTGGTCACGGCGCGCAGCGCGCCGGCGCATGAACGTGCCATCCGCACGCTGATGGACTGGAACATCGAGGTCGATGAAGCCATGTTTTTGGGCGGCCTGCCCAAGGGCGAATTTCTGCGCGAATTTGAACCCGACTTTTTCTTCGACGACCAGACCGGTCATGTCGATTCCGCCTCGCAACACGTGCCATCCGGCCACGTGGTCAGCGGCGTGTCGAACCAGCTGTCCTAGGGCGTTCACCCGTCTCAGCACCCGCCGTTCGGGCCGAGCCTGTTGAAGCCCCGGGGCTGGCCCTTCGACAAGCTCAGGGGCGAACGGTATCGCAGTCAGCGCCCCTGAAACTTCGCCGGCCGTTTTTCCACAAACGAACGCACACCTTCGGCCGCGTCTTCACTGCGCGACAGGCCTTGCTGCACCGCAATGAAGTCCTGCATGGCGGCCAGCGGCCCCTGCTCCACCGCTTTGAGGGCATTGTTGCGCGTGGCCACCACCGCCAGCGGCGCCTGCGCGGCAATGGCCTCGGCGATGCGCAGCGCCTCGTCCATCACTCGCTCAGCGGGCACCACTTTTTGCACGAAGTTCAGCCTGAGCGCTTCCGCGCTGCCGAACTCGTCGCCGGTCAGCAGGTGCAGCAGCGCGTTGCCCAGGCCGGCACGTTCGGCCATGCGCAGGGTGGCGCCGCCGGTGGCCATGATGCCGCGCTTGACTTCCAGTTGCGAGAAACGGCAGTTATCCGCCGCCACCACGATGTCGGCGGCCAGCATCAGCTCGATGCCCAAGGTGTACGTGATGCCCTGCACCGCCACCACCATGGGTTTGCTGCGGCGCCGGTAACCGTCCATGCCGAGGTTGAGCGGATCGACCAGCCCCAGCGGCACGGCTTTTTCACCACGCTGCATCAGCGGCGCAATCGTCGGCAGGTCCAGCCCGGCGGTGAAGTGCTCGCCCACGGCATGCAACACTCCGACACGCAGCGCCGGATCGTCGTCCAAGCGGGTGTAGGCCTCACCGAGTTCGCGGAACATCTTCGGCGTGAAGCCGTTGCGTTTGGCCGGGCGGTTGATGGCGATGAGCAGCAAGGGGCCTTGCACCGTGCAGGCTATGCTGCCCTCGGCAGCCGGGGAGGAGGAAGCGTGGTTCATGGAACCATCCTAGCGCCGGCTGGTCAGATGACGGTTCGCGCAAGCGACACGGCCCACCCCACTACACTGACGCCATTTTCCCGCCCCATCAAGGACTTGCATGCCCACCCACAACGACGACAACAACAGCGGCAGTTTCAGGGAGTTCTGCCAAAAGGCCTGGGCGCTGACCCGGCCCTACTTCCAGTCCGAAGACAAGTGGCGCGCGCGCGGGCTGTTGCTGGCCATCGTGCTGCTCAATCTGGCCGCGGTGTACATGCTGGTGCTGCTCAACGACTGGAACCGGGTGTTCTACGACGCCATCCAGGAAAAGAACCAGCCGGTGTTCTGGACGCAACTGGGCCGCTTCACCTACCTGGCCTTTGCCTTCATCATCATCGCGGTTTACCGCTTTTATTTGACGCAGTTGCTGGAGATCCGTTGGCGCGCCTGGATGACCGCGCACTACCTGCAGCGCTGGCTGTCCAATCACGCCTTCTACAAAATGGAACTGGCGCGCTACACCCGCAGCGGTCCCGAACTCACCACACCGGACAACCCCGACCAGCGCATCCAGGAAGACCTGATGCTGTTTCCCTCCTACACCGTCTCGCTGAGCATGGGCCTGCTCAATGCCGTCGTCACCTTGCTGAGTTTTGTCGGTATCCTGTGGACGCTGTCGGGCCCCTTTGACTTCACGCTGGGCGGTCACCATTTCAATATTCCGGGGTTCATGGTCTGGATGGCCGTGCTCTATTGCGCCGTCGGCAGCGTCATTGCCCACTACATCGGCAAGCCGCAAATCCGGCTCAACTACCTGCAGCAGCGCTACGAGGCGGACTTTCGCCACCACATGGTCCGGGTGCGCGAATACAGCGAATCGATTGCGCTGGACAAGGGCGAGGCGGTGGAGCGCACGCAGCTCGACACGCGCTTTTCCGCGGTGCTGAAAAACTACCTGAGCCTGACCCGCAAGCAGAAAAACCTGAGCTGGTTCACCAACTTTTTCGGCCAGGCGGCGGTGGTGTTTCCCTTCATCGTGGCCGCCCCGCGCTTTTTCAGCGGCGCCATCCAGCTCGGTCAACTGATGCAAATTTCGTCGGCCTTCGGCCGGGTCCAGGATTCACTGAGCTGGTTTGTGGACAATTACGCCACCCTGGCCGCCTGGCGCGCCACCACCGACCGCCTGACCGGTTTTGAAGAGAGTTTTCAGGCTCTGGCCCTTTCCCAGCGTGCGCAAGCAGCTACGAATTTCATAGCGCCGCAGGAACACGGCGCGGCGCTGGAGGTGCAGGATCTGACGCTCGCGCTGCCCGACGGCAGGGTGCTGCTTGACGGCGTTGGCCTGCGCGCAGGCGCCGGTGACCGTATCCTGATCAAGGGCGCATCGGGCAGCGGCAAGTCCACCCTGTTCCGCGCCTTCGCCGGCATCTGGCCCTTCAGCCGCGGCGCCACCCGCCTGCCGGCCAACACAATGTTCATCCCGCAGCGGCCGTATTTTCCCGACGGCCGCCTGCGCGATGCGCTCGCCTACCCGCAACCCGCTGCCACTTACAGCGACGATGCGCTGCGCCAGGCGCTGGACGACGCGCTGCTGCCGCAACTGCGGGGCAGCCTGGACACGCAGGACGCCTGGAGCCAGAAACTGTCGGGTGGTGAGCAGCAGCGGCTGGCGATTGCGCGTGTCCTGCTGAAAAAGCCGGCCTGGCTGTTTGCCGACGAGGCCACCAGCGCGCTCGACGAAGAGGCCGAAAAAATTCTTTACGAGCGGCTGGTGGCCCAGGTGCAGAAGCAAAATGGTGCGCTTGTTTCCATCGCACACCGCCCCTCCATTGCGCCTTTTCACAACAAACGCTGGAACCTGGACCGGCAGCCCGATGGCATGCCGGCGCAATTTGCGCTCAGCGAAAGCGCCAACCCCGCGTAAGTCAGGCCGGCGCGGTACCGCGGTAGGCCGCATACCCGCGCGCGCGCAGCGCGCAGGCCGGGCACGTGCCGCAGCCGTAGCCCCAGGCCTGGCGGTGCGTGCGGTCACCCAGATAACAGGTGTGGGTGTGTTCGATGATCAGTTCCACTAGCGGCTGGCCACCCAGCGACTCCGCCAGGGCCCAGGTCGCGGCCTTGTCGATCCACATCAGCGGCGTCTCGATCAGGAACCGTTTGTCCATGCCCAGCGACAGCGCCAGCTGCATGGCTTTCATGGTGTCGTCGCGGCAATCGGGATAACCTGAAAAATCGGTCTCGCAGACGCCGGTCACCAGCACCTGCAAATCACGGCGGTAGGCCAGCGCCGCGGCGAGGGTCAGAAACAGCAGGTTGCGCCCGGGCACAAAGGTGTTGGGCAGGCCGGAACTTTCCATCTTGAACGCCGTGTCGCGTGTCAGCGAGGTCTCGCTGACCTGGCCCAGCACCGCCAGATCCAGCACGTGGTCGTCGCCCAGCTTGCCGGCCCATTGCGGGAATTGCGCACGCATCTGCTGCAGCACCACCAGCCGCGCCTGCAGCTCGACGCTGTGGCGCTGGCCATAGTCAAAACCGACGGTCTCCACGCGTTCGTATTTCGACAGTGCCTGGGCCAGGCAGGTGGTGGAGTCCTGGCCTCCAGAGAAAAGAACAAGGGCGGTGGTGTGCATGAAAGAAGATCAGCCGGCGAGAAAGCGGCTATTGTGCCCCGCGCAGCCCCAGCAACATCTGGTCCAGCGCGTAGTTGCAGTCCGCCGGGCCGCGCTGGCAGAATTTTGCGATGTCCGCCACGTCCACAGTCTTGTCCACCTGGCCGGGCCGCTGCACCCGCAATTGCCCGGCTTCAGCTGCCAGGACCTTGTAGGCCGGGTACTGCTCGCTGATTTTGGCGCTGATCAGGCGATCCCAGCCCGGTGCCGCCTGCGAGCAGGCAGCCAGCAACGCAGCCATGGACAACGCGATGAACCGAAAAAACATGGTCACTTCCTAAAACTGGTAACTGGCCGACAGCGACAGCACGTAATTCCGCCCTGCCGCCGGTTCAAAGTAACGGCCATTGCCCTCGTTGACGATCACCGAGCCGGCATACTTCCGGTCGGCCAGGTTGTCCACACGCGCCGTGGCCGCGATGTTCCAGCGTGACAGGTCAAACACATAACCGACATGCGCGCCCAGCGTGACAAAGGACGCCGCGGCATCGGTGTTGAAATCGTTCACCATCACCTTGCCGAGGTAACGGGCCTCCACGCCGCTGCGCCAGCCGGTGGGCGGCCGCCAGCCGATCTCCATCGCCAGCGCGTCACGTGCCGTTCCGGGGATGCGCTTGCCGGCCGGCACTTGCGGCGCCGGGCACAGGCTCGCTGCGCCCACACACGCAAAGGCGTCGCGGTAGCGCGCATCCAGCAGCGTGTAGGAAAACTGCGCCAGCCAGTGGCGCGCCGGTGCGATGCTGGCCGCCAGTTCGAGGCCACGCCGCCGGGTCGCACCGGCGTTCTGGAAGGTGCTGCGCCCGCCGGTGTTGCTCTGCGTGATGATTTCGTCCTGTGTGGCGGTGTGGAACACGGCGGCCGTCCATTCGGCACGGGTCGCCGCCCCGGCGGCGCTGCGCCATTTCGCGCCGGCTTCCAGGTTGTCGCTCCGCGAGGGCCGCAGCGCAAAGTTGAGGCCGGTGCCGGTGGCACGGTAAGCCAGTTCGTTGAAGGTTGGCGTCTCGAAGCCGCGCCCGGCGGCCGCATACACGCGCCATTGTTCCGACGGCGCAAAGGTCACGCCGGCCGCCGGCAGGGTCGCGCTGTAAGACACGCTGCCGCTGTCGTTGACGTTGGCGCCAGCGATGTAGTTGTCGGCGGAATCAAAATTCACGCGGCTGTGACGCACGCCGGCGTTGACAGTCCAGCGCGGGGCGGGCTTCCAGCTCGCCTGCACGTAGGGGTCCAGGCTGGTCACACGGTTGTCCTCGTCGCGCCGGAGTGCACCCTGCACCCCGAGGGTCGCGCCCTGAAAATTCTGCCAGCCGCGCCGCCGCTCGGTCATCGTGTCGTAAGCCAGCCCGCCGATGATTTCCAGCGGCTGCTGCGCCAGCGAGGTGCGTGTGGTCCAGCGCGCATCGAGCCCGCCGTAGTTGCGCTCCAGCCCGATCACGCCGCCGGGGTGCTGGGCACCGGCCTGTACCGCCACCGGAATCGACTGGAACTGCGTGGTGGCGCGTTCACCGCCATAAAGCATCAGGCGCAGCTGGTTGTCGGCATTCACCTTTCGTTCGTACACCGCCCCGATCTGCCGCTGGCTGACGGTCTTGCGGGTGTTGAAGGTCGTGGCCGCCGGATCGGCGCTGCGCGGTGCGGTATCGAACTGTGCACGGCTCAGTCCCAGCGGGTCCTGGGCGTCCACCTTCAGGCTGTTGGCCAGCAGGCTCAAGCTGCTGTCGCCCGCCAGCGCCCAGTCCAGCCGCATGTTGGCGCCGTCCCGCTCGGCCGCGCTGTGTTCGCGAAAGCCGTTCGTGCGCAGGCGCCCGGCACTGAGCACGTAGCCCATGGGTCCGGCAGCGCCGCTGGCCTTGACATCGGCCCGGCGCAAACCGTCAGAGCCGGCCGCCACGCTGCCGCCCAGCACCGGCGGGCCCTGGCCCTCTGCGGTGAACACCTGCATCACGCCGCCCGAGGAGTTGCCGTACAGCACCGAAAACGGCCCGCGCAGGACCTCCAGCCGCCCCACCGAGGCCAGGTCGATGTGCGAAAGCTGGCCCTGACCGTCGGGCATGGTCGCCGGGATGCCGTCCACGTAGAGGCGCACACCGCGCACGCCGAAGGTGGAACGCGCGCCAAAGCCGCGTACCGACAGCTGCAGATCCTGGGCCTGGTTCTGCCGGTCGCGCGCCAGCAGGCCGGGCAGCAGCGCCAGGCTTTCCGACAGGTTGAGCTGTGCCCGGCCATCGCCCCGGATACGCTCGCCGTCCAGCACGTCCACGGACGCGGGAACCTCAAAAGGCGGCAACTCGGTGCGGGTCGCCGTCACGTTGATGGGCGTCAGGGTCTGGCCCGCCACCGGCGCAGCCAGTGCCACCGTCAGGCAGGCGGCGGCCGCAAACAGCGGGCAGGCAGGAAAGTTCATGAAGAAGGGGCGCACGTTGATGACATCTGTCCCAGCATACTTGCTCATGGCGTTCTGCGCGCCGGCCCGCCTTTGGGCGAAAATGGGGCCATCTCCCCACTTCCGGTTTTGAGCCCCCATGAACATCGACAAAGACACCGCCGTCAGCTTGCGCTTCAAAGTTGCGGACCTGCAAGGCAAACTCATTGAAGACAGCAAAACCCCCATGGTCTACCTGCATGGCGGTTACGGCAACACCTTGCCAAAAATCGAGGAAGCCCTGCAGGGCAAGACCACCGGCTACCAGACCACGCTGGAGCTGCAGCCCGAAGATGCGTTCGGCCTGCGCGACGAAAGCCTGGTCCAGACCATTTCCAAAAAGCAGTTCCCGCCCGGCGTCAAGGTCGGCGGCCAGCTCGAAGGCCGCGGCGAAGACGGCAAGTCCATCGTCTTCACCGTGGTGAAGATCAAGGGCGACACTGTTCTGCTCGACGGCAACCACCCGCTGGCCGGCAAGGCGCTGCGCTTTTCCCTGGCGGTCACCGATGTGCGCGCCGCCAGCGCCGAAGAAATTGCACACCGCCATGTGCATGGCGAGCACGGGCACCACCACTGAGGCTTCCCCGGCCGTTGCCGGCCCGCCCCGAATTTACAAGCAAAAAAGGCCTGCAGCCCACACCAGTCAAGCGCAGGCAGCTCCTTTTTTCATAGCAACTCCGGTGCCACAAGGTCCTCGCCGGCGCGCTCGCTGGCGTGCCGCCGCTTCACCCGGGTGACCGGTGGATAGGCAAATTCGCCGTCCAGGTGCGCACGGCGCGGCTGGTACAGCCGCAAGGTCAGGTAAAAGCCCTGGCCCGCGGGAGCAGGAAGCCAGTTCCTGCCTTGACCCGGATCGTCCGCCTGGATACACAGCGTGAGCCCACCATCGGCATCCCGCACCAGACCCCGCGTGCGGTCGCCGATGGAATGCCGGTTGATCGGATTCGGCGCCAGCAGGCAATCCTCGCGCTGGTAGAGCGTGACGGACCAGAAGGCGTCCACCTGGAGCTGCGCATCCGGGGCGAAGCGCAGCACGTAACGGTGCTGGCCGTCCAGCTCCTCGCCGTCGGCGTCCACCTCGGCCATGATGTACATCGCCTCCTCGATGCCCAGGGTGCCTATCCAGTTGCGGGCCACGCGCGCGCGGGTCAGAAAGTCGTCACCGAAATCGGTGCGAGATCGGAAGAGCGTCGTGTAGGGAAAGAGTGTAGATCTCGGTGGT